>NZ_BAABIC010000003.1:105924-419860 GCF_039542425.1 Pseudonocardia yuanmonensis
ACCGGGCTCGCGGACACCGGGCTCGCGGACACCGGGCTCGCGGACACCGGGCTCGCGGACACCGGGCTCGCGGACACCGGGCTCGCGGACACCGGGCTCGCGGACACCGGGCTCGCGGACACCGGGCTCGCGGACACCGGGCTGCCGGGTCCGGGACCCGCCGAGGAGGCCGGCGCGGAGCGGCGCCGGCCCGCCCTGTCCCCCTCGCGCGCCGCGGACTTCAAGCAGTGCCCCCTGCTCTACCGCTTCCGCGCCGTGGACCGGCTGCCCGAGGCGCCGAGCGCGGCCGCCCTGCGCGGCACCCTCGTGCACGCGGTGCTGGAGCGGCTCTTCGACCTGCCGGCGGCCGAGCGGGTGCCGGCGCGGGCGAAGGCACTGGTCGGCGTGGTGTGGGCGGAGATCGCCGCGGAGGCGCCGGAGATCGTCGCGGCGGTGCTCGAGGAGCTGCGCCGGCGCCCGGTCGCGGTCGACACGGAGGACGACGAGGGCACCGGGGACAGCGGGGACAGCGGGGACACCGCCGACACCGCCGACACCGCCGACCACGGCGTGCCCGCCGAGACCGCCGACACCGCCGACCACGGCGTGCCCGCCGAGACCGCCGAGACCGCCGACCCGCTCCCCGGCTGGCTCTCCTCCGCCGAGGCCCTGCTCGACACCTACTTCGCCCTGGAGGACCCGCGCGCCTTCGAGCCGCAGTCCCGGGAGCTGCTCGTCGAGACCGAGCTGAGCTCGGGGGTGCCGTTGCGCGGCTATCTCGACCGGCTGGACGTCGATGCCGAGGGCGGGCTCCGGATCGTCGACTACAAGACGGGTGCGGCCCCGCGGGAGGCCTCGGAGGCCCGGGCGCTGTTCCAGATGAAGTTCTACGCGCTCGCCCTGCTGGAGCTGCGCGGCACGGTGCCGGAGCAGCTGCGCCTGGTCTACCTCGGCGAGGGCGGCGAGGAGCTGACCTACCGTCCGGAGGCCGGCGAGCTGCGCCGCTTCCAGCGGATCCTGGAGGCGATCTGGGCCGCCATCCGGGAGGCCGACCGCACCGGCGACTTCCGCCCCCGCCGGGGACCGGGGTGCGACTGGTGCGCCCACCGCGCGCTGTGCCCCGCCTGGGACGGCACCCCGCCGCCCTACCCCGGCTGGCCCGAGCTCCGATCGGCGCCCGCCGGCGCGGGCCCGGGTCGACCGGGCAGCACGGGGGCCTCGGACGTCGCGGACGTCACCGACGCTCCCGACACCCGCGGTCCGGAGGGTGCACACGGAGTCGCACACGTCCGCGGGGCATCATCGGCCGCGTGAGCGAGGAGCCCTTCTACCGAGTCGTCGACGCGAGCGCGGGCCGGTACCACGCGACCATGTCGACCGCAGGCCCGTGGTTCGCCGGCGCCCAGCACCTCGGGCCGCCGTCGGCGCTGCTGGTGCGCGAGTTCGAGCGGTGCGCGCCCAGCCGGCCGGACGCTCCCCCGCTGCAGCTCTCGCGCTACACCATCGAGATCCTCGGCGTGGTGCCCGTGGGCGACCTCGAGGTGCGCGCCTGGGTCGAGCGCCCGGGCCGGACGATCGAGATGCTGGCCGCGGAGATGACCGCCGGCGGGCGGGCGGTGCTGCGGGCCCGCGCCTGGCGCCTCGCGATCGACGACACGGCCGACGCGTCCGTGGGCGCCGCCGCCCCGCTGCCCCCGCCGGACGACGCGGCGCCGCAGGGCGAGCGGCCGCAGGGCTGGCTGCCCGGCTACCTCGACGCCGTCGAGTGGCGCTGGCTGGGCGGGCAGTGGGACGAGCTGGGGCCGGGCCGCGCCTGGGGCCGGCTGCGGGTGCCCGTGGTGGAGGGCGAGGAGGCGACGCCGCTGCAGGGGCTCGCGGCGATCGCCGACTCCGCCAACGGCGTGGCCGCGACCCTGCGGATGCAGGACTGGTTGTTCGTGAACACCGAGCTCAGCGTGCACCTGCACCGCCCGCCGACCGGCGCGTGGACGGGCATCGACGCGGCGACCGTCGTCGGGCCGACCGGCACGGGCACGGTCACGGCGAAGCTGTTCGACCTGACCGGGCACGCCGCCCACATCACGCAGGAGCTGACCGTCCGACGCCGCTGACCACGGCGCCGAGGACCGAGCCGACGACCGAGCCGACGACCGAGCCGACGACAGGGCCGAGAACGACGACGGTCCCGGCGGCATCGCGCCGCCGGGACCGTGCCCACCACTGTCAGTACTGGCCGCCGTCGACCGCGCGACAGGACCGGATCTCCGAGGTCAGGATGGCCTTGGCGCCGAGGGCGGCGAGCTCGTCCATGACCCGGTTCGACGCGTGCTTGCGCACCATCGACCGCACGGCCACCCAGTCCGGGTCGGCGAGCGGGGCGATGGTCGGCGCCTGCAGGCCGGGGGTGATCTCCTTGGCCGCGTCGAGCTTCGCCTTGGGGCAGTCGTAGTCGAGCATCAGGTACTGCCGGGCGTAGACGACGCCGCGGATCCGCTCCGTGAAGATCCGCTTGAAGGCCTTGATCTCCTCGGACTCGACGCGGTCCATCCGCGGCTCGCGCTCGATGAGCATGGCCTCGGACTCGGCGATCGGGTCGCCGATGACCTTGAGCCCGTGCTGGCGCAGCGTGCGGCCGGAGGACACCACGTCCGCGATGGCGTCGGCCAGGCCGAGCTGCACGGAGATCTCCACCGCGCCGTCGAGCTTGATGATCGTGGCGCCGATCCGCTTGCCGGACAGGTGGGAGCGGACCAGCCGGGGGTACGACGTCGCGATCGTGCGGCCGTCGAGGTCCTCGAGCTTCCAGTCCTTGTCCTCGGGAGCGGCGAACCGGAACTTCGACGCGCCGAAGCCGAGCTTGAGCACCTCCTGGACCTGGCTGCCGGACTCCTCCATGAGGTCGTGCCCGGTGATGCCGAGGTGCAGGTCGCCGGAGCCGACGTAGGTCGCGATGTCCTTCGGCCGCAGGTAGAAGAACTCGATGCCGTTCTCCTCGTCGACCATGGACAGGTCGCGCGAGTCGGAGCGCTGCCGGTAGCCCGCCTCGCGCATCATCGTCGCGGCGGGCTCGGCGAGCGTGCCCTTGTTGGGGAGTGCGACGCGGAGCATGGGTGTGGCTTCCTTCGGGTGGGTGCGGCGGGCGCCGTTCGGGGCGGGGGTCGAGGTCGTCACGGGCGGGCTCCTACAGGTACTTGTAGACGTCCTGCAGGCTCAGCCCGCGGCCGATCATGATCACCT
The DNA here is from genome assembly GCF_039542425.1 of Pseudonocardia yuanmonensis. Lineage (NCBI taxonomy): Bacteria > Bacillati > Actinomycetota > Actinomycetes > Pseudonocardiales > Pseudonocardiaceae > Pseudonocardia > Pseudonocardia yuanmonensis. The sequence continues at coordinate 109,141 of NZ_BAABIC010000003.1, forward strand.
GGGCGCGGTAGAGCAGCTGCGAGATCTCCTCGGCGAGCGCGGCGTCGTCCTCGTGCTCGGCGGCGATCCAGACCTCGCCCGCCTCCTCGAGGAGCTTCTTGCCCTGCGCGTGGACGCCGGCGTCGAGCGCCTCGACCGTGGCCGACCCGGCGGGCCGGGTGGCGGCCTTCTCGCGGAGCTCCTCGAAGAGCTCGTCGAATGTCTTCACGTCCCTGCCGATCCCTCTCCAGCCGTCTCGATCGCACCCAGTGTCGGGTGCCTCCCGCGCCGTCACGAACCCGTGGGGCCCCGGTGAGACCGCCGGACCGCACGTTGCGCCGGGCGGTGACGCCACCGGGGCGGTCACCCGGACGGAGGCGCCGCTCGTCGCGGCCCGACACGCCCGACGGTACCCCGCGGACCAGGGCACCTGCCCGCCCGGCCGGGTCAGGCCGCCTGCTGCTCCCGCACCTCCCGGTGCACGGCGGCCAGGTCCGCAGGGGTGAGCCCCTCCAGCGAGGGGCGCACGACGCGGCCCGGCCCGGGCGGGATCGCCACCTCGCACGGCACGGCGAGGACGGCGGCGCCCGCGGCCTCCGCGGCCCGGATGCCGGTCGGCGAGTCCTCGACGGCCACGCAGTCCTCCGCCGCGAGGCCCAGCAGCGCGGCCGCGCGCAGGTACGGGTCCGGCGCGGGCTTGCCGTGCGGCACCTCGTCGCCGCAGACGGTGACGTCGAAGTGCTCCGCCCCGATCCCGACCAGCGCCTTGTCCGTGAGGTAGCGGCCGGTGTTGGTGACCAGCGCCGTCGCGAACCCGGCCTCCCGTACCGTGCGCAGCGCGGTGTAGGCGCCGGGCCGCCACGGCAGCCCGCCCTCGAACATCTCCGCCGTGCGCTCGACGAGCATGTGGGCGGCCTGCTCGCTCAGCTCGGGCGTCTGCACGACGCCCGCCTCGCGGAACACGATCGCCAGGCTGCTGCGCAGGTTCCCGCCGAGGGTCTCCCGACGGGCCTCGGGCGAGAGGTCCGTGCCGCCCAGCCAGCGCAGCACCTCGACGAGCGAGCGGTCCCACACCTTCTCGGAGTCGATCAGCGTGCCGTCCATGTCGAACAGGACGGCGGCGACCGATGAGCGAACGGCGCTCTCGCTCAGACCTGGTGAGCGAGAGTGCCGTTCGCTCACAGGGGGATCAGCCCGCATTGAAGTACTTCGCCTCCGGGTGGTGCGCGATCAACGCGTCGGTGGACTGCTCGGGGTGCAGCTGCAGCTCCTCGGACAGTTCGACGCCGATGCGGCCGGGTTCCAGCAGCTCGACGATCTTGGCCCGGTCCTCGAGGTTCGGGCAGGCGCCGTAGCCCAGCGAGTACCGGGCGCCGCGGTAGCCCAGCGAGAAGAACTCGGTGACGTCCTCCGGGTCCTCCTCGGCGACGGTCCGCCCGGTCGACCAGGTGAGCTCCTCGCGGATCCGCTTGTGCCAGTATTCGGCCAGTGCCTCGGTGAGCTGCACGCCGAGCCCGTGCACCTCCAGGTAGTCCCGGTAGGCGTCCTTGGCGAACAGCTCGTTGGCGTAGTCCGCGATCGGCCGCCCCATCGTGACCAGGTGCAGCGGGAGGACGTCGATCTCGCCGCGCGCCAGCGCGACCTCGCGCGGCCGCCAGAAGTCCGCCAGGCACAGGTGCCGGTCCCGGCGCTGGCGCGGGAAGGTGAAGCGGTACCGCTCGGGGCCGTCCGCGCGGGGCTCGGTGAGCACCAGCAGCGAGTCCTTCTCGGCGACGGCCGGGAAGTAGCCGTAGACCAGCGACGCGTGGGCCAGCACGCCCTCCGCGGTCAGCCGCTCCAGCCAGTACCGCAGCCGCGGTCGGCCCTCGGTCTCGACGAGCTCCTCGTACGAGGGCCCCGAGCCGCCCTTGGCCCCGCGCAGGCCCCACTGGCCCAGGAAGAGGGCGCGCTCGTCGATCATGCCGCTGTACTCGGCCAGCGCGACGCCCTTGACCACCCGGGTGCCCCAGAACGGCGGGGTCGGCACGGGGTTGTCCAGCGCCACGTCTGACCGCTCGGGCAGCGGGCCCGCGGACTCCGCCTCGGCGGCCCGGCGCTTCGCCGCGATCCGCTTGGAGCGCTCGTGCCGCTCCTTGCGCTCGGCCGCCTTCCGCTCCTCCTCCGGGTCGACGGCCGGCGCCAGGCCCCGCTTGCGGGCCATCGTCGCGTCCATCAGCCGCAGGCCCTCGAACGCGTCCCGGGCGTAGGAGACGCGGCCCGCGTAGACCTCGGACAGGTCGTTCTCGACGTAGGAGCGCGTCAGCGCGGCGCCGCCGAGCAGCACGGGCAGGGAGTTCCCGCGGGAGTTCATCTCCTGCAGGTTCTCCTTCATCACCACCGTGGACTTGACCAGCAGCCCGCTCATGCCGACGGCGTCGGCGCGGTGCTCCGCCGCGGCCTGCAGGATCGTGGCGATGGGCTGCTTGATGCCCAGGTTGACCACGGTGTAGCCGTTGTTGCTCAGGATGATGTCGACGAGGTTCTTGCCGATGTCGTGGACGTCGCCCTTGACCGTGGCCAGGACGATCGTGCCCTTGCCCTCGTCGTCCGTCTTCTCCATGTGCGGCTCGAGGTGGGCCACCGCGGTCTTCATGACCTCGGCGGAGGCGAGCACGAACGGCAGCTGCATCTGGCCGGAGCCGAACAGCTCGCCGACGGTCTTCATGCCGGCCAGCAGGGTGTCGTTGACGATCTCCAGCGGCGGCCGGGACTGCATCGCCTCGTCGAGGTCGGCCTCCAGGCCGTTGCGCTCGCCGTCGACGATCCGCCGCTCCAGCCGCTCGAACAGCGGCAGCGCCGCCAGCTCCTCGGCCCGCCCGGCCTTGGCCGACGACGCGGTCACGCCCTCGAAGAGCTCCATGAACCGGTTGAGCGGGTCGTATCCCTCGCGGCGGCGGTCGTAGACCAGGTCGAGGGCGACGGAGCGCTGCTCGTCCGGGATCTTCGACATCGGCAGGATCTTCGCCGCGGACACGATCGCCGTGTCCAGCCCCGCGTTGACGGCCTCGTTGAGGAACACCGAGTTGAGCACCTGGCGGGCTGCGGCGTTGAGCCCGAACGACACGTTGGAGACGCCGAGCGTGGTCTGCACGTCCGGGAAGCGGCGCTTGATCTCGCGGATCGCCTCGATGGTCTCGAGGGCGTCCCGGCGGACCTCCTCCTGCCCGGTCGTGATCGGGAAGGTCAGCGTGTCGACGACGATGTCGGAGACCCGCATGCCGTGGTTCGTGGTGAGGTCGGTGATCAGCCGGTCCGCCACGCGGACCTTCCAGTCCCGGGTGCGGGCCTGGCCCTCCTCGTCGATGCACAGCGCGACGACCGCGCAGCCGTGCTCGCGGACCAGCTCCATGGTCCGCTGGAAACGCGAGCCCGGCCCGTCGCCGTCCTCGTAGTTGACCGAGTTGACGATCGAGCGACCGCCGAGCAGCTCCAGCCCGGCCCGCAGGACCTCGGGCTCGGTCGAGTCGAGCATCACGGGCAGGGTCGAGGCCGTGGCCAGCCGGGAGGCGAGCTCGACCATGTCCGCGACACCGTCCCGCCCGACGTAGTCGACGCACAGATCGATCATGTGGGCGCCCTCGCGGGTCTGCTCGCGGGCGATCGCGACGCAGTCCTCCCAACGCTCCTCGAGCATGGCCTCGCGGAACTTCTTCGAGCCGTTGGCGTTGGTCCGCTCCCCCACCATGAGCACCGAGGTGTCCTGGCGGAACGGCACCGGGGCGTAGAGCGACGACACGCCCGGCTCGGGACGCGGCCTCCGGGCGGCCGGGGTGACCTGCGCGACGGCGTCGGCCACGGCCCGCACGTGCGCGGGCGTGGTGCCGCAGCAGCCGCCGACGAGCCGCAGCCCGTAGTCGCGGACGAAGGTGGAGAGCGCCTCGGCCAGCTCCTCGGCGGACAACGGGTACTCGGCGCCGTTCGGGCCGAGGACCGGCAGGCCGGCGTTGGGCATCACCGAGAGCGGGACGCGGGCCTGCTTGGACAGCGTGCGCAGGTGCTCGCTCATCTCGGCCGGGCCGGTGGCGCAGTTCAGCCCGATGAGGTCGATGCCCAGCGGCTCGAGCGCGGTGAGCGCCGCGCCGATCTCGGAGCCCAGCAGCATGGTGCCGGTGGTCTCGACGGTCACGCTGGTGATGATCGGGATGCGCCGGCCCTCGGCGGCCATCGCGCGCTGCACGCCGTGCACCGCCGCCTTGACCTGCAGCAGGTCCTGGCAGGTCTCGACGAGGAACGCGTCCGCCCCGCCGGCCAGCAGGCCCCGGCCGGTCTCGGTGTAGGCGTCCCGCAGGGTGGCGAAGCGCTCGTGCCCCAGCGTGGGCAGCTTGGTGCCCGGGCCGATGGAGCCCAGGACGTACCGCGGCCGGTCGGCTGTCGCGATCTCGTCCGCGGCCTCGCGGGCCAGCCGGGCGCCGCGCTCGGACAGCTCCCGGATCCGGTCGGCGATGCCGTAGTCGCCGAGATTGGGCAGGTTGGCGCCGAAGGTGTTCGTCTCGACGGCGTCCGCACCCGACTCGAAGTAGGCGCGGTGGATGCCCCGAACGACGTCCGGCCGGGTCGCGTTGAGGATCTCGTTGCAGCCCTCGAGCCCGGCGAAGTCGTCGAGGGTGAGGTCCACCCCCTGGAGCATGGTGCCCATGGCACCGTCGGCGATCACCACGCGCTGGTCCAGCGTCCCCAGGAGCGTGGTGTCGAAGCTGTGATCTGACGCGGCTGCGTTCACGGCTGACACCCCCTCAGGCTACCGGCGTCGCCCACCGGGCCCCTCGTGTTACCCGCGCGCGCCGTAGGGTGGACGGATGAGCGAGCGAGAGCAGCGGGCGGGGGTGCCCTCCGACCTCCCGGATCTGGTCGACCCGATCATGATCACGGCATTCGAGGGCTGGAACGACGCCGGTGAGGCCGCCAGCTCCGCGCTGGAGCATCTCGAGCTGAGCTGGGACGCCGAGCCGCTCGGCTCGATCGACCCCGAGGACTACTACGACTTCCAGGTCACGCGGCCGCTGGTCCGGCTCGCGGGCGGCGTCACCCGGCGCATCGAGTGGCAGACCACCCGGCTCTCCACGGCGAAGCTCCCGGGCAGCGGCCGGCACGTCGTCCTGGTCAACGGCATCGAGCCGAACCTGCGCTGGCGCTCGTTCTGCGCCGAGCTCCTCGAGTACGTCGACCGCCTCGGCGTGACGAAGGTCATCAACCTCGGCGCCATGCTGACCGACGTGCCGCACACCCGGCCCACCCCGGTCCGCGGCACCGGCTACGACACCGCGTCGGCCAAGAAGATGGGCGTCGAGCCGTCGACCTACCAGGGCCCGACCGGGATCGTCGGGGTGTTCCACAGCCTCTGCATCGAGGCCGGGGTGCCGGCGCTGTCGTACTGGGCCGAGGTGCCGCACTACGTCTCGCAGGCCCGGGTGCCCAAGGCCGCCATCGCGCTGCTGCTGCGCGTCGAGGAGGCGCTCGACGTCGAGGTCCCGCTGGGCGGGCTGCCCGAGCAGGCCGAGGAGTGGGAGCGCACGGTCAACGAGATGGCCGACGCGGACGACGAGGTGCGCGAGTACGTGCGCCAGCTCGAGCAGCAGGCCACCGAGGACGACGAGGAGAAGCCCGTCGACCTCGCCGAGGCCAGCGGCGACGAGATCGCCGCGGACTTCGAGCGGTACCTGCGCCGGCGCGGCGGCTCCGGCGGCGCGAGCTGACCGCTCCGTTCCGCCGGGCCCGCCGGGCCGGGCTCTACCTCGGGGGGTTCCTCGGGCCCTTCGGGGGCGGGGTGACGACGGCCATGCTCCCCGAGCTGGGGGCGAGCTACGGGATCTCCCCCGGCGCCGCGTCGGCCTCGCTGACGGCGTTCCTGCTGCCCTTCGCGGCGGCGATGCTGGTCTCCGGCACGCTGGGCGAGCGCTGGGGCCGCAGCCGGACGGTGCGCGGCGCGTACGTCCTCTACACCGTCTCCTCCCTGGCCTGCGTGCTCGCGCCGACCTGGACGCTGTTCCTCGGGGCGCGGGCGCTGCAGGGCGTCGCCAACGCCTTCACGACCCCGCTGCTCATGGCCGCGCTGGCCACGACCGTCGCGCCGGAGGCCCTCGGCCGGGCGCTCGGCTGGTACGGCTCGCTGCAGGCGGCCGGGCAGACGTCGGCGCCGCTGGTCGGCGGGCTCGCGGCCGAGGTGGACTGGCACTACGCCTTCTACGGTGTCGCCGCGGTGTCGCTGCTGCTCGCGCTGCTCGGCATCCCCGCCGACGAGCGCGGCACCGCGCGGGCCCGCGTGCCGCTGCGCAGCGCGTGGACCTCGGCGGTGCTGCGGCTCGGGCTCATCGCCGCGCTGGGCTGGGGGTGCCTGGCGAGCCTCGGCTTCCTGGTCGCGCTGCGGCTCGTCGACGTGTTCACCCTCGACGCCGGCCCGCGCGGCCTCGCGCTCACCGGGCTCGGCGCGATGGGGATCGTGACCGCCAGGTTGGTCGGTGCCGGTGTCGACCGGCTCGGGGCGCGGCCGTGCGTGCTGGTCGGCGCGGTGTCCGGCGGGGTGCTGCTCGCCGGCGTCGGGCTCGCCCCGGTGCTGTGGCTGGTCGTGGCCTGCTGGGCGCTCGCCGGGATCTCCAGCCAGCTCATCCTCGTGGGGGTGAACGCCCTGGTCCTGAGCCGGGAGGGCGGGAACCGGGGCGGCGCGGTGTCGGTGGTGCAGTCCATCCGCTTCTTCGGCGCGGCCGCCTCCCCCGCGGCGCTGCCGCCCGTCTACCACGCCGACCCGCTGGCGGGGTTCCTCGTCCCGGCCGGCGTGCTCGCACTGGTCACACCGCTGGCCCTGCCCCGCTCCGCCCCCGGCGACCGCACCGCCTGACCGGCCCCGCGTGCGGGACCCTCGACCGGGATCACGAGGCCGTTGGGCCCCCTCGTCGGCCGCCCCGGCCCACCAGACTGGCCGGCGGACCCGGGGAGGGACATGGACCCGATCGTGAAGACCCGGCACGGCGAGCTGCGGGGGCGCATCGAGGACGGCGTGGCGGTGTTCCGGGGCGTCCCGTTCGCCGCGCCGCCCTTCGGCCCCCGCCGCTTCCGGCCCCCGCAGCCGGTCGAGCCGTGGACCGGTGTGCGGGACGCGACGGCCGTCGGCGCGATCCCGCCGGCGCTGCCGCCCGCCCCGGAGGTCCGGGCGTTCGTCCCGGACGCCGGCGTCGCCGGCGAGGACTGCCTCAACCTCACCCTCTGGACGCCCGAGGTCGGGCCGGCGGACCTGCCGGTCATGGTCTGGATCACCGGCGGCTTCTTCAAGTACGGCTCCGGGGCGCCCTACGACGGCAGCCGGTTCGCCCGGGACGGGGTGGTCTGCGTGACGCTGAACTACCGCGCGGGACCGGAGGGCTTTCTCGACCTCGGCGACGGGCTCGCCGACCTCGGGCTCCTCGACCAGGTCGCCGCGCTCGAGTGGGTCCGGGACTCGGTCGCGGACTTCGGCGGGAACCCGGGCGAGGTCACCGTCTTCGGCGAGTCGGCCGGCGCGATGAGCATCGGGACGCTGCTGTCGATGCCCCGCTCGGAGGGCCTGTTCCACCGTGCCATCGCCCAGAGCGGCGCGGCGCACACGGTCAGCCCGGCCGCGGACGCCCGGCGCGTCGCTGCCGACCTCGCCGCCCGGCTCGGGGTCCCCGCGACCCGCGAGGCCCTTGCCGCCGTCCCGCTCGAGCGGCTGTGGCAGGCGCAGGCCGAGCTGGAGGCCGCGCTGGAGGCGGACCCGGACCCGCGGCGCTGGGGCCGGGAGATGGCCCTGGGCCGGCTGCCGTGGCAGCCGTCGATCGACGGCGACGTCGTCCCCGAGCGGCCGATCGACCGCATCGCGGCCGGGGCGGGCGGGGGTGTCGACCTGATCGTCGGCACGACCGTCGACGAGGGCCGGCTGGGGCTGGTCGCCTCCGGCGCGGTCGACCGCGTCCCGGCCGGGGCGCTGCGCGAGGCCGCCGCGCTCTTCGGGCTCGACCCCGACCGCGCCGAGGCCGCCTACCGGGCGGCGTACCCCGGCCAGGGCGAGGGCGACCTGCTCGCCGCTCTGCAGACGGACGGCTTCTGGCGCATCCCCGCGCTGCGCCTGGCCGACGCGCACACGGCAGGGCCCGCCGCCACGTACATGTACGAGTTCGCCTGGCGCTCCCCCGCGTTCGGCGGGCTGCTCGGGGCCTGCCACGGCCTGGACGTCCCGTTCGTCTTCGACACCCTCGGGCCGGGGGCCATGCTGGGGCCGGCGCTCGGGGACGACCCGCCCCGGGAGCTGGCCCACGCCATGCACTCGGCCTGGGTCGCCTTCGCCGCCCACGGCGATCCCGGATGGCCCGCCTACGAGCCCACCCGGCGGGCCACCATGCGTTTCGACACCACCTCCGAGGTCGTGGACGACCCGCGTGCCGCCGAACGCCGACTGTGGGCAGGAGTGCGCTGACCGGCCCCGCCGTACGGCGCTGACCGTCCCGCCGCACGGCGCTGACCAGGGCACTCGCCGTCACGCCCCGTTTCGCCGATCCGGGGACCGGGTACGGCCGGGACGTGGAACGAGAGGTCCGCGTGCGCGAGGTCGAGGAGGTGTCCGGCCGGTCGGGAACCACCCGATACGTGCTGCGCGACGACGAGGGCAACGAGTACACGACCTTCCGCCCGCGCGTCGGGGAGGAGGCGCGGCGCTTCGAGGGCCGGCGTGCCCTGGTCACCTTCCACGAGGAGGACCGCCGCGGCTTCCACAACGTCTACCTCGACGGGATCGCCGCTCCCGCCACGCCGCCCGACGACGGGGCCGACGGCGGGCGCGAGGAGGAGCGGCACGCCGACGAGTCGGCCTGGAACACGGCGCTGGAGGCGGCGCCGTGGATCGTCGGGACGCCGGAGCCGCAGGAGGCGGTGGAGCCGGAGGAGCTCTACGAGCGGCTGCACCCGTTCAAGGAGCTCGTCGCCGAGGACATCCGCCGGTCGTCCGACCCGGCCGGGGAGGACCGGGATCGCTGATCCGGCGCCCGCGTACCTCCTCGTGAGCGGCGATCGCCCGAGCGACGATCGCCACTCGCCAGGTCAGAGAGCGATCCCGAGCAGGGCGTCGATCGCGGTGCGGGCCAGCGCCGGCGCGCCGGTGTCCGTGCCCCGCCGTTCCAGCGCCTCGCTCGCCCACGCGTCCACGGCCGCGAGCGCCCGCGGGGTGTCCAGGTCGTCCGCCAGGTGCTCGCGCAGGCGCGCAACCAGGCCGGACGCGTCGGGCGCGGCGTCGAGCGAGACGGCCTCGCGCCAGCGCGCGAGCCGCTCCTGGGCGGCGGTGAGCAGCTCGTCCGTCCAGGCGCGGTCCTCGCGGTAGTGCCCGGAGAGCAGGGCGGCGCGGATCGCGTTGGGATCGACCCCGGCGGAGCGCAACTTCGAGACGAAGACCAGGTTGCCGCGGGACTTCGACATCTTCTCGCCGTCGAGGCCGATCATCCCACTGTGCACGTAGTGCCGGGCGAAGGGGTGGTCGCCGGTGAGCGCCTCGGCGTGCGCCGCCCCGCACTCGTGGTGCGGGAAGATCAGGTCCGAGCCGCCGCCGTTGAGGTCGATCTGCGTCCCGAGCCGGTTCAGCGCGATCGCCGCGCACTCCACGTGCCAGCCCGGGCGGCCGCGCCCCAGGTCGGAGTCCCACGCCGGCTCGCCGGGCCGTTCCATCCGCCAGAGCAGGGCGTCGACCGGGTTGCGCTTGCCGGGCCGGTCCGGGTCGCCGCCGCGCTCGCGGGACAGCCGGACCATCGTCTCCTCGTCGTAGGTCGACTCGTAGCCGAAGTGGCCCGTGGCGGCGGAGTCGAAGTAGACGTCCGGGTACTCGGGGTCGTCGATCCGGTAGGCGGCGCCGCCCGCCAGCAGCTTCTCCACCAGCTCGGCGATCTCCGGGATGGCCTCGACGGCGCCGATGAAGTCCCGCGGCGGCAGCACCCGCAGGGCCTCCATGTCCTCGCGGAACAGCGCGGTCTCGCGCATGCCGAGGACCACCCAGTCGTCCTGGTCCCGCTCCGCGCGCTCCAGCAGCGGCTCGTCGATGTCGGTGACGTTCTGGACGTAGTGCACCTGGTGCCCGAGGTCCCGCCACAGCCGGTTGACCAGGTCGAACGCCAGGTAGGTGGCCGCGTGGCCGAGGTGGGTGGCGTCGTACGGGGTGATCCCGCAGACGTACATCGTGGCGGTGGCGCCGGGCGCGGTCGGCCGGACCCGCGCGGTCGAGGTGTCGTACAGGCGGAGCGGCGGCCCGCTCCCCTCGAGCGCGGGGAGGTCGACGGAGGCCCAGGTCTGCATGCCTTCCACACTAAATGCTCGGCAGGGGTGCCCCGGGCCGCCGCGGGGACGGTCACACCGCGCGGGCCCGGGCGACGAACCACGCGCGAGGGGGCGCCGACGCTGATGGAGACCCGCGGGAGGTGTACCGGCGCGGGTCGCGCGTCTGATCACCACCACTCCTGCGGCAGCCGCGCCTCGATGTCCCGGACGTGCGCGCGGGCGCAGGCGGGGCAGAGCGCGGTCTCCCGGCCGCCGGGGTCCCGCTCGACGCTCCACGCCAGCCGCGCGGGATCGTCGTCCTCGACCGTCGCCCCGCACCTCTCGCAGGTCCACATGCCGCTCCCCTCCCCGCGGGTCGGCACCTTCCGGTCACCGAACCACACGTTCCCGTTCTCCCGGGATGTGCACCTCGATCGCGGGGGACCGCCGACTCGCGGGATCAGGCCGGGACGGGTTGCGCGGTCGGCTCCTCGGCGCGGCGGGCCATCCGGCCGGCGATCGCGGCGCAGGCCATCAGCTGGATCTGGTGGAAGAGCATCAGCGGCAGCACGAGCAGGCCGACCTGCGGGCCCGCGAACAGCACCCCCGCCATCGGCAGGCCGCTGGCCAGGCTCTTCTTCGACCCGCAGAACAGGATCGTGATCCGGTCGGCGCGGCCGAAGCGGCGCGACCCGAACCAGGTGAGCGCCAGCACGACACCGAGCAGCACGACGCAGGTGCCGAGCAGGGCACCGAGGGCCACCGGGGAGAGCCGGCCCCAGATGCCCTCGACCATCCCCTCGCTGAAGGCCGCGTAGACGACCAGCAGGATCGAGCCCCGGTCGACGACCTGCAGGTACTTCCTGTTCCGGGCCACCCAGCCGCCGATCCAGCGGCGCACCAGCTGGCCGAGCACGAACGGGGCGAGCAACTGCAGGGCGACGTCCACGACCGCCCCGCCCGAGATCCCGCCCTGGGAGGACAGCAGGAGGCCGGTGAGCAGCGGCGTGACCACGATGCCGAGCAGGTTCGACAGCGACGCCGCGCAGATCGCCGCCGGGACGTTGCCCCGCGCCACCGAGGTGAACGCGATGGAGGACTGCACGGTCGAGGGCAGGCAGCACAGGAACAGCACGCCCAGCGTGAGCTCGGTGGGCAGCACGGCCGACGGGACGAGCTGGATCGCCAGCCCCAGCAGCGGGAACACCACGAAGGTCGCCAGCACGACGGTGCCGTGCAACCGCCAGTGCTTCAGCCCCTCGATCGCCTCGCGGGTCGACAACCGCGCGCCGTAGAGAAAGAACAGCAGCCCGATCGCCACGGTCGTCGCGTGCCCGACGCCGGTCGCGACGGCCCCGCGCGCGGGCAGCAGGGCCGCGATCGCCACCGTGAGCAGGATCAGGACCAGGAAGGTGTCGATCCGGACCTTGTCCCGGAGCCGTCGGAGCTGTCGCAGCACCGCTCCATGGTGCGCCGCGGATGCTCATGTGGAAACACGCACACCGTTCTGTCTGTCATCACGGACTAAGATGACCGTGTGGACCCGGTGCTGCTGCGCTCGTTCGTCGCCGTCGCGCGCACCCTGAGCTTCACCCGCGCCGCGGACCGGCTCGGCGTCCGGCAGTCGACGGTCAGCCAGCACGTGCGCAGGCTGGAGACGGAGGTGGGGCGCACCCTGCTGGCCCGCGACACCCACACCGTCGCCCTCACGCCGGACGGCGAGGCGATGCTGGAGTTCGCGACCACGATCCTCGACACCGGCGAACGCGCGCTGGCCCACTTCCGCGGCGCGCGGGTGCGCGGGCGGCTGCGGTTCGGCGTGTCCGAGGACCTCGTGCTGACCCGGCTGCCGACGATCCTGGCCGGGTTCCGCCGTCGTCACCCCGAGGTGGACCTGGAGCTGACGGTCGGGCTGAGCGAGACCCTCGAGGCCGAGCTCGACCGCGGCGAGCTGGACCTGCTCTTCGCCAAGCGCTCCCCCGGCCGCACGGGCGGCACGCCGGTCTGGCACGACCGGTTCGTCTGGGTGGCCGCACCCGGCTACCGGCCCGACGACGGCGCGATCCCGCTCGTCAGCTACCCGCCGCCGAGCCTGTCCCGGGCCGCCGCGATCGCGGCGTTGGAGGCGGCGGGACGGCCGTGGCGCATGGCCTGCACCAGCGGCTCGCTCTCCGGGCTGCGGGCGGCGGCGCTGGCCGGGCTGGGGGTCGTCGCGCACGCCGAGACGCTGCTCCCCGCCGGGCTGGCCCCGGTCCCGGGGCTGCCCCGGCTGGCCGGGTTCGACTTCACCCTGCAGACCGGGCGCCGCGCCCTGACCGCCCCGGCCGAGGCCCTGGCCGGGGCGATCCTGGACAGCGCGGGCACCCTGCGAACCGCCGAGGACCAGTGAGCGAACGGCGCTCTCGCTCACAAGGTATGAGCGAGAGCGCCGTTCGCTCACCCGGGTCGAGTTGGGGTCAGGAGCGGCGCTTGAGGTAGTCCGCCACGACCTCGGCACCGAGGCCGTCGAGGGTCGGGTTGACCACCCGGCCGCCCACCCGTTTGGCCACGTCGTCCATGAACACGGCCAGGCGTGGGTCGTCGCCCAGCACGAAGAACGTGAACGTTGCCTTGAGTCCGGCCAGCCTGTCGAGCTCCCCGATCGTGGCCCGCAGGGTGTGCGGGCTGGGCGGGTAGTCGAAGTAGGCCTCGCCGTCCGGCTCCAGGTGCGCGGTCGGCTCGCCGTCCGTGACCACCAGGACCACCGGGGTGGCGTCCGAGTTCTTGCGCAGGTGCTGCCCGGCCAGCAGCAGGGCGTGGTGCAGGTTGGTGCCCTGAGCGTACGCCCCCTCCAGGCCGACCAGCTCCCCCAGCTCGACGGACTGCGCGTGCCGCCCGAAGGTCACGAGCTGCAGCGCGTCGCCGCGGAACCGGGTGGAGATCAGCTGGTGCAGCGCCAGCGCGGTGCGCTTCATCGGCACCCACCGGCCCTCGGCGACCATCGACCACGAGGTGTCGACGAGCAGGGCCACCGCCGCGCGGGTCCGCTGCTCGGTCTCGACGATCTCCACGTCGCTGACGTCGAGCGCCCGCGGATCGCCCCCCGCCCGCCGCAGCTGGGCGTTGAGCAGCGTGCGCGGCACCGACCACGCCTCGGTGTCGCCGAACGCCCACGGCCGGGTCTGCCCGGTCGCGTCACCCGCCGCCCCGGCGCGCCGGGTGTCCCGCTGCCCGGTCCGCCCGGACAGCTGCTCGGCGACGTCCCGCAGGATCGACTGCCCGAGCCGGCGCAGCGCCTTCGGGGACAGCAGCAGCGACCCGTCGGCCGCCCGTTCGAACAGGCCCTGCCGCTGCAGCTCGCGCTCCAGCTGGGCCAGGGTCCGGGCGTCGACGCCGGCCTGCTCGCCGAGCATCTCGGTGAGCGCGTCGAGGTCGATGTCGTCCAGCCGGGCACCGGGGTAGCTCTGCGAGAGCTGCTCGGCCAGCGAGTCCAGCTGCCCCAGCTCCTCGAGCGCGCGGGTGGCCTCGCCCATGCCCATCGGGTTCTCCCCGCGGAACCGGCCCGAGCCCTGCCAGTCCTCGCCGGGCCGCAGGGCCTGCAGCTGGGCGTCGAGCCGGGCCATCTGCTGGGCCAGCCGTGGGTCGCCGAACGCCTGCTGGGCCAGCTCCATCAGCTCCGCGCGCTGCTCGGCGGACATCGAGTTGAGCATCCGCTGCGCCGCCGCCGCGCGCTGCGCCAGCAGGTCCGCCAGCTCGTCCGTGTTCTGCGGGTTCTCCGGGAAGAAGTCCCCGTGCTTCTGCATGAACTCGCGGAACTCGTCCGTGGTGTCCTGGCCCTGGGCGTGGTGCTCGAGCAGGTCGTTGAGATCCGACATCATCTCGTGGATCCGCTCGACGTCCTCGGGCGTGGCGTTCTCCATCGCCTGCTTCATGCCCTGGAAGCGCTGGTCGAGCATCTCCCGGCCGAGCAGGTCGCGGATGTCCTCGTAGGCCTGCCGGGCCTCGGCGGACCGCCAGTCGTACTCGTTCAGCTCACGGACCGCGCCACCGGTGTCGTTCGGCAGCGCGTCGAGCTGCATCTCGCGGAACCGGGCGTCGTCCGAGTCCTCGTTGCCGAGGGCCTCCCGCTCGGCGTCGAGGGCACGCTGCAGCAGCTCCCGGACCTCCTGCAGGGTGCCGTCGAGCCGGTTGTCCCGCTGCAGGCTGCGACGGCGCTCCCAGACCTGGCGGGTCAGGTCGTCGAGCCCGCGCCGGCCGTCGAGACCCCGGCGGAGGAGCTCCTGCAGCGCCTGGCGCGGCGAGGAGCCCTCCATGACGTCCCGGCCGATCTGGTCCATCGCCGACCGGATGTCGAACGGCGGGGCGAGCGGGTCCGGGCCCCCGGCGTAGGGGCCGTAGGCGTACCGCAGCCTGCGCCGACGTGGATCAGCCATATTCCACCGTGTCGCCGTCGTCGGTCTCGTCCTTGGCGAGCTTGCGGGTGAGGAAGAGGTACTCCAGGGCCAGCTCCGCGGCGCTCGCCATCGGGCCCGGGTCCTCGGTGCCCTCGGCGCCGAGCCGCCTCGCGACCTCGGTCAGGGCGTCGACCGTCGGCAGCTTGGCGACGACCTCGGTCGCCGGCACCCGCTCGCCGGTGCGGACCGGGCGGGTGGCCACCTCGTCGGCCAGCTCGGACAGGTCGACCCCGCGCAGCGCGAAGCGGGCGGTGTCGGCCGTGGCCCGGCGCAGCAGGTGCTCGAGGATCTCCTCCTCGCGGCCCTCCTCGCCGGACTCGAACTCGATCTTGCCGCGGAGCACGGCCGGCACGGCCTCCAGGTCGACGGGCCGGGCGTGGGCGCGGGCCTCGCCGGTCAGCGCCGCGCGGCGCAGGGCCGCGGCCGCCACCGTCTCGGCCGCCGCCACGGCGACCCGGGCGGAGACGCCGGAACCCTGGTCGACCGCGCTCGACTCGCGCAGGTGCCGGGTGAACCGGGCGACGACCTCGATCAGGTGCCGCGGGACCTCCGCCGCGAGCTCGGCCTCCTGCACGACCAGGTCGACCTCGTCGGACACCTCCAACGGGTAGTGCGTGCGCACCTCGGCGCCGAAGCGGTCCTTGAGCGGGGTGATGATCCGGCCGCGGTTGGTGTAGTCCTCCGGGTTCGCGCTGGCGACCAGCAGGACGTCGAGCGGCAGGCGCAGCGTGTAGCCCCGGACCTGGATGTCCCGCTCCTCCATGACGTTGAGCAGCGCGACCTGGATGCGCTCGGCGAGGTCGGGCAGCTCGTTGATCGCCACGATGCCGCGGTGCGCCCGCGGCACGAGGCCGAAGTGGATCGTCTCGGGGTCGCCCAGCGAGCGGCCCTCGGCGACCTTGACGGGGTCGACGTCGCCGATCAGGTCGGCGACGGCGGTGTCGGGGGTGGCGAGCTTCTCGGTGTACCGCGCGAAGCGGTGCACCCACGTGACGGGCAGGTCGTCGCCGAGCTCGGCGGCGCGCCGGATCGTCTCCGGTGCAATCGGCTCGTAGGGGTGCTCGCCGAGCTCGGAGCCCTCGATGACGGGGGTCCACTCGTCGAGCAGGTTCGCGATCGAGCGGAGCAGGCGGGTCTTGCCCTGCCCGCGCTCGCCGAGGAGCACGACGTCGTGCCCGGCGATGAGGGCGCGCTCGAGCTGCGGGAGCACGGTGGACTCGAAGCCGACGATGCCCGGCCAGGGGTCGCGGCCCTCGCGGAGGGCGGCGAGGAGGTTGTCGCGGATCTCGGTCTTGACGCCCTTGCTCTCGTGCCCGGAGGCACGGAGGGCACCGAGGGTGCGGGGAAGATCGGAAGGTGCGGTGAACGGCACGTCCTCCACGCTACGCCCGGAGCATGATTACCGCGCAACGTTTCGGCGTCACCGCAGCTCAGAGGGGTCGTGAGGGCCGACTGCCATTCCAGGGGCAGTTGGTGCTCACAGGAGGAGCAGCACCGTGGGCACCGCCACCAACGCGAGCGCCCCCAGCCGGACGGCGGCCCAGGAGTACCACGGCAGCGGGCAGGGATGGGTCGTGATCCGCTCGATCCGGGCGTCGAGGGCGTCCGTGAAGGAGCTGAGCGCGGCCGCGGGGGCCGAGCCGCCGACCGTCTTGAGCGCCCCGACGAGCTCGTGCGGCTCGGAGCGGCAGGCCGCCACGTCGTCCGCCCGCATCTCGATCAGCTCGGCGACCGCGAGCTGGGCGCACACCATGCCGCGCACGAAAGGGGCGGTCGCACCCCACGCGACGAAGGGCAGGACGACGAGATCGTGCCGCTCCCGCAGGTGCGACTTCTCGTGGGCGAGGACCGCCCACACCTCCTCCGGCGACAGCGCCTCCAGCACCCCGGCCGAGACGACCAGCCGGGAGCTGCGCCCGGGCAGGCAGTACGCGACGGGCTGGGGATGGTCGAGCACCCGGGTACCGGGCGAGTCCGGCCAGGGCGTGGCCAGGACGTCGAGCAGGTCGCGGTGCCGGCGCCGGGCGCGAACCGTACGCAGGTACATCGTGCCGAGCACCCACAGCAGCCGCGCGCCCACGGCGAGCGCCGCGAGCATCGCGATCAGGTGGACGGCGTCGAGCCGCGCGGGCCAGTGCCCGGCGTTCCACTCCGTG
The DNA here is from genome assembly GCF_039542425.1 of Pseudonocardia yuanmonensis. Taxonomy (NCBI): domain Bacteria; kingdom Bacillati; phylum Actinomycetota; class Actinomycetes; order Pseudonocardiales; family Pseudonocardiaceae; genus Pseudonocardia; species Pseudonocardia yuanmonensis. Next base: position 125,990 of record NZ_BAABIC010000003.1, read on the forward strand.
ACCAGCGCGCCGACGGCCTCCGGGAGGGAGTCGCCGAGCGGGGAGAGCCCGAAGACCACTCCGGACCCGACGAGCGAGAGCCCGCCGGCCAGCCCGATCGCCTGCCACACGAGCAGGGCGCCCACCGGGTCGCGCCGGGTCCAGCGGGCCCGGGAGAAGGCACGGCTGATCGGCTCGGCGAGCAGGACGCCGAGCAGGAGGAGGCCGAGCGCCGCGAGCGCCATGGGCCCATTGTCCGGGAGACCCGGCGGGACTAGTCGAGCAGGTCCCGCAGCTTGCGGCGCTCCTCGTCCGGGATCGAGCCGAGGAAGCGGGCGAGGGCGGCCCCGCGGTCCGGGGCGCCGTCGAGCGCGTCGTTCATCAGCTCGGCGACGTGGTCCTCGCGGCTCGCGGTGGCGCGGTAGTGGTGCGCCCGCCCGTCGCGCGTGCGCACGACCAGCTGTTTGCGCTCCAGTCGGCCCAGCACCGTGAGCACGGTCGTGGTGGCGAGCTCGCGGTCGGCGAGCGCCTCCTGCACCTCGCGGGCGGTCAATGCGCCCCGTCCTTCGTGGGCTGCGGCCCAGAGGACCTCCATGACCGCACGTTCCAACTCACCCAGGCTCGGCACGGGATCGATTCTACTCGACGTAGAAGCCGACCTCGCCAGTACTGAGGGTGTCCTTCAGGTGACCTGTACCTCGTCCCCGACCTGCAGGTGGGTGAAGAAGGCCTTCGCGTCCGCCTCGAGGAGCTTCACGCACCCCGCGGACGGCGTGTCCTGCCGACCCTGGTGGAACGCGATGCCGCCGGGGGCGAAGAACACCGAGTAGGGCATCTGCACCAGGTACTCGCGGCTGGTGTACTGCTCGGCCTTCCACTGCACGGAGAAGGTGCCCCGCGGGGTCGGGTCCTCGCGGTCGCCGGTCTGCACCTGCACCGGCCCGCGCACGACGGTGCCGCCGTCCATCAGCCACGCCTTGCGGCCGGCGACGTCGACGCACGCGCGGGCGGTCGCGGTGCACGGGGTGCCGCCGACGCCGTTCGGGTAGGTCGCGGGGGCCGCCGCGGGAGCGCCGGGGCCGGACGCCCGGGCGGCCGGGGCCGCCGCGCCCAGCCGGGTCGGCGCACCCGTCCCTCGTCCGTCGGCCGCGTTCGCGGCGTCGTCGGCCTCCTCGCCGTCCGGGCCGGGTGCCGCGGTCGCGTCCTCGTGCGTGCCCTCCGCGGGCTCGTCCGGCCCGGTGTCCGGCCCGGTGTCGGCCCCGGTGTCCACACTGCCCGCACCGGACGGGGAGGCGGAGTCGTCCGCCCCCAGGAGGCCGCCGAGCGCGGGGAGGCCGGGGCGCGCCTGCGGCTCGGCCGCCGCGGGTCCGAACCCGACCAGTCCGACGACGAGCGCGACCGCCCCCGCCACCACGGCGCCGCTCACCGCCGCGGGCCGTGCCCGCCCGGGCACCCGCCGCCGTCCGTCCTGCCGGACCATCCCTACCTCACCTGCCGCACGTCCTTCCCGGCACAACGACCGGGCGCCGGGGCGGGTGACGGCCCGGGGGCCGCCGAGGTGACCATCCGTCGACATCGAGACCTTCGGGTGAGACGCAGGCGTCACCCTCACGGCCACCGGGCCGATCCGGCTACTCATCGTGGTCGAGCAGGACCGAACGGAGCAGCGGCGGTGTCGTACGGACCAGCGGTCAGCGGCCCTCGTACGCCGGGACGCGCTTCTCGGATCGCGCCGCCCGCCCCTCCTCGAGGTCCGCGCTGCGCCAGCAGCCCTCGAACGCCTCGGCGAGGAGCGGGTCCTCCTCCCCCAGCTCGACGCGGTCGAGGACGAGCTTGTTGTAGGCGAGCGTGAGCGGCGCGAGACCGGCCAGCTCGGCGGCGAGGGTCCGGGCGTCCTCGAGCGTGCCGAGGCGGTCCACGAGGCCCCGGGCGAGGGCCAGCTCGGCAGCGACCGTGTCGCAGGCGAGCAGCAGGGCGCGGGCCGTCGCGCCACCGGCCACCTGCGCGAGCCGGCGGATCGTCCACGGGTTGACGGCCAGCCCGAGCCGGGCCGTGGGCAGCGCGAAGACCGCGCCCTCGGCGGCGACCCGCAGGTCGCACGCGATCGCGAGCTGGGTGCCCGCGCCGATGGCGGGACCGTTGACGGCCGCGACCACCGGGACCGGCAGGGAGTGCACGGCGCCGAGCGCGGCGTGCAGCGCGTCCCGGAACCCCTCGCCGTAGACCTCGCCGAAGTCCGCGCCCGAGCAGAAGCTCGTGCCCGTCCCGGTCACCACGACGGCCCGGACCGCCGCGGCCCGCAGCTCCTCGGTCGCAGCCACGATCCGGCCGCAGGTCTCGACGTTGAGCGCGTTGCGCCGCTCCGGCCGGTCCAGCTCGATCACGCCGACCCGGTCCGCCCCGACCGTCACGTTGACCGCCACGTCCACACTCCCTCGCCCCGCCGACCGACCGGCCGAGATTACGAGGTGGTCGGCGCGCCGCGGGGTCTAGGGTCCGGCGCATGGTGGACCAGGAGCTGCGGCTGGGCACGTCGGCGGGGCGCTGGGTGCTGCTCACCACCGTCCTGGGCTCCAGCCTGGCGCTGCTCGACGGCACGGTGGTCAACGTCGCCCTCGCCCACATCGGCGAGGACCTCGGCGCCGGGTTCACCGGGCTGCAGTGGACAGTCAACGCCTACACCCTCAGCCTGGCCTCGCTGATCCTGCTCGGCGGCTCGCTCGGGGACCGCTACGGGCGGCGGCGGGTGTTCGTGATCGGCGTCGTGTGGTTCGCGCTGGCCTCGCTGGCCTGCGGGCTCGCGCCCAACATCGAGACCCTGGTGGCCGCGCGGGCGCTGCAGGGCGTCGGCGGGGCGCTGCTCACCCCGGGCAGCCTCGCGATCATCTCCGCGTCGTTCCACGGCACGGACCGCGCGGCGGCGGTCGGCGCCTGGTCCGGGCTGGGTGGCATCGCCGGCGCGATCGGGCCCTTCCTCGGCGGCTGGCTGGTGGAGTGGACCTGGCGCGCGGTGTTCCTGGTGAACCTGCCGCTGGCGGTCGTCGTCGTGGCGGTGGCGGTGAAGCACGTGCCGGAGAGCCGGGACGGCGCGGCCGCGCGCGGGCTGGACCTGTCCGGCACGGCGCTCGCCGTGGCCGGGCTCGCGGGCCTCACCTGGTCGCTCACCGAGCTCGGCGCGGGTGCGGGCTCGGTCGCGGTGTGGACCGCCCTGGCCGTCGGGATCCTGGCGCTCCTCGTGTTCGTGCTGGTCGAGCGGCGGTCACCGCACCCGCTCGTGCCGCCGGTGCTGTTCGCCGACCGGGTCTTCACGGCGGCCAACGTCGTGACGCTGCTCGTCTACGCCGCCCTCGGGGCGCTCTTCCTGCTCCTCGTGCTGCAGCTGCAGATCGTCGCGGGGTACCCGCCGGTGCTGGCCGGGGCCGGGCTGCTGCCCGTCACGCTCGTCATGCTGCTGTTCTCGGCGCGGTCCGGGAGGCTCGCGCAGCGGATCGGGCCGCGGATCCCGATGACGGTCGGGCCGATCCTCGCCGCGTGCGGGCTGCTGCTCATGCTCCGAATCGGGCCGGACGCCTCCTGGCTGACGGACGTCCTGCCCGCGGTCCTGGTCTTCGCCGCCGGGCTGACCCTCACCGTCGCGCCGCTGACCGCCACCGTGCTCGACGCCGCCCCCGACCGCTACGCCGGGGCGGCCTCCGGGGTGAACAACGCCGTGGCCCGCGCGGCGGGGCTGCTCGCCGTCGCGGTCATCCCGGGCGTGGCCGGGATCGGGAACGCCGACTACTCCGATCCGGTCGCCTTCGACGCCGGGTTCCGGACCGCCCTGATGATCGGCGCCGGGCTGCTGGTGCTGGGCGGGCTGGTGTCCGCGGTGGCGATCCGCAGCCGGCTGGGCACCGGGGCCCCGCCAACCGAGCCGGAGCCCGTGGGCCCGCCGCTGGAGCGGATCCCGCTCGAGTGCTGCGCGCACTGCGGGATCACCGGCCCGCAGGTCTACCCGCGGGACTCCGCGGGTTCCTGAGCCGGGGCCGGCCCGCCGGCCAGGTCCCCGGCGAACCCGACGACCACCTGGTCGATCCGCCGCAGCGGAAGGACCGCCGAGAGCAGGTCCCGGCGCAGGCCGGGGTCGTCGCAGCGAGCGGCCCACGCCTCGGCGGCGTCGACCAGCTCCTCGGCGGACACGATCTCCTGGCTCCCGGCCGCGCCCCCCGGCCCGAGCAGCTCGCCGAGCCCCGCGACGTTGGCGCGGACCCGCGCGACGGCGGGATCGAGCGTCGGCGCCCACCCCGGCACGACGATCCGGTCGGACAGCCGGGCGAGAGCGCGGGCGTAGTGGTCCACGGCGGTCAGCACGCGGAGGGCGCGCTGGTAGCTGCCCCGCCCGTGCCGCCGCGGCAGCGGGTTGTCCAGCGGCTCGGCCCGCTGCCGGAGCGTCCCGAGCTTCTCGTCGGCCGTGCGGGCCAGGACCACGGGCAACCCCGTGGGCGGGCGCCCGGTCATCCGGTCGACGGTGGCTCCGAGCGTCTCGTCGAGCGCGAGCACGGTGTCGTCGAGGGCCTCCTGGAACGCGGCCCGGGTGTGCTTGGGCAGCACGACGAGCGCGGCCAGGGCCCCGAGCGCGCCGCCGACGGCCGTCTCGATCACGCGCAGCACGAGCGTCTCGACCGAGAACTGGCCGATCAGGCCGTAGAGCAGGGCGAGCACCGCGGTGATCCAGAAGGCGAGCAGCCCGACCGAGATCCGGAACAGGTACAGCGCGAGGAACACGCAGGCGGCCAGCAGGATCAGCGTGGGGACGGGCCGGCCGCCCACGAGGACGGCCAGCAGCATCCCGGCCACGACCCCGCCCACCGTGCCGACGAGCCGCTGCCAGCCGCGGGCCAGGACCTCGCCCCGGCTCACCGTGCCCGCGAACACCACGAACGTCGCGATCACCGCCCAGTACCAGCGCGCGGGCGAGATCAGCTCACCGACGACGATCGCCAGGCTCGTCGCCACCCCGACCTGGATCGCCTGCCGGGTCGACAGCGCGATGCGGTCGACGGGCCGGCCGGACTCGTCGTCCTCCTCGCCCTCGTCCTCGGGGGGCTCGGCCAGGGTGACCGGCGCCGGGACGGCGGGCTCGCCGCCCTCCCCGCTCGTCAGCGCGTCGGCCAGCCGCACGATCGCGAACGCGACCCGCTGCTCGCGGGGCCGGGCCCCGCTGTGCTCGGCGGCGAGCTCCTCGACGCTGCGCCGGGCCGCGTCGAGCACCGCGGCGCGCAGGGGCTCGGGTGCGCCGGTCGCCGTGGCCGAGGCGATCCCGCGCACGCCCCCGAGCAGCGCCTCCCGCACCTCCGGCTCCAGGGCGCCCGGCCGCGCCGGGTCGTCGGCCAGCCGCCGGGTCGAGACCGCGAGCCGCTCGGCCGCCAGTTCGAGGTCGGCGACGGCGAGGGAGAGCGCGCGCCGCGGATCGTCCTCGCCGGCCTCCTCGTCGGGCTCCCCCCGCTCGTCCCGCAGCTGCTCGATGCGGTCGACGACCAGCAGCATCGTGTCGTTGAGCCGGGTGCGGCGGCGGTGCAGGTCCCGCAGCGCGGCGTCGATGGCCTTCTCGTCGCCCGCGGGCGCCTCCAGCACGTCGATCACGGCCAGGGCCAGCGCGTGCACGTGCGCCCGGACGGCCCGGAGCAGGTCGTCGAGCACCTTCTCCGGTTTCTCGGCGAACACCCCGCCGCGCAGGAGCAGCGTGGACCCGATGCCGACGCCGACCGCCGCCAGCAGGGCGGGCAGCTGGGCGGGCCGCGCCTGGAGGAACTGGGTGAAGAAGTAGGGAATGAACATCGCCATGCCCAGCGCCGTGCCGCGCGGGCCGTACCGGCGGATCCACACCGCGGTCATCATGACCAGCACGAACAGGACGTCGGAGACGAGCCGGTGCTCGGCCAGCAGCGTGCCGACGACGGTCGAGGCGGCCGCGGGCAGCACCATCAGTGCGGTCGTCACCCGGCGCCGCCGGTTGTCCGGCTCGTTCACCGACAGGTTGCTGATCATCGCCAGCACCGCGGCGAACACCACCACGGTGACGGGCTGCCCGGTGCCGCGCGGACCGCGGACATGGCGACGGCGGCCAGCACCATGGCCGCCGTCGCCACCCCCGCCAGCCGCAGCCGGCCCAGGCCGGGGTCCACGCCCGTCACCCAGGTGCGCAGCTCCCCGATCCACGCCCGCCCGCGCACGGGGCGAAGTCTTCCACCGCGGTGATCCGGCCGCCGGGAAAGGGGCTCAGGCCAGGCCGAGCTCCGCGGCCAGCGCGCGCAGCGCGGTGCGGTACTCCTCGTCCGGCGAGCCGGAGGCGCTGAGGATCTGCGCGGCGACGTGGTCGGCCCCGGCCTCCAGGTGCGCGTCCAGCCCGGCGCGGACGGCGGCGGCGTCGCCGTGCAGGACCAGCGCGTCGATCGTGCGGTCGCTCGCGGTGTCGAGGTCCTCCTCGGTGAAGCCGGTGCGCAGCAGGTTGCGCCGGTAGTTCGACAGCCGCAGGTAGGGGTCGCGGACCTTCGGCCGGCCGACGCGCCGGGCGTACTCCGGGTCCGTGGAGACGACGACCTTGTGCTCGGGCGCGAGCAGCGGGCCCGCGCCGAGGATCTCGCGGGCCTCGGCGGTGTGCCGCGGCGTGGTCAGGTAGGGAGCGGCACCCGCCGTGCGCTCCCCCGCGACCCGCAGCACCTTCGGGCCCAGGGCGGCCAGGGCGCGGCCCGCGACCGGCACGCCGGCGGCGTCGAGGTCGTCGAGGTAGCCGACGATCGTGTCGTAGGGAGAGCGGTACTCCTTGACGGCCTCGGGGTGCCCGATGCCGACGCCCAGCAGGAACCGTCCCGGGTGGGCCTTCTCGATGCGGTGGTAGGACTCCGCGACCTCGGGCGCGGGCGCCTGCCAGATGTTGACGATGCCGGTGGCGACCGCGATCCGCCGCGTCGCCGCCAGTACCTGCTCGGGCAGCGCCAGGTCGGCGGGCGGGGAGCCGCCGATCCAGATCGCGCCGAAGCCGGCCGCCTCGATCTCCGCGCCGAGCTCCGGGGTGAGCTGGTCGCGGCGCAGCCAGATCCCGTAGCGGCCCAGGTCCACCGACATGCGTGCCTCCTCGCGTCGTCCGTCGGGGTGGTCGTCCCCCCGCACGGGCAACCCGCCGCCGTGCGCGGCGCATTCCTGTCGGGCCCCCTCCGTAGGCTTCCGCACGTGAATGCTCGGGCCGTGAGTCGCACCCTCCCGTGGCGGCGCCGTCCGCAGGTCCTCGTCCCCGCCCGGCCCGAGCTGCCCCGGCGGGCGCCGGCGGGCACACGCGCGGTCGTCGTGGGCGGCGGGATCGCGGGCGTGAGCGCGGCGGTCGTGCTCGCCGAGCGCGGGGTGGCCGTCACGCTCCTCGAGGCGGCGCCCACGCTGGGCGGGCGGCTCGGGGCCTGGCCGCACACCCTGCCGGACGGGTCGGAGCAGGTCGTCGAGCACGGGTTCCACGCGTTCTTCCGGCACTACGACACCTGGCGGTCGATCCTGCGGCGGATCGACCCGGAGCTCGGCTTCCTGCGCCCGGTCGAGGGCTATCCGGTGATCTCCCGCCGCTGGCCGGCCGAGGACCTGGGGAACCTGCCGGCGGCACCGCCGCTGAACCTCCTCGCGCTGTTCGCCCGCTCCCCCAGCCTGCGGCTGCGCGAGATCGCGGGGGCGGACGCCGGCCTCGGGTTCGCCCTGCTCGCGCACGACCCGGCGGACACCGTCGCGCGGTTCGACGACCTGAGCGCCGGGGAGTTCCTCGCGCGGCTCGGGGTGTCGGAGCGGGCCCGGCAGATGCTGTTCGAGGCGTTCGCGCGGTCCTTCTTCTGCGACCAGGCGGGGCTGTCCGCCGCCGAGCTGGTGGCGATGTTCCACTACTACTTCCTGGGCAATCCGGCGGGCATCGGCTTCGACGCGCCGGCCGAGGACCACCTCACCGCGATCTGGGCGCCGCTCGCCGCCCACCTGCGCGGCCTCGGCGCCGAGATCCGCACGGGGGTCCGGGTCGGCGCGCTGGAGCGGGTCGGACCGGCCTGGCGGGTGCACGGCGAAGGCGGTGCCCTGGAGGCCGAGCACGTGGTGCTCGCGCTGGACCCCGGGGCCCTGCGGGCGCTGCTCGCGGCGTCGCCGGTCGCCCCGGACCTCGCGCGGCGGGCGGCGGCACTGGCGGTCGCGCCGTCCTTCGCCGTCACGCGGCTGTGGCTGGACCGGGACGTCCGGCCGGAGCGGTCCGTGTTCAGCGCCGTCTCGGGCGAGCCGACGCTGGACTCCGTCACCGTGTACTCGCGGCTGGAGGGCGAGTCGGCGCGCTGGGCCGCGCGCACCGGCGGGTCCGTCGTGGAGCTGCACTCCTACGCCTGCCGGGCACCGGACGTGGCCGCCGCGACCTCCCGGATGCGGGCCGAGCTGGCGGCGTTGTGGCCGGAGACCGCCGCGGCCAGGGTCCTCCACCTGCAGGAACGCCTCGAAGCGACGGCACCGGCCTTCCCGCCCGGCACCGCGGGCACCCGGCCGGGCGTGCTGACCGACGCACCCGGGGTGCGGGTGGCCGGGGACTTCGTCGAGTGCCCGTACCCCTCCGGGCTGATGGAGCGCGCGGCGATGACCGGCGTGCTCGCCGCGAACGACGTCCTCGCCGCGGTCGGCGCCGCGCCCGAGGAGATCCGGGGCATTGCCGGGCGGGGTCTGCTGGCCGGGCTGCCCGTGCACCGGCTCGGCGCCCTCGGTCGCGCCGCGTCCCGACCGGACCCGGCGCTGCGGTGAGCGCACCCGCGGGTGGCGTGGCGACGCACGCCGCTGCGGCCGTGCGGGCGGCGCGGCTCGCGGTGCACGTCGACGACGAGCGCGGGCTGGCGCTGGTCCACGCGCTCGACGCGGCCGGTGAGCCCGTCGACGCCGTGCGGGCCGTGCCGGTGGCCGGTCTGGACCTCGGTGGCGCGCGGGCCGTGTGGCGCAACGCCCGCACCTACCGCGCCCTGCTCGCCGCGGGCGTGCGGGCCGAGCGGGCGCACGACGTCGAGCTGGTCGAGGGCCTGCTGGTGGGCGCCGACGGCGCGTCCGGGGCCCCGCACGGACTGGCCGCCGCGGCCGCCCGGCTGGCCGGCGAGCCCGTCCCGCCCGACGAGCAGCCCGAGGACGCCGCGGACGAGCCACCCGCCCTGTTCCGCCGCGCCGAGCCCGATCCGGCCGGGACCCTCGCCTCCGTCGTCGCGGTGCACGCGGCGCAGCAGCGCCGGCTCGCCGACGATGCGCGGCTGCGCACGCTCGCGGCCGCGGAGTCGGCGGGCGGGATCGTCGCGGAGGAGATGCGGGCCGAGGGCCTGCCGTGGCGCGCCGACGTGCACGACGCCCTGCTCACCGAGGCGCTCGGGCCCCGCCCGGCGGGACACGGCCGGCCGCCGCGGCTCGCCGCGCTCGCCGCCGAGGTCGACGCGGCCTTCGGGCGACCGGTCAACCCGGACTCCCCCGCCGAGCTGCTGCGGGCCTTCGCCCGCGCCGGGTTCGAGGTGCCGAGCACCCGCTCGTGGGTGCTCCGCCGGGTCGACCATCCGGCCGTCGCCCCGCTGCTGGCCTACAAGGACCTCGCCCGGCTGCACGCCGCGCACGGCTGGAACTGGCTGCGGACCTGGGTGCACGAGGGGCGGTTCCGGCCGGAGTACGTCGTCGGCGGGGTGGTGTCGGGGCGCTGGGCCACCCGCGGCGGCGGGGCGCTGCAGATCCCCCGGGCCGTGCGGGCGGCGGTCCGCGCGGACGAGGGGTGCCGGCTCGTCGTCGCCGACGCGGCCCAGCTCGAGCCGCGGATCCTCGCCGCGATCGCGGGCGACGCCGCCCTGGCCCGGGCCGGTGGCACGGAGCGGGACTCCGACCTGTACGCCGGCCTCGCCGCCGAGCTCTTCGGCCCGGCGGTGCCGGACGGACGGGGCAAGGCCAAGCTCGCGGTGCTCTCGACGATCTACGGCCAGACCTCGGGCGACGCCGGCGCCCACCTCGCCCTGCTCCGCCGCCGGTTCCCGGCCGCGGTGGCCGTGGTGGAGGACGCCGCCCGGGCAGGCGAGGAGGGCCGCCTGGTCCGGTCCTGGCTGGGCCGCACCTGCCCGCCCGCCCGGCCGGGGGACGAGGTGCCCGCGCGGGCCCGGGCGCGCGGCCGGTTCACCCGCAACTTCGTCGTCCAGGCCACCGCCGCCGAGTGGGCGTCGGTGCTGCTCGCGGAGCTGCGGGCCGCGCTGCACCGGGCCGGCAACCCGTGCCGGCTGGTCTTCTTCCAGCACGACGAGGTGCTGCTGCACGGGCCGGCCGCCGCCGCGCCGGAGGCCGCCGAGCTGGTCCAGGCCGCCGCCGACACCGCCACCCGCACCCTCTTCGGCGGGACACCGGTCCGCGTCCCGATGCCCGCCCGCGTGGTGGAGTCCTACGCCGAGAAGTGAGGCGCCGGGCCGCCGCGGCCGTCGCCGGCGATCCTGCGCGAGTCGTGGGTCTGGGGGAAGGACACGGGCTCCACCCGGATCAGCACCCGGCGCGGGCTGTCGAGCAGGCGCAGCATCCGGTCGGGGTCGCGGGGCTGGAGGCGGCGCGCGAGGAGCGGCAGCACGGCGTCGAGCGTCGCCCGGTCGCGGTGCACGGTCGCCCGCCCCCGGATCCGCACCATCCGCCGCCCGGACAGGTCCGTGCCGAGGTTGCTGATCACCAGCCCGACCCGCGGGTCCCGCTCGGCGGCGGTGACGTGCGCCCGCCCGGTCACCGCGGTCAACCAGAACACGCCGTCGTGGAACAGGTGGCTCATGGTGACCCCGGCCGGCCAGCCGTCGTCGTCGGTGAACAGGAAGGTGCACTCGCGCGCCGCCTCGACCAGCTCCGCCCGGTCGGCCGCGGCCAGCCGGGCCTGGTCCATGCCCTCGAGGTCCCGCTCGCCGACGCGCGTCACGGATCGAGGGTAGGGCGCCGGACGGCCGTTTGGTAGAGCCCTCAGGCGACCGCCGGCACCGGCGCCCCGAGCGCGGCCAGCACCGCCGCGCCCATCGCCTCCATGCCCTGCGCGTTGGGGTGCACCGGGGCCGCCGGCGAGGTCGGCAGCAGGCCCTCGATCCACTTCACGCCGGGCAGTTGGCACATGTCGTGCCCGATCGTCGGGGTGTAGGTGTCGACGTAGGTCGCGCCGGCCGCACCGGCCTGCGTGGCGAGCATCGCGTTCAGGTCCTTCTCGATCCCGCGCAGCCAGGCGACGTCGCCCGGGCTGAACGGCACCACCGGGAAGCAACCGGGGCCCTCGTCGGGCAGCAGCGCCGGGTACCCGACGACGGCGACCCGCGCGCCCGGCGACCGGGTGCCGATCTCGCCGAGCGCCGCCGCGATCTTCGGCGCGGTGCCGGCGATGCGCCGGTTCAGCTGGTCGCCGTAGAAGCCCCGGCAGGCCGCCCCCAGCGGCTGCTGCGGCGACCGCAGCGCGCACTCCTGGATGATCTCACCGAACCCGATGTCGTTGCCGCCGATCGTGAACGTGACGAGGTCCTCGGCACCGGTCAGCGCGTCGAACTGGGCGGGGTTCTCCCCGAGCGTGACCTTCTGGGGCGCCGTGAAGTCCGCCGTGGTCGCACCGCTGCAGCTCACGTCGACGAAGTCCGTGGCCCCGACACCGGCGGCCACCACGGACGGGAAGTTGGACCCCGAGCGCAGGCACCCCGCCGGCCGGCCGCTCTGCGGCGGGACGAGGGGCCCGGCGCTGTAGGAGTCCCCGAGGGCGACGTAGCGGCCGGCCTGCTCGGTGTCGTCGGCCAGCGCGGTCCCCGCCGTGCCGACCAGCGCGACCACCGCGGCGACGACCGCGAACAGGGAGCGGCACACGGTCGGGACACGGCGCACGGGCGGCCTCCGGGGGACGGGCGGGGCGGACGGCACCCGCCGGGGAGGCGGGCGGACGGCGCCGGGCCCGGCACCACGGGGACACTAACGAGATGATCGCGCGGCGGGACCGTCTTCCATCCGGGTGAGTGAACGCCGCAGGCGCAGCGGGGGGACGAGTGCGGCGCGCAGCGACGCGGCGTCGAGTGTGCGGGGCTCGTACCCCAGGCCGTCGAGACGCGCGGCGGCCAGCTCGGCCGGGTCCCCGGGCGGTGCGTCGGGCAGCCCGCACAGGAAGGCCCATTCGTGCTCGGGGCTGCCGACGTACGCGACGTGCGGGAACACCGCGCCGAACCGCCGCCACGCGGCGCGCAGGGTGGCGTCGCGCCACAGCGCCGGGCTCCCCGCCTGGCTCACGACGACGCCGCCGGGCCGCAGCCGGGCCGCGCAGCGGGTGAGGAAGTCCCCGGTGTAGAGCCGGTTGAGCTGGGCACCGGGCTCGTCCGGGCGTTCGTCGGGCAGGTCGACGACGATCACGTCCCAGGTGCCGTCCGTGGTGTCGACGAACGCCAGGCCGTCGTCGTAGTGCATCCGGACCGGCCCCTCGTGCGCCTCGGCGGCGGCGAGCGCGGCCGGCGTGTACCCGTAGGGCAGCTGCTCGGCGCACAGCCGCACGCACTCCCGGTCGAGGTCGACGTGGTCGACGGTCGCCGCGCCGCAGGCCACGGCCAGCTCGCTCACCACGCCCTCGCTGGACCCGATCACCAGCACCCGCTCCCGGCGCCCGGCGAGCAGCGCGGCCGGCACGAACAGCGCCTCGTGGTAGGTCAGCTGGGTGTGCTCGGCGCTCTGCCGCTCGCCGTCGCAGAACAGCGTGACGCCGTGCGCGGTGTCCGCGACCAGCACCTCCTGCAGCGCGGTCGCGGTCCGCACGCGCACCGCGTCGAGCTGCCAGCGGCGGGTCAGGCCCGGGGAGACCGGCTCGTCGACCCGGCCCGCGCCGCCCCGGTCCACGATCTCGATCGCGACGTCCCCGGCGCCGAGGGTGAGCGCGAGCCGGCGCACCGCGTAGAGCGGGTCCGCGCTGTCGCCGCAGGTGAACGCGTCGACGAAGGCCGACCCGAGCTCGGGCCACGTGTGGATCGTCGCGTGCGACTCGGCCAGCACCGCGACGACCGTGACCCCCTGCGGCGCGAAGCGCTCGGCGACGACCTGCCGCACGTCGGCGCCCGCGGCGAGCAACGCGGTGCGCAGGGCGTGCCGCAGGCCCTCGGCGTCGTCGAGCAGGGCCGGGTCGATGCCGCGCAGCTCGCCGAGGACGTGCCTGCCGACGGGATGGGACGTCTGCACGGTCCAGGACCCTAGGTGAGCGTGGGCGCCAGGACGTGCACGGGCAGCGGGCCGAATCCGTTGAACCCGACCGAGGCGTAGCTCGCGGTGTAGGCGCCGGCGTGCAGGAGGTCGACGGCGTCGCCCGCGGCGAGGTCCAGGGGCAGGGCGTAGGGCCGGCGGCGGTAGAGGACGTCGTCGCCGTCGCAGGTCGGCCCGGCCAGCACGACCGGGCCGGGCGAGCCCGTGCGACCCGGCGCCCGCACCGGGTAGTCGATCGCCTCCCCCTCGGCCTCCGCGAGTCCCTGGTAGCGGCCGGCGTCGAGGTAGACCCAGCGGCGGTGGTCGATCCCGGGGCGGCGGGACACCCGCAGGGCGGTCGTCCGCAGCACCCCCGCCTCCGCGACGAGGGCGCGGCCCGGTTCGAGGACCAGCCGGACACCGTCGACGTCACCGGCCGTGATCGCGGCGGCGACGGCCTCGTGGATCGCGTCGGCGTAGTCCGCCAGCGGGGGGACGGCGGCGCGGTAGCGCACGGGCAGTCCGCCGCCGACGTCGAGCACCGGGTCCGCGATCCCCGCCGCACGCGCCACGCGGAGCGCGACCCGCACGCCCTCGGCGAAGGCGGCCGGCCTGAGCTGCTGCGACCCGGCGTGGAAGGTGATCCCGCCCGCGCCGGACGCGAGCCGGGCGGCCTCGGCCGGGGTGGCGCCGAACTTGCCCAGGAAGGGGGTCGCGGACCCGTCGTCGGCCACCAGGACGCGGACGAGCACCTCGACGCCGGCCGGCAGCGTGGCCCGGTCCTCGGCGCTGTCCGTGACGAACCGGCGGACGCCCTGCGCGGCGGCCGCGGCGGCCGCGCCCGGGCCGCGGACGGGGTTGCCGTGGCAGAGCCTGGCCGGGTCGGCCCCGGCGGCGAGGCACAGCGCGATCTCCTGCGCCCCGGCCACGTCGAACCCGCTCCCGAGCGTGGCGAGGGTGCGGAGCACCTCCGGCTCGGGGCAGGCCTTCACCGCGTAGAGGATCTCCGCACCCGGGAACGCCGCCGCCAGCTCGGCGTACCGCCGCGCCACCAGTCCCACGTCGAGGACCAGGTACGGGGTGTCACGCGGCTCGGCGAGGAAGGCCTCCAGCGCGGGGGTGGGCGCATGCACGACCCGATCCTCCCCGACGCCCCCGGACCCCTCGTGAACGGCGATCACCGCGACAGCGACCATCGCCACTCACGGGGTGGGCAGCACCCGCCCCGAGGTCCCGTCGACGACCACGTGCTGCCCGGTCGCGATCCGTGCCACCGCGCCCGGCACCCCGACCACGGCCGGGATGCCGTACTCGCGGGCCACCACGGCCCCGTGCGAGTTCGCCCCGCCCATCTCCATCACCAGCCCGGCGGCGGTGAGGAACAGCGGCGTCCAGCCGGGGTCGGTGGAGGGGCAGACGAGGATCTCCCCCGGTCCGAGCCGGGCCTCGGCGGGGTCGAGTACCACCCGCGCGGGTCCCTCGGCCCGGCCGGCCGACGCCGGTGTGCCGCGCAGCTCCCCCGGCATCGCCGGCGGCGCCGCGGGGTCCGGCAGGGCCTCCGGCTCGGTGCCGTCGGACAGCAGGATCCGCGGGACGTGCCGGCGCCTCCGCTCGCGGTCGTAGGCCGCGCGCCGGGTGGCGACCAGCGCCCGCAGGTCGGCTCCCGCGAGCCCGGCGCGGCAGTCGTCGACGGTGAGGTGGACGACGTCCGCGGCTGCCGCGATCCGGCCGGAGGCGGCGAGTGCCTCCCCGACGGCCAGGAGATCGGCACGGGCCGCGTCGAGCACCGTGACCAGGGTGAACTTCGGCAGCTCGCGCAGGCCCGCGAGCGCCCGCGCCCGGCGCAGCAGCAGCCGCACCGCCCGCCCGCGCAGGCCGACGGCCCGGGCGGCGAGCGCCTCGGCCGTCCGTTCGGCCTCCGCCACCGCGGCCGCGAAGATCCGGTCCGGCGTGCGCTCCGGGTCGGCGCGCAGGTACCCCGCCAGGACCCCGAGCAGGTACGACGGGTCCTCGCGCCACCGCGGGACGCCGAGGTCGATCTCCGCGACGGCGCGGTGCCCGTAGCGCCCGAGGAACTCCCGCAGCCCGTCGGCCAGGACCGCCGGTGCGGTGCAGGCCTCGAGCGCGCCCCGCGCCGCGTCGACCGGACCACCGACCAGCGCGCGCGAGGGCGGGTCGGCGGCGATCCGTCCGGCCAGCACCCACAGCGCGAGGTCCATCTCGGTGGTGACGTTGTGCGGCAGCCCGCGCAGGACCGTCGACAGTTCACCGGGCCGGGCCCGGCCGCGCAGCAGCGCCGCCGCCAGGCCGAAGGCCACGAACCCGGCCGCGGCCACCGGGAAGGCCCGCCCGGCCACGGCCGGCATCTCGTGTGCGAGCGTCGTCTCCAGCCGGTCGAGGCGGGCCCGCGGCGGCAGCGGACCGCGGGCGTCGAGCCGGTCGCGCAGGTCGCGGACCGCCGCGTCGACCGCCCGGCGCGCCCGGTCCGGCGCCACCAACGCACCCACCAGCCGCGGCGGCACCCGGAAGCGGCGGAACACCCGGACCAGCGCGCGGGCGAGGCGGACGCGCCGCCCCGGTAGCACCGCGAAGGCCGGGTCCGCGAGGACCCGCCGCAGGACGGCGGCGGAGCGGGCCTCCATGACGTCGAACAGCCGTGGGACGACGATCCGCCCCACCGGGTGCCGCAGCGCCCCGGTCACGTCCACCAGCAGCCGCCCCCCGGCCACCGTCAGCACCGGCGCGCCCGCGCTGACCTCCGGCACCGCGATCCCGAACAGCCGGGCGACCGAGCCGGTCAGGACCCGGAAGGCGCCCTGCCCGGCGGTCGTCAGCGGGCCCAGCACCCCCTGCGCGACGTTGACGTTGAGGTAGATCCGCAGGCCCGGCGCCCGCGGCTCGGGCAGCGGGTAGAGCGTGGTGACCGGCCGTGCCTGCACCAGCCATACCCGGTCCGCGCCGTCGACCGCCCACTCGAGGTCCTGCGGGCCCCCGTGGTGCTCGGCGACCCGCCGGCCGAGCGCGGCGAGCTCCCGGGCCCGGTCGTCGGACAGGCAGGGACCCACGCCGCCGGCCCGCCGCTCCACGACCCGGCCCGCGGCGTCCAGCACCAGGTGCTCGGGATCGACCGAGCCCGAGACCACGGCCTCCCCGAGCCCCGGCGCCGCGTCGATCACGGTCTCGGCACGCCGGCCGGTGACCGGGTTCGCGGTGAACAGCACGCCCGCACTCACCGCCGGCACCATCCGCTGCACGACGACGGCGAGGGCGACCGTGTGGTCGTCGATCCCGTTCGCCGCGCGGTAGGCCACGGCGCGGTCGGTCCAGAGCGAGGCCCAGCAGCGGCGGACGGCGTCGAGCACCGCGTCGGGGCCCTCGACGTCGAGGTAGGTGTCCTGCTGACCGGCGAAGCTGGCGTCGGGCAGATCCTCGGCGGTCGCCGAGGACCGCACCGCGACCGGACCGTCGGCCAGCGCCCGGATCGCGGCGGCCAGGCCGGCCGGGACCGGGGCCGAGCGGACGGCCTCACGCAGCGCGGCCGGTGCGGCGCCCTCCGCGAGCAGGGGCCGGACGACCGGGTCGGCCACTCCCCGGTACGCCGCGGTGGTCACGCAGCTGCCCGGCGGGACCGGGAAGCCCGCGCGGAGCAGCGCGCCGAGCGAGGCGGCCTTCCCGCCGACGAGCCCGGGATCGGCGGCCAGGGCGAGATCGAGGATCCGGGGGCCCTCCGTGAGCGGCAGCGTGTGCGTCATCGCGCCTCCTCGTGCGTGGGAGGAGCGTAGCCCCGCGGGAGCGGGTTTTCAACGATCGTTGAATAGGATGGTTCCCGGGCCGGGGACGCGCCGCGCCGGCCCCTACCGACTCCGAACTACCGCTCGGTAATGTCCGCGACCATGACCGCACCCAAGACCCAGCGCCGGGGCCGGGCCATCGCGATGACCGACGAGGAGCGCGACGCCTACCTCGCCGCGGAGCGCACCTGCCGGGTGGCCACCAACGGCACGAACGGTCCGCACGCCACCCCGCTCTGGTTCCACTGGGACGGCACGGCGCTGTGGCTGACCTCGCTCGTGCGCGCGCAGCGCTGGGCGGACCTGGAGAAGGACCCGCGGATCGCCGCGGTCGTGGACTCCGGGGAGGACTACGACCAGCTGCGCGGGGTCGAGCTGCGCGGCCGCGTCGAGCCGGTGGGCGAGATCCCGCGCACCGGGGAGGCGAACCCCGAGCTGGAGCGGGTCGAGCAGGCCTTCGCCGACAAGTACACCAGCGGCCACGTCGTGATCGACGGCCGGCACGCCTGGCTGCGCCTGGTCCCCGAGAAGATCAGCAGCTGGGACTTCCGCAAGCTGCCGGGCGCGCGGCAGCGGCCCGGGGCCTGACCCGCCGCCCCTTGCCCCGGCCGGCACCCCCACGACCCCTCGGTGGGGGTGCCGGCCGGTTCCACGAGGCCAGGAGCGGCTAAGGGGTCCCGGTCAGCAGCGGCCAGAGACCGTCCGCGCCGACCTCCAGCGCGCGGGCGCCCACCCGGTCGTTCCAGTAGGCCTCGGAGCCGTCCTCGTCCCGCCACGCCCAGAGCCGGGTGGTGACCAGCCGCAGGTCGTGCTCGCGGGTGAAGCCGATAGCCCCGTGCACCTGGTGGGTGATCCGCGCGACCTGACCGGCCGCCTCGCCGGCGCGGGCCTTCGCCGCGGCGATCGCGAGCGACGCCTCGGCGAACCCGTGCCTGTCGACCTCGCGCGCGGCGGCCTCGGTCGCCGCGGCCGCGGCGGCCACCTCCGCCCCGGCGAGCGCCAGGGACTGCTGGATGGCCTGCAGCTTCGCGATCGGCCGGCCGAACTGCACGCGCTCGGTGGCGTACCGCACCGCCATGGCCAGCGCCCCGCGCGCGGCACCGGCCAGCAGGAGCGCCCGGCCGAGCGCGGCGCGCAGCGGGAACTCCACCAGGGCGACCGACGGGACGTCGGCCACGTGCCGCACGGTCAGCTCGTTGAGCACCAGGTCGTCCCGGGGCTCCTCGGCGAGGTTCGCCCCCTCCGTCTCCACCACCGTCCCGGTGGTGTCGACCAGCAGCACCTGCTCCCCCGCCAGGACCGCGACCGCCGAGACGGCACGGCCCCACGGCACCCGCCGCAAGGTGCCGCTCACGGTGACCCCGGCCCCACCGGCCGCGGGCTGGATCGTCAGGTGCCCCGCGACCGTCGCCGACAACGGCCCGGTCGGCACCTCCAGCCCGGCCGCGTGCAGCAGCCACGCGGCCAGCAGGTCGGTCTCGACCAGCGGCACCCGGGCGGCGAACTGCCCGGCCGCGGACAGCACCGCGGCCGCGTCGGACACCGTGCCGCCGCTGCCCCCGGCCTCCTCGGGCAGGGTCAGCCGGGCCAGCCCGGTCTGCTCCACGGTCTCCCACAACCCGGCGTCGAACGCGTCGGTGGAGTTGTCCCAAGCGTCGCCGAAGACCGACTCCGCCATCTCCCGCAGCTCGTTGTCCGCCATCAGCGCAGCCCCAATCCGCGGGCGACGATCCCGCGCAGGATCTCGTTCGTCCCGCCCCGCAGCGTGAAGCCCGGGGCGTGCAGCACCGCGTCGGCCAGCAGCCGGGCGTAGCCGCCCTGCCGGGCGCCGCGGTCCGGCGGGATCGACACCAGCAGCCGGGCCGCGTCGATCACCTCGTTCTCGAAGCGGGTACCCAGGTCCTTCACCACGGCCGCGGCCAGCTCCGGCGCCTGGCCCGCGTCGAGCGCACCGGCGATGGCCAGTGACATCCGCCGCAGCGTCCAGTACCGGGAGACCAGCCCGCCCAGGTCCCGGCGCCGCCCGGCGTCGAGGTCCTGCGCGGAGATCTCGCCCAGCAGCGCCACCAGCAGCGGGAAGGTCGACAGGTAGCGTTCCGGGCCGGAGCGCTCGAAGGCCAGCTCCGAGGTCACCTGGTGCCAGCCCTGCCCGATCTCGCCGAGCACCATGGAGTCGGGGATGAAAACCTGGTCGAACACCACCTCGTTGAAGTGGTGCGCGCCGGTGAGCAGCGGGATCGGCCGGATCGTCACGCCCGGCGCCTTCAGGTCCACGATCAGCTGCGACAGCCCGGCGTGCCGGTTGCCGTCCTCCTTCGGCGAGGTCCGCACCAGCGCGAAGAAGGCGTGCGCGTGGTGCGCCCCGGAGGTCCAGACCTTCGTGCCGGTGAGCTCCCAGCCGCCGTCGACCCGGTCCGCCTTCGACCGCACGGACGCGAGGTCCGAGCCCGAGTCCGGCTCCGACATGCCGATGCCGAAGTACACCTCGCCGGCCGCGATACCGGGCAGGAACTTCTGCCGCTGCTCCTCGGTGCCGAAGCGCATCAGCGAGGGTCCGATCTGCCGGTCGGCGACCCAGTGCGCCGCGACCGGCGCACCCGCCGCGAGCAGCTCCTCCGTCACCACGTACCGGTCGAGGGCGCCGCGGCCGTGGCCGCCGTACTCGGTCGGGATCGTCATCCCCAGCCAGCCGCGCCGGGCCAGCTCCTTGGTGAACCGCTCGTCCCACCCCGAGAGCCAGGTGTCCGCCCGCGGACGCCAGGCCCCGGCGGCGCGCTCCTCGGCGAGGAACGCGCGCACCTCGGCCCGCAGCGCCGCGACGCGCTCCGGCAGCTCCACCGGCGGGGGCACGAGATCCGGCAGTGTCGCCATCGTGTCCGTCACGGATCCTTCCTAGCCCACGAATGGAGCGCGTGCATCAGGGTGTGGCGGATGGGAACATTCGGGGCATGACGAACCCCGATCTCGAACGGAAGGTCCTCGAGGCCGTCCCCACGGGTCTGCTCATCGGCGGCGAGTGGCGGCAGGCGGCGTCGGGGGCGACGACGAAGGTCGAGGACCCGTCGACGGGCGAGGTCCTGGCCGAGGTCGCCGACGCGGGTCCGGAGGACGGCATGGCGGCCCTCGCCGCCGCCCACGACGCGCAGGCCGGCTTCGCCGCGATGGCGCCGCGCGAGCGCGGGGAGATCCTGCGCCGCGCCTACGAGGCCATGATCGCGCGGGCGGACGATCTCGCCCTGCTGATGACCCTGGAGATGGGCAAGCCGCTGGCCGAGTCGCGCGGCGAGGTCACCTACGCCGCCGAGTTCTTCCGCTGGTTCGCCGAGGAGGCCGTGCGGATCGACGGCGGGTACGCCACCGCCCCCGCCGGCGGCAGCCGCTTCCTCGTGATGAAGCAGCCGGTCGGCCCGTGCGTGTTCATCACGCCCTGGAACTTCCCGCTCGCCATGGGCACCCGCAAGATCGGCCCGGCGATCGCCGCAGGCTGCACGGTCGTGATCAAGCCCGCGCAGCAGACCCCGCTGTCCATGCTGGCCCTGGGCCAGCTCCTGCTCGACGCCGGTCTGCCGGCGGGCGTGCTCAACGTGATCACCGCGACGGACGCGGCGGGCGTCATGGAGCCGATCATCACGGACGGCCGGGCGCGCAAGCTCTCCTTCACCGGCTCGACCGGAGTGGGCAAGATCCTGCTGCGGCAGTGCGCCGACAAGGTCCTGCGCACCTCGATGGAGCTGGGTGGGAACGCCTCCTTCCTCGTGTTCGACGACGCCGACCTCGACAAGGCCGTCGAGGGCGCGATGCTGGCCAAGATGCGGAACATGGGCGAGGCGTGCACCGCCGCCAACCGCTTCTACGTCCAGCGCGGGGTCGCGGAGGAGTTCGCCGCGAAGCTCGCCGAGCGGATGGGCGCGCTCAAGGTCGGGCGCGGCACCGAGGAGGGCGTGCAGGTCGGCCCGCTGGTCGACGCGAAGGGCCGGGCGAAGGTCGTCGACCTCGTCGGCGACGCGGTGAGCAACGGTGCGCAGGTCACGGTCGGCGGGAAGGCCGCGGACGGGCCGGGCTACTTCTACCCGCCGACCGTGCTGGTCGACGTGCCGAAGGAGTCCCGGCTCAACCACGAGGAGATCTTCGGCCCGGTCGCGCCGATCTCGGTGTTCGACACCGAGTCCGAGGCCCTCGCCGCGGCCAACGCCACGGAGTTCGGGCTGGTCAACTACGTGTTCACGGAGAACCTGAACCGGGCGCTGCGGGTCTCGGAGAAGCTCGAGAGCGGCATGGTCGGGCTCAACACCGGGCTGGTGTCCAACCCGGCCGCGCCGTTCGGCGGGATCAAGGAGTCCGGCCTGGGCCGCGAGGGCGGCACGGTCGGGATCGAGGAGTTCCTCGAGATCAAGTACGTCGCCATCGGCGGCCTGGGCTGAGCGGGACCCGACCGGGGGCGCGTGGCGGGGTCCGCCACGCGCCCCCGTCGTCTCAGGCGGGCGCCGGGGTGCGGCGGCGCAGGCGCGGCCACACGACCACCGCGACCGCGCACACCAGCTGCGAGATCGCGTAGCCCGCGGCCACCGGCATCAGCTGCTCGACCGGGTGCGCGCCGGACGCGTCGGCCGGTCCGATCGGGATGAACAGCACCACCGCGATCACGAACGCGGTGCTGAGCAGCTGCAGCCGCGCGAACCCGACGCCGTCGTGCCGGGCCTGCCGCACGCCCAGCTCGTGCGAGATCACCAGGCGGGCGACCATGCCGAGCAGCAGCACGCGGAGCACGTCGGCGGCCTCGGCGTAGCCCGGCCCGAAGAACTCGAGCGCGAACCGGGCCAGCAGCACGCCGACCAGGATCATCGGCAGGAAGATCACGTACAGCCGCTTGCGCGAGGCCCGGATGTGCGACCGCGCGTTCTCCGGGTCCCGGGCCAGCTGGGCCGACAGCGACTGCATGAACCGCTGCGCGGCGATGTCGATGACCATCACCGCCTGCCAGGCGATGAAGAACGCCGCACCGGTCGTCGGGCCGAAACGCTGGGTGACGATCACGGTGACCTGGTTGAACAGCAGCACCGTCCCCCAGTGGGCCAGGGTCGTGGGGCCGAGGAAGCTCACGGCCTCCCGGCGCGTCGGCAGCCACTCGCGGTCCGAGAGCTGCGCGAACTTGCGGGTGTAGATCCCGCCGACCACGGTGCTGCCGAGCGTCCACAGCGCGATCGGCACCACCCAGGACAGCACGACACCGAGCGGGCCGAGGCTCGCGCCCAGCGCCACCAGCATGCCGATCCGGGCGACGGCGAAGGCGATGTTGCGCCACGACGCCCACCAGGTCTTCCCGACGGCGATGAGGCTGAAGTCGTGCACGCCCCACAGGCCCCAGCCGATCCCGGCGAGCACGAACAGCAGGCCGCCGACCCAGACCGGCAGCGAGTCACCGGCCCCGGTGGTCGCCATGAGTGGTTCGAGCAGGACGTACGCCAGCCCGACCAGCGCGCACGACGGGATGATCACCAGGTGGCTGCGCCAGAAGAGGGTCGCCGCCTTGCGGCCCGCCTTCGGCATCCACAGCATCATCGCGGAGTCGAGGTTCAGCTGCGCCACGCCCGCGACCAGCAGGAACGCCGACACGAACGCCGAGGCGTAGCCGACCGCCTCCTGCGGCATGATCCGCGCCGCGATCAGCCAGCTGACGAAGCCGGCCAGCGACCCGACGGCGCCGCTGATGGAGAGCGACAGGCCGTCGGAGAGCGCCCGCTTGCCGGAGCCGCCGTCGGACGACCCGAGGTCCTTCGCCGTCCCGGCCGGGGGCTCGGGGGGCATCGGGCCGTCGGAGGCCCCCTCGGGAGGGGCCTCGTGCCGCACGGCGACCCCGCCGGGAGCGAGCTCGACGGTCGGCGGGTCGTGCGCGCGGGGCGGACTGTCGAACCAGCCGACGGGCCCGCGGCCGGCGCCGCCGGTCCCGGGCGCCGCGGGACCCGTCGCGGTTCCCCCGGGGCGGTCCGCCGCCGTACCGCCCGAGGGGAACCGCCGGTCGCCGGCGGAACCGGGGACGGCGTCGTCGAACAGGGGTGCCGGTCGCCGATCGGGGTCGGGAACCGGGGAGTGCCTCACACCGGGAGGCGGGTCGGGCTCCTCGCGCCGGTGCGCGGAGTCAGCGGATACGGGAGTGCTGGCCTCGGAGTCCGGTCGGGTCACTGCGCCTCGGCAGCGACGGGAGCGGACGACGGGACAGCTCCCACCACGGGGGGCAGATGGGGAAGCGTGGCCGTCAACATGGACGCCGAGTCTACCGACGGGTCACCTGCGGCCCCGTGCGGCCGACGGACGGGCGGCGCGCCGGCGGGACCATCCGGACGCCCCGGACGCGGCGCCCGGACGCGCGCGTGCCGGGCGTTCCCGGCCTCCCCCGACGCGCCGAGGATCACCCGATGGGGTCCTTGTATGGTCCGGACCCGAGATCGCCGGCACACGCGGGGGGAACGGGACGCATGGGGGACGGGTACACAGTGGAGAGCAACGGTCCGATCGGGATAGCCGTGGTCGGCGGCGGGTACTGGGGTCCCAACCTCGTCCGCAACGCCCAGCAGACCCCGGGCCTGCACCTCGAGTACCTGTGCGACCTGAACGCCGACCGCGCCCGTCAGGTGCTGGGCAACTACTCGACCGTGCGGGTCTCCACCTCGCTCGACGAGGTGCTGGCCGATCCCGCGGTGTCCGCGGTGGCGATCGCCACCCCGGCCGCCACCCACTTCGACGTGGCCATGCGCTCGCTCGAGGCCGGCAAGCACGTGCTCATCGAGAAGCCGCTGGCCCCCACCTACGAGGAGGGCCGGCAGCTGGTCGAGGCCGCCGAGCGGCTCGGGCGCGTGCTCATGGTCGACCACACCTTCTGCTACACCTCCGAGGTCCGGCACATCCGCGAGGTCGTGCGCAGCGGCCGGCTCGGTGATCTGCAGTACATCGACTCCGTGCGGATCAACCTCGGCATCGTGCAGCCCGATGTGGACGTCCTGTGGGACCTGGCCCCGCACGATCTGTCCATCTTCGACGCGATCCTGCCGGACGAGGTGTTCCCGGTCTCGGTCGCCGCGCACGGCTCCGACCCGGTCGGCGCCGGACACGCCTGTGTGGCGCACCTGACGTTGCGGCTGTCCAACGGCGCCCTCGCCCACGTGCACGTCAACTGGCTCTCCCCCACCAAGATCCGCACCTTCGTGGTGGGCGGGTCGAACCGGACCGTGGTCTGGGACGACCTCAACCCCACCCAGCGGCTCTCCGAGCACGACCGCGGCGTCGACCGGATCTCCTCCGAGCTGGAGGACGCGGACGTCCGCGGCCGCCGGCTCGTCTCGTACCGCACCGGCGACACGGTCGCCCCGGCCCTGGCCAACCTGGAGGCCCTGCGGTCGGTCATGGTCGAGTTCGCGGCGGCCATCGCCGAGAACCGGCGCCCGCTCACGGACGGCTTCGCGGGCCTGCGGGTGCTCGCGATCCTCGAGGCCGCCTCCGAGAGCCTCGCGAAGGACGGCCAGTCCGTGCCGATCCGCGCGATCCAGGAGACCCCGCGCACCACCGCCGGGGTGATCGAGGACGTTCCGACCACGATGGCCCAGCGCGGCCGCGGAGAGGTGACGGTGTGACCGAGTCCCAGCAGGCGGCCCAGCCGGTCGAGGGCCAGAAGATCCTGGTCACCGGTGGTGCCGGCACGATCGGCTCGACCCTCGTCGACCAGCTCGTCGAGGCCGGCGCGGCCGAGGTCGTCGTGCTCGACAACCTCGTGCGCGGGCGGCGGGAGAACATCGCCGCGGCGCAGGAGGCGGCGGGCGACCGGCTGACCCTCGTCGAGGGCGACATCAACGACCGCGGGCTCGTCGGCGAGCTGACGGCCGGCAAGGACCTGGTCTTCCACCTCGCGGCGCTGCGCATCACGCAGTGCGCCGAGCAGCCGCGGACCGCGCTGGAGAGCCTGGTCGACGGCACCTTCACGATCATCGAGGCCGCCGTCGAGCACGGGGTGAAGAAGGTCGTGGCGAGTTCGTCGGCGTCCGTCTATGGGCTGGCCGAGGAGTTCCCGACGACCGAGCGGCACCACCCGTACAACAACGACACCTTCTACGGCGCCGCCAAGGCGTTCAACGAGGGCATGCTGCGCAGCTTCCACTCCATGAACGGCCTGGACTACGTCGCGCTGCGGTACTTCAACGTCTACGGCCCGCGGATGGACGCCTACGGCGTCTACACCGAGGTGCTGATCCGCTGGATGGAGCGGATCGCCCGGGGCGACCGCCCGCTGATCTTCGGCGACGGCAGGCAGACGATGGACTTCGTCCACGTCCACGACATCGCCCGGGCCAACGTGCTCGCCGCGCAGGCCCCGGTGACCGACGCGGTCTACAACATCGCCACCGCCCAGGAGGTCAGCCTGGCCGAGCTGGCCGAGGCGCTGCTCAAGGCCATGGACTCCGACCTCACCCCGGAGTTCGGCCCGGCCCGCCAGGTCAACGGCGTGACCCGCCGCCTGGCCGACATCTCCGCCGCCGCCCTGGACCTGGGCTGGAAGCCGACCATCGGCATGGACGAGGGCCTGCGGGGCCTGGTCCGGTGGTGGAGCGAGGAGACCGGCACGAAGGTCGGCGCATGATCCCGGTGATGAAGCCCCTCCTCGGCGAGGAGGAGGCGGAGGCCGTCGCGGCCGTCGTCCGGTCCGGCTGGGTGGCCCAGGGTCCCCGGGTCGCCGAGTTCGAGAAGGCGTTCGCCGCCCACGTCGGGGCCGCCCACGCCGTCGCGACCTCGAACTGCACCACGGCGCTGCACCTGTCGCTGTACGTGCTCGGGGTGGGTCCGGGCGACGAGGTCGTGTGCCCGTCGTTCTCCTTCGTCGCGACCGCCAACGCGATCCGCTACTGCGGTGCCACACCGGTGTTCGCGGACGTCGAGCCGGAGACCGGCAACGTCACCGCCGAGACCGTCGCGGCGGTGCTGACCCCGCGGACCAAGGCCGTGCTCGCCGTCCACCAGGGCGGCCAGCCCGCGGACGTCCGGGCGATCACCGCGGTCTGCGGCGAGGTCCCGGTGGTCGAGGACGCCGCCTGCGCCGCCGGTGCCACCCTGCACGGCAGCCCGGTCGGCACCGGCGCGCTGCTCGCGGCGTGGTCCTTCCACCCGCGCAAGCTCCTCACCACCGGTGAGGGCGGCATGGTCACCACGGACGATGCCGAGTGGGCCGCCCGGATCCGCCGGCTGCGCGAGCACGGGATGACCGTCTCCGCCGCCGACCGGCACGCCGCCGGCACGAAGGTCGTCCTCGAGGGCTACGACGAGACGGCCTTCAACTACCGGATGACGGACATGCAGGCCGCGATGGGCCTGGTCCAGCTCGGCCGGCTCCCCGGGATCGTCGCGCAGCGCCGGGCGATCGCCGAGCGCTACCGCGAGCTGCTCGCCCCGCTCGGGCTGCGCGCGGTCGGCGACCCGCCGCACGGCACGTCGAACTACCAGTCCTTCTGGGTGGAGCTGCCCGAGGGCGCGGACCAGGTCGCCGTGCTGGGTGCGCTCGCCGAGGCCGGCGTCTCCGCCCGCCGCGGGATCATGGCCGCCCACCTGGAGCCCGCCTACGCCGGGCACCCGCACGGCCCGTTGCCCGTCACCGAGCACCTCACGCGCCGCACCGTGATCCTCCCGGTGCACCACGAGATCGGGGAGACCGAGCAGCGCGCCGTCGTCGACGCGCTGGCCGGGGCCCTCGGCCTCGCCACCACCGGCGCCTGACGAGCCGCCCCGGTTCGCCGGACCCGCCTCCCCAGCCCGCTCCCCGAGTCCCAAGGAGCCGCATGGCCGCCCCCACCACCCCGGTCGCCCCCGCCCCGATCCCTCTGGTCGACCTGGCCGCCCAGCACGCGGAGGTGGCCGCCAAGGTCGCCGAGGGCTGGGACGAGGTCCTGTCCCGCACCGCCTTCGTCGGCGGACCGGCCGTCTCCGAGTTCGAGGCGGCCTACGCCGCGTACTCCGGGGTCGAGCACGTCGTCGGCGTCGCGAACGGCACGGACGCCCTCGAGCTCGCCCTGCGCGCGCTCGGCGTCGGGCCCGGCGACGAGTGCATCGTGCCCGCCAACACGTTCATCGCCACCGCCGAGGCGGTCGCCCGCGCGGGCGCCGAGGTCGTGCTCGTCGACTGCGAGCCCGGCACGGCGCTGATCGACGTCGACGCGGCGCTCGCCGCGGTCACCGACCGGACCCGCGCGGTGCTGCCGGTGCACCTGTACGGCCAGGTCGCGGACGTCGCGCGGCTGCAGGCCGGGCTGCCGGACCACGTCGCGATCTGCGAGGACGCGGCGCAGTCCCAGGGCGCGCGGCGCGACGGGCTGCAGGCCGGCGCGATCGGCGACATCGCCGGCACCAGCTTCTACCCGGGCAAGAACCTGGGCGCCTACGGCGACGCGGGCGCGGTGCTCACCCGCTCCGCGGAGCTGGCCGAGCGGGTCCGGCTGCTCGGCGCGCACGGTTCGCCGCGCAAGTACGAGCACACCGTGGTCGGTGTGAACAGCCGGCTCGACGCGCTGCAGGCCGTCGTGCTCTCGGCCAAGCTGGCGCGCCTGGACGCGTGGAACGAGGCCCGGCGCGCCGCCGCCGCCCGGTACGACGCCCTGCTCGCCGACCTGCCCGGCATCACCGTCCCGACGGTCACCCCCGGCAACGAACCGGTGTGGCACCTCTACGTGATCGAGGTCGACCGCCGCGACGAGGTCCTGGCCCACCTCAACGCCCACGGCGTCGGCGCGGGCATCCACTACCCCACACCGGTGCACCTCACGGGCGCCTTCTCCGGCCTCGGCAAGACCGGCGACTTCCCCGTGGCGGAGGCCCTGACCGAGCGGATCCTCTCGCTCCCGCTCTACCCGCAGATCACCGAGGAGCAGCAGCAACGCGTGGTGGACGTCCTCCGCACCGCCCTGTAACCCCCCCACGGCCGAACGGCGCTCTCGCTCATACCTGGTGAGCGAGCGCGCCGTTCGCCTACTCCAGGGGTGCGGGAACGACCGCCACCGCCGCGATGCACGAACGGCGCTCTCGCTCACACCTAGTGAGCGAGAGCGCCGTTCGCCGTTCTCAGCGGGGGCCGAGGAACCACTCCTCCCAGTTGTCGAAGGCGCCGGTCAGGGCGGCGCGGAAGATCAGCGGCCGGTCGATCTGCGTGATGAAGGTGCGCGGGACCGTGCTCTCGGGGCGCGTGTCGACGGCCTGCGCGTACACCGTGCGGTAGACCCGGCGCGCGATCGCGCCGGCCTCTGGGGTCCAGTTCGCCGACTGTCCGAAGGGGATGGCGAACTCGTCGATCTCGTGGCCGAGCATCCTCTCCAGCCGCGTCCGGGACTCGACGAGCTCGCGCTCGGCCGAGGCGGCGTCGAGCCGGCCGAAGTCGGGGTGCGACGCCGAGTGGCTGGCCAGCGTCACCCCTGCCGTCTCGAGCCGGCCCAGCCCGGCCCAGTCCAGGACGTGCGCGTACCCCGCGTCGTGCCCGCCGTCGGCCCACCCGCTGACCACGAACATCGTCGACGGGACGCCGTGGTGGCGCAGCACCGGCACGGCGTTGTCGAGCACGCTCGTGGCGCCGTCGTCGAAGGTGATCGCGAGCTGCTTGCGCTCGGGGGCGGCCAGGACCTCGGCCGGGGTGGCGAAGGTCCAGCCGTCGTCGGCGGCGATCTGCAGGTGCCGCTCGAAGTCGGCGGGCCGCACGTCGTTGACGCCCCAGGACTCGGTGCCGATCGAGTGGTAGGCGAGGATCCGGCCGACGGCCGCGCCGCGCGGGCGGGTCAGGCCGGTGCGGGTGCGCAGCGCCTCGTCGAGGGCCAGGCCCCACCGCTCCGCCCGCATCCGGCCGGCCACGGCGCAGCGGTAGGCGGCCTGGGCCGCGGGGAGCTCGCCGAGCGTGCTGCGCAGGGAGGACACCGCGGACGACACGGCCGCGTCAGCCCTTCCGGCCGACGCCGCTGAGGATCACGCCGGCGAGCAGCGCGGGCACCGTCCACTCGACGGCGTGGATGGTCGTTTCGGGGACCTCCCTGGACCCCATGACGGCGGTGCCCGCCACCGCGCCCACGGCGGCGGTCGTCAGGCCCAGGCCGACGAGGTCGGCGCGGCTGCGGCGTCGGGCCAGCAGCCCGACGCTGCCCAGCAGGTGCGCGGCCACGGCGGCCCGGAAGATCGGCGTCCAGCGCGCCCAGCCGGCCGTGACCACGCGCTCGCGCTCCAGCGGTCCGCCCGCGGCGTCGGCGGCGGCGTTGAGGCCGGACGCCCCCATCAGGGAGCCGCCGAACCAGGCGGCCGCGCCGACGTCGCGCAGGGCACGCAGGGCCGTCGTCGCGGGGGTGGGGGTCTGGGCGGCACGGGCCATGTCTGCTCCTCGGTCCGGTGTGGTCGGGCACGGGACGCCCGGCTCGCCCCCGCTGCGCGGTGAACACCGTGCGGCACGGTCACCGCAGCGGGGCGGGGGCGGCGACGTCCCGTGGCGGGGGCGGCCGGCCGGCCGGACGCCGGCGGGTCCCCGGTGGACTCTCCCGTGGCCGGACTCTAGCGACGGCCCCGTCAGGCCCTGACGCGCAGTCCCTCGCCGGCCCGCTCGTGCGCGGTGCCGCACTCCGGGCACACCAGGTCCGCGCCGAGGCGCTCGCCGCACACGCAGACCCAGCCCTTGACCCGCGCGGGGTTGCCGGCGACGAAGGCGTGGGCGGGCACCGAGCGGGTCACGACGGCGCCCGCCGCGGCGAAGGCGTGCTCGCCGATCTCGGTGCCGCAGACCACGACCGCGCCGGCGCCCAGCGTCGCGCCGCGACGGACGACGGTCGACAGCAGCGCCTCCGGCCCGCGCTTGATCGCCGCGCGGGGCCGCAGATCGTTGGTGAACAGCACGTTGGGTCCGAGGAAGACATCGTCCTCGCAGGTGACGCCCGAGAAGACGAGGGTGCCGTTCTTGACGGTCACGTTGTCGCCGAGCACCGCACCGTCCTCGACGAAGGCGCCGTCGCAGATGTTGCAGTCCCGGCCGACCCGGGCCCCGGGCAGCACGTGCGCGAAGGCCCACACCCGGGTGCCGTCGCCGACCTCCGTGCTCTCGCACAGCCCCTGCGGGTGCACCCGCACACCCGTCGTGGTCCCCGTCATGCGCGCTCCCGCCGTCCGTCCGGTCCGTGCGGCGCGACGATAGCCGCGGCCCGCGACGGTCCCGCGGCCCGGCCGGAGCCCGCCGTGCGTGACGACGCAAGGACCCCGTGTAACGCGTCGCGCCGGGGCCCCGATGGACGGTCCGGGGAGGTGACGGCCCTCCGTGCGGGAACCGGGCAGGCTACACCCCGGGACCGGCCTCGGCGAGTCGACCATTAGGCTCCGGTGACCGAGACGAGGAGCGGCGATCGGCGCCCGCGGATGCGCGCGGCACGGACAGGTCTGACGGGGTACTGCGGTAGTGGAGCGAGACAGGGGTCCGGTGCGCGGCGACGAGCGGTTCGCGGGCGGTCCGGGCCGGTCCGTCGCGGGCGCGCCCCGGAACCGGGTCACCGGCCCGGGTGCGGACCCGTACGCCGATCCCCCCACCGAGCGGTTCGCTGCGCTGCAGGTGCCCGCCCCGGGCACCGCGGAGAACGCGGCGGTCGACACCATCGGTCTGCGGACCGCGCAGGTACCGGGTGCGACCCACGCCGGGGCCACCGAGGTCCCGACCGCCGAGCAGCCGGTCGTCGAGAGCCCCGTGGCAGAGACGGACCGGGCACAGGAGCCGGCGGCCGACGCCGATCCGCCCCGCAGGCGCCGCTCGCTGCTGCCCAGCCTCGAGCTCAACGCCTTCGCGCTGATGGCCGCCACGGGCATCACCGCCCTCGTGGGCCTCGGCTTCTGGGCGATCGCCGCGCGCCTCCCGGCCGCGGAGGTCGGCCGGTCGTCCGCGATCCTGTCCACCGCGACCATGCTGTCGCAGGTCGCGGCGTCGAACGTCGGGCTGCTCTTCGGTCGCGTCCTGGCCTCGGCGGGGACGAAGGCCCGCACGCTGGTGCTCGGCGGGTACGGCATCGCGACCGCGATCGCCCTGCTGCTCGGTGCGGGCTTCCTCCTCTTCTTCCCGCACGACGAGCTGTTCCCCACCCTGTGGGACCGGGCGGCGTTCCCGCTGCTCGTGGCCCTGCTGGCGCTGTCGACGCTGCAGGACTGGGTGCTCACCGGGCTGCGCCGCTCGACCTGGATCCCGCTCGAGCAGCTGCTGTTCGCGCTCGGGAAGATGGGGCTGCTGATCCTCTTCGCGAACCTCGCGTTCGAGAAGGGCATCCTGGTCGCCTGGGCGATCCCGATCATCGTGCTGCAGCTGGCGATCTCGCCGTTCCTGTTCCTGCGGCTGCTCCCCCGCGTGCCCCCGCCCGGCGAGGGCACGCCCCCGATGCCGGACCGACGCGGGCTGCTGACGATCTTCCTCGCGGAGTACGCCACCGGCGCCGTCACGGTGATCATCCCGCTGGTTCTGCCGCTGCTGGTCGTCGCCTCGCTCGGCACCGAGGCCAACGCCTACTTCGCGCTGCCGTGGCTGATCGCCGAGTCGTTCAGCGTCCTGATCTGGAACATCAGCTCCTCCTACGTCGTGGAGACCAGCCACGACCGGCGCCAGCAGTGGGCGCTGATGAAGCGCACGTTCCGGCTGAGCTATCTGATCGGCGGCCTGGGCGTGCCCGCGCTGTTCTTCCTGGCCCCCTGGGTGCTGTCGGTGCTCGGGGACTCGTACTCCGACCAGGGCACCTGGGTGCTGCGCTACGCGGTGCTCGCCATCCCCTTCACGATCGTCAACATGAACTTCATCAACACCTCCCGGCTGCGCAACCAGATGGGGCGCGTGGTCGTGCTGGAGGTGTTCACCGCGGCCCTGGTCATCGGGCTCGCGGTGGTGCTCATGGGCCGCATGGGCATCGCTGGCGCCGGCCTGGCGTTCCTCCTCGCCCAGGCCGTCACGGCGCTCGTCGTCGCCGTCCCGCTGGTCCGCTTCATGCGGACGCTGCGCCGCGACGCCGTCGAGGAGGAGACCGGCCGCCCCGGCGACGACGCCGCCGCCGCCGACCGGTCCGACCCCCCGACAGAGCCGACCCCCGTCGCCGGACTGGCGTCCGGAGCGGGGCGACGCCCGTCCTGACGGACGGCCCTTCTTCACACACGAGGGAGACCCGAGGAGTGAACGCGCACAGCGCCCCCGGCGCGAGCCGCTGGCCGACGGACCGGCCGCTGCGCCTGCTCGTCGTCCTGCACAACCTGGACATCGGCGGCAGCCAGCGCAACTCGGTGGACCTCGCCGCGGGTGTGCGGGACATGGGGCACGAGGTCGTGATCGCCGGTCCGCCCGGCGTCCTCGAGGACGTCATCCGGGAGCGGGGCGTGCCGTTCCAGGCGGTCGAGGAGCTGGTCCCGGACAACATCGCGCCCACGGCGCGGGCCGCCTACAAGCGGGTCCGCGACCTGGCCCGGCGGGTGCGGCCGGACCTGATCCACGCCTACGAGCTGACCCCTGCGCTGCTCGCGTTCCTCGGCCCGCACCGCCTCGACGACGTGCCGATGACCATGACGATCAACAGCATGTCGGTGCCGGACTTCATGCCCGGCACGGTGCCGCTGCAGGTCTGCGGTCCGCTGATCGCCATGGAGACCCGCGAGCGCAGCGGCCCGATCGGCGTCCTCGAGATCCCCACGGACACGGTCGGCCAGTACCCGGACTACCCCGGCGCCGCGGCCTTCCGGGCCGAGCTCGGCATCGCGCCGGACGAGATCGCCGTCGTCGTGGTCAGCCGGTTCGCCCGGGCGCTCAAGCAGGAGGGCCTGGAGACGGCGATCCGCGCCGCGGGCCGCATCGCGCCGTACCACCGGATCCGGCTGGTGATGGTGGGCGACGGGCCCGCGATGCCCGAGCTGCGGGCCCTGGCCGACGCGACGAACGCGCGCGCCGGCCGCGAGGTCGTGCTGCTGCCCGGGCTGCGCGTCGACCCGCGACCCGCCTACGCCGCCGCGGACATCGCGCTCGGGATGGGTGGGTCGATCCTGCGCGCGATGGCCTTCGGCAAGCCCTGCATCGTGCAGGGCGAGCGCGGCTACTTCCAGATCCTCGACCGCGAGTCCGCGCGGCTGTTCCGCTGGCGCGGCTTCTACGGCATCGGCGACGGCGGCACTGGCGAGGACGTGCTGGTGCGCGAGCTGCACACCCTGCTCTCGGACGAGGTGCGCCGCAAGGAGAACGCCGCGTTCGCCCTCGAGCTCGTGCGTCGGCACTACAGCCTCGAGCACGCGCTGCGGGTGCAGATGGAGTGGTATCAGAAGGCGCTGGCCGCACACGTCCGGCCGGGCCGCGCCGAGGTGACCCGCACGATCGCGTCCGTCGGCGCGTGGTTCGCGGCCCGCGCGGCGGGCCGGGTCAAACCGGACACGTTCAACAGTTCCGAGCGGATCGCCCCGGGAATCGCCGCCCCGGTGCCGGACTGGTTCGACCCGGACATCGACACCGACACGGGCAGCATCGACATCGCCAACGCGAAGACGCTGAAGATGCGGGCGGTCCGGCGGGCCTGACCGCCCCGAACCCCCGGGAACGACGCCGGCCGGTGCCCCCTCGCGGGGGCACCGGCCGGTTCCGTGTCCGGGGGTCAGGTCCGGGGGTCAGGCGTCGACCTTGTACTCCTTGACCCAGTCGACCTGCATCTCCGAGGGCCGGACGTTGTTCGGGTCGCCGTCCTCGGGGAACCAGTCGAGCTGGATGCACAGGTGCATCGGGCCCGGCGGGAGCTTGTCCTTGTCCTCGACCCGGTACCACTCGCGCCCGTCGAGGTAGCCGATGACGTGGTCGGGCGTCCACTCGACCGCCCAGTTGTGCCACTCGGTCGCGTCCACGTCGACGGAGTGCTCGACCTGCTTGTTGTCCTCGCTGTAGTGCAGGAACGAGTTCACGTTCTGCCGGTCGCCGGAGGTCGCCTCCATGAAGTCGATCTCGCCGCCCTCCGGCCAGTTCTCCTCGTCCGGCCACAGCAGCAGCAGCGCGTGGTAGGTGGGGTCGCTGACCGGCAGCTTCACCCGGCCCTCCCAGCGCCCGTACATCTGGCCGGGGTTGAGCGCGAGACCGCCGGTGTTGCCCTGCGCGTCGCCCTTGATGGTGAGGATGCCGTCGTTCACCTGGATCGACTCGGTCGTGCGGCGGCCGTTCCCGTCGTGCCCCTCGCCCCGGTAGATGCTCCAGCCGGCGGGCCGGGGGCCGTCGAACTCGTCGACCCGGCTGGGCTCCCCCCAGCCGAGCAGGGTGGCCGCGCTGGTGTC
Organism: Pseudonocardia yuanmonensis; assembly: GCF_039542425.1. Taxonomy (NCBI): domain Bacteria; kingdom Bacillati; phylum Actinomycetota; class Actinomycetes; order Pseudonocardiales; family Pseudonocardiaceae; genus Pseudonocardia; species Pseudonocardia yuanmonensis. Next base: position 160,270 of record NZ_BAABIC010000003.1, read on the forward strand.
GGCGCCCGCGCTCTGGCTGCGGGTCGGCGTCGTCGGGCCGGCCGGCTCCGACACGGCACCGCTGCCCGCGGTGGTCCCCGAGTCCGACGACGGGCGGCCGACGAGCACGGCGACCAGGGCGATCACGGCGACGACCGCGATACCGGCGAGGATCAGGCCGGTGCGGCGGGAGATCCCCCGGGTGGGGGCACCGCCACCACCGTCCCCGGATGGTTCGGACACTGGGACTCCTCGGTCACATCGGACGACTCAGAACGGACAAAGCGGACAGCCGGGGAGCGTAGAGCACCCCGCCGACGCCCCCGTCACCGAGTCCAACGACCTCACCGGTCGGACGTGACGTGGGAGTTCACAGGGGACAGTCGGGGTACCCGGCCGCCGGCCCGCCGGGCCGCCCGGCGGCCCCGGACGTAGGCCGAGCCGCCGTCGACGATCCAGGCCAGCCGTTCGACGGGACCGCCTGCGGCGACGCCCTCCCCCGCCGTGGCCTCGCGCGCGCCGATCTGCCGGAACTGCGCGACCGCGGCCGGGAGGCGCCTCGCGGCCATGGCCCCGGCCCGCGGGTCCAGGGCGATCTTGGTGAGGAACGCACCGAGGCCCATCGAGTACCCGCGCAGCTGGCGGCGCAGCTCCTCCGGCGAGGACCGGTGGTGGTGCCAGACGAAGGCGCCCGGGTCGTAGCCGACCCGGTGCCCGGCCAGGACCAGCCGGACCATGAACTCGCAGTCCTCGCCGCCGCGGGTCGGGGCGCCCGCACCGAGCGCCTCGTCGAAGCCGCCGACCGCACGCGCGACGTCCGCCCGCACTGCGAAGTTGGCGCCGATCCCGAACAGGCCGGGCGAGAACGGGAAGATCGCGGAGTCCGCGGGCGGATCGGCCAGCGAGTAGCGGCGTGCCTCGAAGCCCCGGTTCCACACCAGGGCGCGCTCCGCGGCCAGCTCGTCCTCGGTCTCCAGCCGGGCGCCGATCACCGGCCCGCTGACGCAGGCCAGCTCCGGCTCGGCGGCGAACACGGCGGCGATGCGGCTCGCCCACTGGCGGTCGACCTCGGTGTCGTCGTCCGTGAAGGCGACGAGCCGGGTCACCGCCTCGCGCAGGCCGCGGTTGCGCCCCACCGACAGGCCGCGCCGCCGCTCGCGCACGTAGACCACGCCCCGGTCGGCGAACTCCTCGGCGACCAGCCGGGTGCTCTCGTCCGGCGGGTCGTTGTCCACCACGATCACGGTGACGGCCGGGTGGTCCCCCGCGACGACGGCGGCGAGGCTGGTCCGCAGGCTCTCCGCCCGGTCCCGGGTCGCGATCACGACGGTGAGCGGCTCGTCCGACGGCGGCAGCGCCTGCTCCGCGGCCCTGTCGACGGTGTCCGGACCCAGCTGCGCCTCGATCGCGGCGCGGACCGTCGACGTGGTCGCGCGGCCGCCCGTGAGGCCGACCGTGATCAGCCCGGCGGGCACGCCGCCGTCCGTGACCAGCAGCCGGGCCGCCAGGTAGCGCGGGTCCACGGACAGGTCCAGCGCGTCCGGCCCGTCGGCCCGTCGTTCGACCCGGCCGACCCAGGCCGGTGCCCGCCCCGGCAGCTCCATGCTTCTCCTCGAGTGGTTCGTCGACGGTACGTGTGCCCGGTCCGGTTCGGACCGTCCGATCAGGACGGGGCGACGACCGGCCCGGGTCTTTCGTGAGGACCGGGCCGGGTCAGGCCGAACCGGCCGGCGCCACCACGCCCTCCGGGGCCGCGGCGGGCCGGGCCTGGGAGACGACCTGCGGGCGGGCGAGGCGCACCGGCTCCAGCGGCGTGTTGCCGAGGATCATGTCCGACGCCTTCTCGGCCACCATCAGGGTCGGCGCGTAGGTCTGGGTGTTCGTCACGGTCGGGAAGATCGACGCGTCGACCACCCGGACGCCCTCGAGTCCGTGCACCCGCAGCGTGCCGGGGTCCACGACGTCGTCCGCGGTGCGCCCCATCCGGGCGCTGCCCGTGGGGTGCAGCCCGGTCTGCGCGGTGTGCGAGATCCAGTCGAGGATCTCCTCGTCCGTCCGGAAGTCCGGCCCGGGGACGACCTCGCCCCCGTCGACCCCGGAGAACGCCGGCTGGGACATGATGTCGCGGGCGATCCGGATCGCCTTGACCCAGTCGTCCCGGTCCCGCTGGTTGTCCAGGTAGTTGAAGATGATCCGCGGGTGCTCGGTCGGGTCCGCCGAGCGCAGCGTGACGCTGCCGCGGGAGCGCGCCGCCATGGTGCCGACGTGCACCTGGTAGCCGTGCCCCTCCACGATCCGCTTCTCGTCGAAGGCCATGGCCATGGGCGCGAACCCGACGATGACGTCCGGGAACTCCATGTCCTCGTTGCTGCGGATGAAGCCCGCGGCCTCGAAGAGGTTGCTCACCGCGGGGCCCCGGCCGGCGAGCCACTGCAGGCCCATCTTCGGCCAGTTCTTCTTGTCCTTCATGTGCACCATCGAGATGGGCTGGGTGCACCGGTGCTGGACCTGGACGGCCAGGTGGTCCTCGAGGTTGTGGCCCACCCCGCGCAGGTCGTGCACCGGGGCCACGCCCACCGCCTCGAGCTCCTCGGCGCGGCCCACGCCGGACAGCTGCAGCAGCTGCGGGGTGTTGAAGGCGCCGCCGGACAGGACGACCTCCTTGGCCCGGACGATCTCCTCGTGCCCGTCCGCGCCCCGGTAGGTCACCCCGACGGCCCGGGTCCCGGAGAACACGACCTGCGTGGCCAGGGCGCGGGTGCGGACCTCGAGGTTCGGCCGCCCCATCACCGGGTGCAGGTAGGCCTGCGAGGACGACTGCCGCCGGCCGCGCCGGATGTTGCGGTCGAACGCGGCGAAGCCCTCCTGCACGGCGCCGTTGAGGTCGGCGGTGAGGTTGTACCCGGCCTGCTGCGCGGCCTCGAAGAACAGCGCGAACAGCGGGTGGTCGGCCGGGGCGCGCTCGACGGTCTGCAGGCCGCCGCGACCGCGGTACTCGTTGCCCCCGAAGGTCACCGAGTCCTCGATCTTCTTGAAGTACGGCAGCACGTGCGCGTAGTCCCAGGCCTCGTCGCCGAGGACCTTCGCCCACTGGTCGAAGTTCGCCGGGTGGCCCCGGACGTAGGTCATGGCGTTGATCGAGCCGGAGCCGCCGAGCAGCTTGCCCCGCGGCAGGTCCATGCGGCGGTTCTGCATGAACGGCTCGGGCTCGGAGACGTAGTGCCAGTTGTGGCTCCGGCTGGCGATCGCCAGGCCCATCGCCGCCGGCATGTGGGTGAAGACGTCCCAGAACGGGTCCGACTTCCCGGCCTCGAGGAGGAGCACCCGGTGGGCCGGGTCCGCACTGAGCCGGTTGGCGAGAACGCATCCGGCGGCGCCGCCGCCCACCACGACGAAGTCGTAGACCTTGTCCGACATGAGGTGTCGAGCCCTCCTCTGGGAACGCTGCGTGCCTGCCCCCGCGTCGCCACGACCCGGGCCCCGGGTCGCCGCGCCCGCAGCGGCGGTCACGATATCGCGGTGAAATCCTCTGCCCCGACCCAGGTCAGGGCGCGGCTCCTGCGGCAGGTGCGTTCGGGTTCGCGTTGGGGTCGGCGGCCGCGGGGGCGTTCGGGTCCGCGGCCGGGGCGTTCGGGTCCGCCGGGGCGGCCGGAGCGGGCTGCTGCGGCTCGTCCAGCGGGAGCCCGGTGATCGGGTCCGTGCGGGTCAGGACGGAGTGGACGACCTGCCGTCCACCCTGGATGGTGAGCAGCGCGACGACGACGGCGACCACGCCGACGGACGCCACGGTGAGCGCCCGCACCCGGGTGGGCGTGCGCTCGAGCCGGTTGCGGCTGCTCTCCACCACCCAGGCGCGGATGCCGAGCACGACGAGCAGGGCGAGGAACGACAGCCACACCCACTTGTCGAAGGCCGGGTCGATCGTCATCCGGGCCTCCCCGCGGTGCCGCCGGGGAGCACGGGCGCCCCGACCTTGCGCAGCACGTAGTCGTACGGGTCGTCCGGGCTCTGGTACCAGAAGTAGTAGGTGCCCTGCTGGACCAGCGTGTTCGCGTAGTCCAGGGACCAGTCGTGCGGCTTGCCGTAGAGGTACACGCCCTGGGCCTCGATGGACCCGAAGCTGACGATGACGTCCGGCGAGACCCTGGCCGTGCAGCCGATCGGGTCGTTCGAGACGCCGATCCGGCCACAGCCCGGCACGCCACCGCCACGGCCGAAGAGCGTGAGGCCCTCGATCGCGAACGGACCGGGGTCGGACACCGGGATGACGTTCTGCCCGGGTGGGGTGGTCGCGACGACCGAGCGGAACATCGCGGCGTCCTCGGGGTAGACGACCTGGTAGGAGTCGTTGCCGCCGCGCAGGAACACCAGCGTGCCGAACAGCCCGACCATCCCGACGGCCAGCACCGGGCGCATCCACGAGCGCTTGCGCACCGTCCAGCGCAGGAAGTCCGCGCCGAGGATGGTGAGGATCGGCAGGCCGAACAGCACGATCCGCAGGAAGCCCTCGCTGCCGTAGCCCTGCGCGGCGAAGGCCATCGGCACCACCGCGAGCCCGATCGGCACGAGGTCCCGGCGCCGGCGCCAGTAGACCCAGGCGCCGACGATGCCCAGCAGGTACGAGCAGCCGGCGACGAGCACGCGGCCGTACTTGACCACGACCTGGCCGAAGTCCCCGGTCAGCCGGTCGGCCACACCCTCCTGCAGCGCGGCCCCGGTGTCGCCGGTGCCGATGAAGAGCGTGATCTGGGTGGTCCAGATGTTCCGGGCGGCGATCAGGATGAACAGGATCACGCCGATCATGCCGATCAGCACGAGCCCGCGGCCGCGGTAGCGGCCGACGACGGCGAGCAGGAACAGCTGGCCGAGGATCGCGAACGGCGTGAGCTGGTGCGCCGGGATCACCGCGAGGATGCACAGCGCCGCGCAGAAGTAGACCAGCAGCAGCTGCCGCGGGGGCAGCGTCGGCCGGTTCGGCGGCGTCATGCCCGACACCAGCCAGCGGTGCAGCAGCGGCAGGCGCTTCGCGTCCCGGTGCGGGGCGGGCCAGCCCGGCACGCCGCTCGGGTCCGTCCGGCGGGTGGCCAGCGGGCCGAGCGCGAAGGTCAGCACCGTGAGCAGCAGGCAGATGCCCGTGGCCTGCGGGGAGAAGTAGTCCTGCTCGATCCAGTTCAGCCCGACGAACAGCCAGGCCGCGGCCCAGGGCGCGCGGGTGCCGCCCAGCATGGAGCGGGCCAGCGCGTAGATGCCGATCGCCCACACCGTGACGACGGCGGGCGGGAACCAGCGCAGCACCTCGTCGAGCTGGTCGGCGCCGCCGGCCTGGCGGAACCACGCCCACTGGGCGAAGAAGGCGGGCCAGGAGAACCGGGCGTCGAGGCCCTGCGGCGGGACGCCGTTGGCGACCGCGACCGCGTCGACGAAGCCGGTGATCGTCCAGGCCGTACCGAACCGGGCGGCCGGCTCGACGACCGACGGGAGGCCGGTCGAGCAGAGGATCAGGACGCCGGTCGCGGTGCCGAGCATCGGGATGCGTGGCCGCCTGGCGTAGAGCTCGGACAGGCAGGAACCGATCGCGAACAGCAGGGCCAGCCAGGCGGGGACGCCGAGGACCTTGGCCAGGCCCCAGCCGTCGAGCGCCTCCAGGTCCGTGGTGACCACGGCGAGCGGCAGCATCGCCAGCGCCAGGAAGGCGAGCACCGGCGAGAGCCAGCGGTCGATCACGACCCGGTTCCGCTCGAGCCAGGACGGCTCGGCCGGCGGCTCGGGGCCCGGCGGCGGCCCCGGCACGACCGGCAGCGCCGCGGTGGGCGGGTCGGTGCCGTCCTGGCCGGCACCCGCGGCCGGCCCGAGCGGGCGGAGGACCTGGGTGGCGTCGGGGTCGCTGCGCACGGCCTGCGTCTCCTCGCCGGTCCGGGCCCGGCCGGCCCCCTCGCGCGGGGACCCGCCGTCGCGGGCACCCCGGCGGGTGTCCTGTGTGGTCACTGGGCGACCACCGCGTGACGCAGCAGGAACGGGATGCTGATCCCGGTGATGATGTAGAGCATCAGATCCGGGTGCCACCAGACGGTGCTGACCATGATCTGCGCGGCGAGCAGCGTGGTCGCCACGCCGACGCCGACGGTCAGCAGCCAGACGTGCGCCGCGGGTGCGCGGCGCAGGAAGCCCGCCGCGGACCAGCCGGGCCCCAGCAGCAGGAAGCCGATCGTGATGAAGAGGCGCAGGTCGCCGGCCGCGCCGCCGGTGACCTTCAGCAAGCTCAGGGCGCAGGCCGCCAGACCGGCGACGACGAGCATCAGGGCGACGCCGCGGCGCGCGGTGCGTGCGCGTGTCAGCTCCGCCGCGGAGGGCATGCTCACCGCGTCACTCCGTTCCCTCGCCGGTCCTCGTCGTGGTAGACACCGTTCCCGTGCCCGTCACCGCGTGGCGCACCGGCCCGTGCGGCGGTACCGCCGCACGGCGCCCGCGCCGGACGGACCCCGGCGCCCGGAGCGAGTATGCCGGGCGCCGGTGATCCGCAGGAGGGGGCCCCTCAGGAGGCCTCCTCCTCGAGGGCGTAACGCGCGTCGAGCGCCTCGCGCTGCGTCGCGGTCCGCTGGGGCGCGGGACGGTCGGTCCCGGCCGCCGGACGGTCGGACGGGCGCGGCGACGGGCGGGGCGCGGGTCGGGGCGGGGCCGTCGCCGTGGGCGGCGAGGGCGGGGTCGCCCCGGCCGGGGCCTGCGTGACCGGCGCCTGCGCGACGGCGTCGGCTGCCGGCAGGGTGGGCTCGGGCGCCTCCGTGGTCAGGGCGACCGACTCGGTCGTCGGTGGGACCGGGAGGGTGTCGGCGGTGCCGAGCGCCCGGCCGTTGACGTGCCCCTTCGCGTGCCCGTTCTGCCCGTGCCCGTTGACGGCCCCGTTGGAGTGCCCGTTGACGCTGCCGTTGGAGTGTCCGTTGGCGTGGCCGTTCGTGTGCCCGTTGCGTGCGAGGCCGTTCTGCGCGTGCCCGTTCACCGCGCCGGCGACCGCGTTCTCCAGGGGCGTGCCGTAGCGGACGGCCGTGACCGGCGCCGTGAGCGGGGCCGTCACCCGCCCCGTCACCGCGAGCTCCTCGGGGGCGGCCGGTGTCACCGGCCGCGACGTCTGCCCCGCGGTCGACCCCGCGGTGGCTGCGGGAGCCGACACCGCCGGTGGCTCCTCGCGACGCCGGGTGGCGCGCCGCCGCTCGGCGGCCAGGGTGCGCAGCACCCGGGTGCCGTCGGCGAAGGTCCGCAGGTTGGTGTCGCCGAAGAGGCGCTCGCGCTCGTAGGAGGGCACCTCGGTGACCCGCAGCCCGGCCGCGGCGACGCGGCAGGCGAGCACGGTCTCGATCTCGAAGCCGTCGCCCCAGAGCATCGACCCGTCGTCCGGTGCGGGAGCGTCCACCGCCGGCAGCTCCAGCAGGGGCAACAGGTCGGCCCAGAAGGCGTTGTAGCCGTAGCAGAGGTCCGAGTGCCGCGTGCCGAACAGCACGTTGGCCACGCCGTTGAGCCCGGCGTTGCCGCTGCGGCGCAGCAGCGTGATGTCGTCGCTGCCGCCGCCGCGCGCGAAGCGGCTGCCCTTGGCGAAGTCGGCGCCCGCCTTCAGCGCCGCCACGAACGCCGGGATCTCGGCCGGGTCGGCCGAGCCGTCGGCGTCGAACATCACGATGATGTCCCCGGTGGCGGCGGCGAACCCGCACGCCATCGCGTTGCCCTTGCCCTTGCGGGTCTGCTCGACGATCCGGACCCACGGCAGCACCCGCCGCGCGGTCTCGACCGTGCCGTCGACCGAGTTGCCGTCGACGACGATCACCTCGTGGACCGCGGGCCGCACCGCCGCGATGGCCGGCAGCACCACCTGCAGGTTGCGGGCCTCGTTCCGGGTGGGCACCACCACGGACACGGTCGGATCGGCAGGGCGCTGAACACCGCGCCGGTCACTGCGCTGCATCGCAGTCTCCCCCTCGTCGCACGTCGTGTGCGGTCGCGCTGACGCTTCGGCGCCCGACTCCTGCAGGTCGAGATGTCACGCGGTACTCCGTCATCGCTTGGCTTATCTGTCGGCCTCGTCGGTGCGTTACGTGACGGGGTGTTCCCCCGACCGCGCGCACATGTCCCCCGCCGCCCCCCGTTCGTGTCCGGCGCAACTCCGCTCCGCGTACTCCGCGGGCGCTCGGCTGCTCCGGGATCACGACGCGAACCTTACGGACAGTGCGATCGGGCCGCCGACCGGGCCCGTCCCGGGTGCTCGGTACAGTCCGTGCCATGGACAGCACGGACCGCCTCGCGCACGCGGCGGAGCAGCGGGAACCGGGCGTCCGGTGACCGCGGCCGGCTTCCCGGGTGTGTACCAGGCCACGGTGTCCGTGGTCGCCGCCGTCACGGACGGCGAGCGGCACCTGGCCGAGACGATCGGCTCGGTGCTGGAGCAGACCGAGCCCGAGTTCGAGCTCGTGCTCGTCGACAACGGCAGCACGGACGGCACCCTCGAGATCATGCGGTCGTTCGCCGACCCGCGGATCCGGGTGGAGCGGACCGGCGAGCGGGTCTCCCGCGCCGAGGCGCGCAACCACGCGATCGCGCTGAGCCGGGCGCCGCTGGTGAAGACCGTCACGGACGGCGACATCCTCCACCCGCGCTGCCTCGAGCTGCAGGCCCAGCCGCTGCTCGACGACCCGGGGCTGACGCTCGTCGCGGCCCGCCGGCACGTCGTCGACGACAAGAGCCGGGTGATCGTCCCCCGCCGCGGGCTCAACGGGCTGATCGGCACCCGCAGCGGGGACGAGGTGGCCCGCAAGATCGTGCGGAGCCGCAGCAACCTCATCGGCGACGCGTGCAACGTCACCTTCCGGCGGGAGAGCTTCACCGCCGCGGGCGGCTGGCGCGGCCGCCGGGACGAGCTGCTCGACCTCGACTGCTGGCTGCGGCTGCTGCACCACGGCGACTTCCTCGGCCGGCCCGAGCCGCTCGCCGCCGTGCGGATCACCGGCTCGCCCCGGCAGCCGGGCTACGCCGAGCGCGTCCGCGGGGAGCACACGGCGATCGTCGCCGAGCTCGGGGACTCCCCGGCCTACGAGGTCCGGGCGCTCGACCGGCTGGTCGGCGCGGTGCTCGCGCCGGTAGGGGCGCTGCGGCGTGCCGGGCTGTCGGTGCTGGCCTCGCGGTCGGAGAAGCGCGAGGAGCGGGAGCGCCGGCGGGCGCTCGCCGCGGCCTGACCGGAGGACGTCCACCCCTCCGACCGGACAGTCGCAGCGCATTCGCTCCCGCAGGATGTTTGCGATTGCGTCTCCGAGGCGTTGAGATGGGGGCGGCGCCGGGACCGGCGCCCCCCTCGCACCCCGGGAGGCCCCATGGTCACCGCCATGCACATGAGCGACGGGCTGGTGAACGCCCCTACCTCGCTCGTCTTCGCGGCCGTGGCCGTCGTCGGCCTCGTCCTCTGCCTCGTGCGCGCCCGCGCGGACCTCGACGAGCGCACCGCCCCGATGGCCGGGCTGGTCACCGCGTTCGTCTTCGCCGTGCAGATGATCAACTTCCCGATCCTGCCCGGCGCCAGCGGCCACCTGCTCGGCGGCGCCCTCGTCGCGATCCTCGTCGGGCCGTGGGTGGGTGCGGTGTGCATCTCGATCGTGCTGCTGGTCCAGGCGCTGCTGTTCGCCGACGGCGGGCTCACCGCGCTCGGCACGAACATCACCAACATGGCGCTGATCGGCGTGTTCACCGGCTACGGCGTCGCCCTGCTGCTGCGCCGGATCGCCCGGCGCAGCCGCGGCGGGCTGGCGGCGACGGCCTTCGTCGCCGCGTTCGTCAACACCGTGGTCGCCTCGCTGGGCTTCGTCCTCCAGTACGCCATCGGAGGCAGCGGCGGCGCCGCGCTCGGCACCGTGTTCGTGCTGATGGTCGGCCTGCACGCACTGATCGGGGTCGGCGAGGGCGTGATCACCGCGGCCACCGTCGGCGCCGTCGCGTCCGTGCGGCCGGACCTCGTGTACCTGCTGCGGGGCACGGCGACACCGTTGGTCCGCAGGTCGGCGCCGTCCCCGTCCGCGCCGTCCCCGTCCGCGCCGTCCGCGCCGTCGTCGGCGCCGTCGACGGGGGGTGCGGCGTGACCGGGCGGCGCGGGTTCCTCCTCGGCTTCCTGCTGGTCGCCCTGCTCGTCGCCGGCGGGCTCTCCTCCTTCGCCAGCTCCAGCCCGGACGGGCTGGACACCGTGACCCTGCACGGCTGCACGGTCACCGAGACCGCCGGCGGCGAGCAGCTCGACGGCACGTGCATCGCGCGGAACGCCGGGGAGCACGCCACCGCCGGCTCGCCGCTGGCCGACTACGCGGTGTTCGGCGGCGAGGGCACGGTGGGGCTCGCCGGCGTCGTCGGCGTGCTCGTGACCCTCGTCCTCGCGGGCGGGCTGTTCCGGGTGCTCCGCCGGCGCTCCCCCGCCGGGTCGGCACCGTCGAGGGACGACTGAGGTGGGCGCGGGCCACGCGCACCCGCTGCACCTGCACCGCGACTCCCCCGTCCACCGGTTGCCGCCACAGGTGAAGATCGTCGCCGCGTTCCTGGGCGTGGTGTGCGTCGTCGCGACCCCGCGCGAGGCCTTCCCGGTGTTCGGCGGCTACCTGGTGCTGCTCCTCGGCGTCTGGGTCGCGGCCCGCATCCCGGTCGGCTGGATCCTGCGGCGCTCGGTGATCGAGCTGCCGTTCGTGGTGCTGGCCGTGCTGCTGCCGATCACCGGGCCGGACCCGCGGATCGAGTGGCTGGGGCTCTCGCTCTCCGAACCCGGCCTGCTCGGCGCCTGGAACATCCTGGTCAAGGGCACCCTCGGCGTCCTCACCTCGCTCACGCTGGCCGCCACCACGCCGATGCGGGACCTGCTCGTGGGGCTGCAGCGGCTGCGGGCCCCGGCGCTCGTCACGACGATCGCGGCGCTGATGCTCCGGTACGTCGACGTGATCGCCGGCGAGGCCCGGCGGATGCGGCTCGCCCGGATCGCGCGCGGGCACGACCCGCGGTTCCTGTGGCAGGCCGGCGCGACGGCCCGCGGCGTCGGCGCCCTGTTCGTGCGCTCCTACGAGCGCGGCGAGCGGGTGCACCTGGCGATGCTGTCCCGCGGCTGGACGGGCGCGATGCCGGTCCTGACCGAGAACCGCACGACCCGGCGGGACTGGGCCGCCGGGCTGGCGCCGGTCGCCGTCGCCGCGGCGCTCGCCGTGAGCGGATGGGTGATCGCATGACCCTCGCCGACCCGCTGCGCCCCGCCGACGGCACGGCGCGCCCGGCCCCGTCGCTGCTCGTCCGGGACCTGCTGTTCGCCTACCCGGACGGCCACCAGGCGTTGCACGGCGTGGACCTGCGGATCGAGCCGGGCGAGCGGGTGGCGCTGCTCGGCCCGAACGGCGCCGGCAAGACCACCCTGGTGCTGCACCTCAACGGCATCCTCGCCCCCGGCGAGGGCACCGTGGAGGTCGGCGGGCTGCCCGTGACGAAGGAGCACGTCCAGGAGATCCGCCGCCGGGTGGGCATCGTCTTCCAGGACCCGGACGACCAGCTCTTCATGCCGTCGGTCCGCGAGGACGTCGCCTTCGGACCCGCGAACTTCGGGCTGAGCGGGCCGGCGCTCGCGGAGCGGGTCGAGCAGGCGCTCGCGGCCGTCGGGATGACCGGGCACGCCGACCGCTCCCCGCTGCACCTCTCCGGCGGGCAGCGGCGCCGGGTCGCGCTGGCCACGGTCCTGGCCTGCGACCCCGAGATCCTCGTGCTGGACGAGCCGTCGTCGAACCTCGACCCGGTCGCCCGCCGCGAGCTCGCGGAGGTGCTGCTCGGGCTCGGCCGCACCATGCTGATGGTCACCCACGACCTGCCCTACGCCCTGCAGCTCTGCCCCCGCAGCGTGGTGCTCGACGAGGGCGTGGTCGTGGCCGACGGCCCCACCCGGGAGCTCCTGGCGGACCGCGCCCTGCTCGAGCGGCACCGCCTGGAGCTCCCGTTCGGCTTCACCCTGTCCTGAGACCGCGGGTCAGCGGGGCGGGCCCTCCTCGGACCAGTTCCCCCGGGCCGGGACGCCGTTGGGCGGGGTGACCGCCTCGTCGACCGCCGTCCCCAGGGCCGGTCGCGCCGGCTCGCCGATCGGCGGGACCTCCTGCGTCGCCTCGGCCGTGGCCGCCGCGACCTGCCGGGCGATCTCCGGGTCGCCGGTCGTGTCGAACCAGTCCCGGACGGACTCCTCGTCCTCCTCGGGGACCGAGCGCACGCCGTCGTCGGGCGAGGGGGTGTACTTGAAGACGCCGTCCTCGCCGGGCGCGCCGAGCATCTTCATGAAGCCCTCGAGCGCCTTGCCGAAGTCCGACGGCACCAGCCACACCTTGTTCGCCTCGCCCGCCGCCATCTGGGGCAGGGTCTGCAGGTACTGGTAGGCGAGCAGCTCGGGCGTCGGCCGACCGGCCTTGATCGCGGCGAAGCGCTTCTCGATCGCCTTCGCCTCACCCTGGGCCCGCAGGTACTGCGCCGCCCGCTCGCCCTGCGCCCGCAGGATCCGGGACTGCCGCTCGGCCTCGGCGTTGAGGATCGCCGCCTGCTTGGCGCCCTCGGCGGTCAGGATCTGGCTCTGCTTCTGGCCCTCCGCGCTGCGGATCGCCGACTCCCGCTGGCCCTCGGCGGTGAGGATCATCGCCCGCTTCTCGCGGTCGGCCTTCATCTGCCGCTCCATCGACTCCTGGATCGACGGCGGCGGGTCGATGGCCTTGATCTCCACCCGCTCGACCCGGATGCCCCAGCGGCCGGTGGCGTCGTCGAGCTCGCCGCGCAGCACCGTGTTGATCTGGTCCCGCGAGGTGAGCGTCTCCTCCAGCGTCATGCCGCCGACGACGTTGCGCAACGTGGTCGTGGTGATCTGCTCGACGCCGGTGATGTAGTTCGAGATCTCGTACACCGCCGACTTCGGGTCGGTGACCCGGAAGTAGACGACGGTGTCGATGTTGACCGTCAGGTTGTCCTGCGTGATCACGGGCTGCGGCGGGAAGGACACGACCTGCTCGCGCAGGTCGATCCGCTCCCGGATCCGGTCGACGAAGGGCACCAGGAAGGCCAGCCCCGGGTCCTGCGTGGTCTTGTACCGGCCCAGCCGCTCGATCACCGCGGCCGTGGCCTGCGGAATGATCTGCACCGCCTTGGCGAGCGCGATGATCACGAAGAGCACGATCAGCACGATCACGACGAGCAGTCCGACGTTCACCGTCTCCATGTCCCTTCCCCCTCACTCGGCGAGCACGAGCACGGTGGCGCCCTCGATGCGCACCACCGTCACCCGCTCGCCGGGCTCCATGACCTGCTCGCCGTCGAAGGCGCGGGCGGACCACTCGTCCGGGCCGATCCGCACGCGGCCGCCGTGCCCGTCGACCCGCCGCGACACCACCGCCGGTCCCCCGACGATCTTGTCGGTGTGGTGCACGTAGCCCTCGATCGACTTCTGCGCCTTGCGCCGCAGCACCGGCCGCACCCCCACCAGCAGCAGCACCGAGGCGATCGCGAACAGCAGCGTGCTGCCCAGCCAGCCCAGGCCGAACAGCGCCGAGCCCCCCGCGGCGACGAGCGCCCCGCCGCCGAGCATCAGCAGCACGAACTCCCCCGCCAGCATCTCGCCGGCGAGCAGGGCGATCCCGGCGATCAGCCAGACCAGCGGAACCATGACCTCAGGATGGCAGAGATCACGGCCCGGGGTGGCCGAAACGATCATTGCGGTCGCGCAACGACCGTGGTCAGCCCTCCTGCGTCACGAAGTCGATCAGCTGCTCGACGGCGCCGATGAGCGAGGAGTCCAGGTCCCGGAAGGACTTCACGGCGCCGAGCACCCGGCGCGCGCCGTCGGCGGGCTCACCCCAGCGCAGCGCCTCGCACACCCCGGTCTTCCAGTCGGTGCCGCGCGGAATCCTCGGCCACGCCCGGATGCCGACGGCCTGCGGCTTCACCGCCTCCCAGACGTCGACGAACGGGTGGCCGGCGACCAGCACGTTCGGCCCGGCGACGGCGGCGGCCTGGCGGGTCTCCATGCTCCCGGCGACGAGGTGGTCGACGAGGATCCCGAGCCGCCGGTGCGGCGCGGGGCCGAACTCGCGCACCGCGGCGGCGAGGTCGTGCACGCCGTGCAGCGGCTCGACGACGACGCCCTCGACCCGCAGGTCGTGCCCCCAGACCGTCTCGAGCAGGGCGGCGTCGTGGATGCCCTCGACCCAGATCCGCGCGGCGCGGGCGGTGCGGGCCTTGAGGTTCTCCACCCGCACCGAACCCGACGCCGAGCGGGCCGGCCCCGTCGGCACGGCGGCCGGCTTCACCAGCGTGGCCGGCCTGCCCTCGAACAGGAAGGCGGCGGGCCGCAGCGGAAAGACCCGCCGTGCGCCGGAGCGGTCCTCGAGGGTGACCTCGCGGACGTCGACCTTCACCACCGCGCCGCAGAAGCCGCTCGCCGGGTCCTCGACCACCAGCCCGGGCTCGGCCGGGACCTCCGGGACCTCCTTCCTGGTGCGGACCCGGGTCCCGTCGGCGCCGAACGCGCCGCGGTAGTCGTGCGTGCGGGGTGCGGGCATGTCCGGGTTGTATCCCAAGGGGCACACCGGGTCGCGGCCGACACGCGGAGGCGGCGCCCGAAGAGCGCAGCGTGCACACGACCGCTCACCGAAAGTCACCCACCGTCACCCGCACGGCAGAGGCCGGGTACCGGTCACCCCTGGTTAGCCTGGCGTTCGTGCCCCGCTCCTCCGCCACCTTCGCGGTGTGGTCGTCGGCCTGGCTGGCCGGGTCCGCCGCGCCGGACGACGTGCTCGACGCGCTCACCCCGTGGGCCGAGGCCCACGACGTCGTCGCCGTCGACGAGGCCACCGCCGCCGCCACGGACCTCCCCGCCCCGGGCGCGCCCGTCTCGTCGCTCACCTTCCTGCTCGCCGCGCTGCGCCGGGCCCCGCGCGGAGCCGGGCGGCTGGTGCTCCCGGTCCCGGGTGACATCCGCGGTTTGCCCGGGCCCGGCACCTTCACCAGCGCCGCGATCGCCGCCGGCGAGGGCGTGCTGTACCCGGAGGCGGGGCTGGGCGTGGTGCCGAGCCCGATCGCCGACGGCGTCCTGCGCTGGACCGTGCACACCGTCCCGGCCCCCGTGCCGCCCGCGGAGTACGTGCCGCTGGCCGAGGCCGAGCACGAGCTGCGGGGCCAGGTGCGGCAGTCGACGTCCGTCCTCACCGAGCTCGGGGTCGCCCGGCACCGGCCCGGGGTGCGCGAGGAGATCGCCGCCGCCCTGCGCGCCCGGCCGGCCACCCACTGGCCGCAGGGGATGCCCGGGCGCGCGCTGCGGGTGCTGCAGCAGGCGGACGAGGTGGAGGCGATCCTCGCCGCCGCCTCCGCGGACGAGCCCGGCGGTGCCCTCTCCGCCTCCGCCGCCACCGCCCGCCGGGAGGCCCTGCGCCCGCTCGACACCGCCGTCCGGGTCGCCCGTCGCGCCGCGGTCGCGGAGGCCGTCCGCTCCTACGCCCCCACCCCGTAGTGACCGGCCCGGGGCCTCGTGGCCGCCGAGCCGGTCGGGGACGTCGTCGGACCGGCCGCGGAAAGGACGCCGACAGCGATCATCGACCGGTACCCGCCGGACAGTGCACGACGACCGAGCTCGTACCGCTGGAAGATCACACGGCCTTCCGACGGAATCGCGTCGCGGAACGGCCGGCGGGCGAGCCCCGAGTCGTCCGCTCCGAGTGGTCAGCTCGGCTGGGGCACGATGCGGATGTAGGGACGTGGGGCCTGCCAGCCCTGCGGGTAGGTCTTCCGCGCCTCCTCGTCGGAGACCGAGCCGGCGATGATCACGTCCTCGCCCTGCTTCCAGTTCACCGGCGTCGCCACCTTGTGCCGGGCGGTCAGCTGCAGCGAGTCGATCACCCGAAGCACCTCGTCGAAGTTGCGGCCGGTGGTCATCGGGTAGACCAGCACCAGCTTGATCTTCTTGTCCGGGCCGACGACGAAGACGTTGCGCACGGTCTGGTTGTCCGCCGGGGTGCGCGCGCCGGCATCTCCGCTGGTGTCGGCCGGCAACATCCCGTAGAGCTTCGAGACGGCGAAGTCGGCGTCGCCGATCACGGGGTAGTTCGGTGCGTGGCCCTGCGTCTCGGCGATGTCGGAGGCCCACTTGGCGTGGCTGTCCACCGGGTCCACCGACAGGCCGATGATCTTCACGTCCCGGCGGTCGAACTCCGGCTTGATCTTCGCCATGTAGCCCAGCTCGGTGGTGCACACCGGGGTGAAGTCCTTCGGGTGCGAGAACATCACGGCCCAGGAGGTACCGATCCAGTCGTGGAACCGGATCCGGCCCTGAGTGGTCTCGGCCTCGAAGTCCGGGGCAGGGTCGTTGATCTTGAGTGTCATCGGGTTCTCCCCTCTCGACCGGTGCCGTGCGCTGCTCTCCGGTGTGCCCACCGAGACTGAGGGTCTGCTCCACCCGCCGGCTCCGAGGGGCGGGCCGCGCCGCGTCACCGGGCCCCCTTGGTTAACGCACAGGTCACGCTTCGTCAATCCACCAGGCGCTCGTGCCGGCTGCGTCGAAGGGACAGTCCGCTGCGGGCGTACTCCGGTCCCCGGGGGGCCGCCTCGTCCGACGAGCACTCAGTCCCGCGCCCGGGCCGCGGCGATGAGCGCCCGCGCCGCGGGACCGTTGGGGCCGTCCGCCCGCCACGCCAGCTCGATCCGGCTGCGCACCTCCGGCAGCAGCCGAGCCGCCGGGGCGTCGAGCCCGGCCGCCCGCACCGCGCTCGCCGGCAGCACCGCCACCCCCAGCCCGCGCGCCGCGAGCCGCGCGAGCAGCAGCGGGTCCCCGGCCTCGAACGCGATCGTCGGACGCAGGCCCGCCGCTGCGCACGCCGCGTCGAAGGCACCGCGCGGACCGGTGCCCGGGGACATGCACATCAGCGGGCGGCCCGGCAGGTCGCCCAGCCCCACCTCGACCGCGTCCACTCCGACGGCCACCAACGCCTGGTCGGTGATCGTGCGGGTGGCGACGCCGGGCGGCGGCTCGCCCGCCATCCCCGCCCACACCAGGTCCACCTCCCCCGCGACGAGCTGCCCGAGGAGCTCGTCCGAGGTCCCCTCGCGCAGCGAGATCTCGACCGCCGGGTGGGCCTCGCGGAAGTCCGCCAGCAGCTCGGGCAGGTCGGTGGCCGCGAGCGAGGGCGCCATCCCCACCGCCACCCGCCCCCGGACCAGCCCCTTCAGCTCGTCGACCGCCAGCCGGGCGGCCTCGACCGCCGCCAGCGCCGCCCGCGCGTAGGGCAGCACCGCCTCTCCCGCCGCCGTCGGCGCGACGCCGCGTGAGGTCCGCGTCAGCAGTGGCTCGCCGAGCTCCCGCTCCAGCTGTCTGAGCTGCGCGCTCACCCCGGGTTGGGCGACGTGCAGGCGCGCGGCCGCCGCCGTCACCGTGCCCTCCTCGACCACGGCGACCAGATACTGCAGGTGACGCAGCTCCATAACGAAAAATGCTAGCGGGCAGACGATTTATCTCTTGGACTTCTTGCGGGACTCCACCGAGGCTCGGAATCATGCCCTCGACGAGCACCCTCACCGGCACCGTCCTCCGCCCCGGCGACCCCGGCTACGACGTCGAGCGCCGCGGCTTCCAGGCCGCCCACGCGCACCGCCCGGACCTCGTCGTCGCGGCGAGGTCCGCGGCCGACGTCCGGGCCGCCGTGCGCCACGCCGCCGGGCACGACCTGCCCCTCGCGGTCCAGTCCAGCGGTCACGGCCTCGCGGCACCGCTCGACGGCGGCCTGCTGATCAGCACCCGCCACATGCGGAAGGTGACCGTGGACCCGGCCGCCCGGCGCGCCCACGCCGAGGCCGGCGCGACCTGGGGCGACGTCGTCGCCGCCGCGGCACCGCACGGACTCGCGCCGCTCAGCGGCAGCTCGCCCGGTGTCGGTGTGGTCGGCTACCTCCTCGGCGGTGGGTTCGGCCTGCTCGGCCGCACCTTCGGGTTCGCCGCCGACCGGGTCCGGCGGGTCGAGGGCGTCACGGCCGCCGGCGACCCGGTGCACCTCGACGGACTGCCCGCGCGCGGCGACGGCACCGTCGTCACGGCCGTCGAGACGGAGCTGGTCGAGCTCGCCGGGATCTGGGGCGGCTCGCTCGCGCTCGAGGTCACCCCTGCCGTGCTCGACGGCTGGGCTGCGTGGAGCGCCGACCTGCCCGAGGAGGTCACGACCGGCATCTCGCTCGTCCCGTTCGCCGACGACCCGGCGCTGCCGCCGCCCCTCCGCGGGCGACACGTCGCCATGATCGCCGTCGCCTCCACCGTCGACGCCGAGGACCTCGCGCGGCCCCTGCGCGACCTGGGTCCGGTGCTCCACGAGAGCCTCGGCCGGCTCCCGGCCGTCCGGTCGCACACGATCCACCACGACCCCACCGAGCCCGAGCCCTACGTCGGCGACGCCCACCTGCTCCGTTCCCTGGACCGGCAGGGGCTGCGGTCGATCCCCGAGCTGACGGGCCCGACGGCCGCCGTCCCGTCCGTCGTGGAGGTGCGTCGCCTCGGCGGGGCGTACTCGCGTGGCCGGACGGTCCCCGCGACCTTCCGGGAGGCCGGGTACCTCCTGCGGGCGATCACCGTGCTCGACGGCCCGGCCGAGGCGGCCGCGCGCGCACTCCATCGGGACCTGTTCCGCCCGTTCGGCTCGGACGTGCTCGGCCGGGCGTGGACCTTCGCCTACGGCCTCGCGCGGCCGAACTAGTCATTGACAAGTTCTCCTCCGTCCACCAGTCTTGTCAGTGTCTAGTTCGACGAGGGGAGTTCGCGATGTCCACGACGACCGTCGTCCCCGCACCCCTGGTGCGCGGGATCTGGCAGGTCCTGGAGCCCGTCCACGCGGTGCTCTACTACGCGCCCGAGGTGGCTGCCGAGGCCGCCGCGCTGGGCTACGACACGGCGACCCGCTGGCCGTCGTACTTCCCGCTGCGTGCCGCGCCGCTCGGCCGGCCGGGCCCCGAGGTCGTGACGTCCGCCTTCTACAGCTTCAGCCCGTCGATGGTGGCCGAGCACGTGCGCGACGCCTGGACCACGGCCTCGCCGGACGACGTCCTCGCCGCCCGGCTTCGCGGCGTCGGGGCCGGTCTCCGGGTGCTACTGGGCCCGCTCGTCGATGCGCCCGACACGAAGGAGGCCGCCGAGCTCGCGTGGCACGCGGCCGAGGCGGCCGTCACCGCCGGACGACCTCTGGCGGCGGGCAACACCGGGCTCGACGTGCCCGACGAGCCCCTGCTGCGGCTCTGGCACTCCGCCACGATCCTGCGCGAGCACCGCGGTGACGGGCACGTGATCGCCCTGCTCGACGCGGAACTCGATCCGTGCGAGGCGCTGGTGTCCTTCGCCGCCGTCGGCGCCGCGCCGCGGACGACCTTCGCGAGCCGGGGCTGGACGGACGACGAGTGGGCGGCGGCAGCCGACCGGCTCCGCACGCGCGGTCTGCTCGACGACGACGGCTCCGCCACCGAGGCCGGACGGGATCTGCGGCAGCGGGTCGAGGCACGCACGGACGCCCTCGCCGCCCAGCCCTACGCGGCCGTGGGAATGCCGGAGGTCGCGCGGCTGCCTCAGCTGGTGGGGCCGCTCACCGCGACGATCGCGCGGTCCGGCCTCCTCCCCGCCGTCAGCACGCTCGGGATCCGCCGCCCCGAGTGACCCGCGAGTCGGCGCTCCCGGGCGACCGAGGTCCACATCCCGGGGGCCCCGAGGTGTGAGGTTCGGTGCCCCGGAACTGCCCACTCGCGGTGCGGGAACCCGCGACTCGCGGAAGCCCAGGGCGCGACTCGCGGGAGCCCACAGCCCGACTCGCGGGGCTCAAGGCGCGACTCGCGGAAGCCCAGGGCGCGACTCGCGGGAACCCGCAGCCCGACTCGCGGTGCAGGAACCGGGTCAGGGGCGGGTGGGGCGGCGGACCGGCTCGCAGCAGTTCACGGCGCAGGGGGCGCCGTCGACCGTGCACCCCGCGCCGGGAACGCTGCCCAGGGCCCGGGCGGGGGCGCCCTCCTGCAGCTCCGCGATCAGCTCCGCGACCATGTCGGCGAAGCGCGGGTCCGGGCCGGCGGTGGCGGCCCGGGCGAAGGCCAGCCCCAGCTCGGAGGCCTTCTCCGCGGCCTCGTTGTCCAGGTCCCAGATGACCTCGACGTGGTCGGACACGAACCCGATCGGCGCCACGACGACCGCCTCGATCCCCTTCGCGTGCAGGGCCTCGACGTGGTCGACGATGTCCGGCTCCAGCCACGGCACCTGCGGCGGGCCGGACCGCGACTGCCACACGACGTCGTACTCGGTGATCCCCAGCTCGGCCGCGACCAGCCGCGCCGCCTCGGCGACCTGCCGCGAGTACCGGTGCCCGCCCTCCTCCGGCACGCCCGCGGCGGCGTCGGCGGCCACCGGGATGGAGTGCGCGGTGAACACGACCCGCGCACCCTCGGGGACGGTCCCGAGCGCGGCGCGCACGGCGTCCGCGTTGGCCCGTACGAACAGCGGATGGTCGAAGAAGTGCCGCAGCTTGGTGAGGTGCGGCGCACCGTCGCCGACGGCGGCGCGGGCGCGGACGATGTCGTCGTCGTACTGCCGGCAGGCCGAGTACCCGCCGTAGGCGCTGGTGGCGAACACCAGGGCGTTGCGCACCCCGTCCCGGGTCATCTCCGCGAGGGTGTCCTCCACCATCGGGTGCCAGTTCCGGTTCCCGAAGTAGACCGGGAGATCCGTCCGTGCACGGATCGCCGCGATCAGCTCGCGGTTGCGGGCGTTGATCGGCGAGACGCCGCCGAAGTGCTGGTAGTGCTCCTCGACGGCGTCGAGCCGCTCCGGCGGGACCCCGCGGCCGCGCACCACGTTCTCGAGGAAGGGGCGCACCTCCGCCGGGCCCTCGGGACCGCCGAAGGAGAGCAGGAGCAGGGCGTCGTACGGGGCGGAGGACGAACTCACGGCCTCATTCAACCCCGGCCCCGGGACACCCGCCCGTCAGACCCCGATGGCGTGGAACCCGCCGTCCGCCCACACCATCGAGCCGGTGGTGGCGGGCAGCCAGTCCGAGAGCAGCGCGCAGATCGTCTTCGCGACGGGCACCGGGTCGCCGACGTCCCAACCCAGCGGCGCGCGGCCGTCCCAGTTGTCCTCGAACGCGGCGAAGCCCGGGATGGACTTGGCGGCCATGGTCTTCACCGGCCCGGCGGCGACCAGGTTGACCCGGATGCCCTTCGGCCCGAGGTCCCGGGCGAGGTAGCGGGTGACGGACTCGAGCGTCGACTTGGCGACGCCCATCCAGTCGTAGGCCGGCCACGCCTGCCGGTTGTCGAAGTCCATCCCGACGATCGACGCGCCCGGTCCGAGCAGCGGCAGCAGCGCGGTGGACAGCGACTTGAACGAGTAGGCGCTGACCTGGATCGTCGTGGCGACGTCCTCCCAGGGCGCGGTGAGGAAGGCGCCCTCGCCCAGGCAGGAGGCCGGGGCGAAGCCGATCGAGTGCAGCACCCCGTCGAGCTTCGGCGAGTCCCCCAGGTGCGGCGACACCCGCTCGACCAGCGAGTCCAGCTGCTCCTGGTTCGCCACGTCGAGCTCGACGACCGGGGCGGGCTTCGGCAGCCGCTGCGCGATCCGCTCCACCAGACGCATCCGGCCGAAGCCGGTGAGCACGACCTCCGCGCCCTGCTCCTGCGCGATCTTCGCCGCGTGGAACGCCAGCGACGCGTCCGTGATCACACCGGTGATCAGCAGCTTCTTGCCCTCGAGCAGTCCCATCAGGACCCTCTCCTCGCGATTCGGGGAGTTCTAGTGGCCCATGCCGAGGCCGCCGTCGACCGGGATGACCGCCCCGGTGACGTAGCCGGCCTGCTCGGAGCCGAGCCAGGTGACGGCCGAGGCGACCTCCTCGACGGAGGCGTAGCGGCCCAGCGGGACCTGCTTGGTGATCTCGGCGCGCCGCTCCTCGGAGAGCGCACGGGTCATGTCGGTGTCGACGAAGCCGGGGGCGACGACGTTGGCGGTGATGCCCCGGGAGCCGAGCTCGCGGGCGACCGAGCGGGCCAATCCGACCAGGCCGGCCTTCGAGGCGGCGTAGTTGACCTGGCCGGCGCTGCCCAGCAGCCCCACCACGGACGAGATGAAGATCATCCGCCCGCCCTTGGCCTTGAGCATCCCGCGCGACGCGCGCTTGGCGACCCGGTAGGCGGCGGTGAGGTTGGCGTCGAGCACCGAGGTGAACGAGTCCTCGCTCATCCGCATCAGCAACCCGTCGTCCGTGATCCCGGCGTTGGAGACCAGGACCTGGACCGGCCCGTGCTTCTCCTCGACGGTCGTGAACGCCGCGTCGACGGCGGCGGCGTCGGTGACGTCGCACTGCACCGGCAGCAGCTCCCCCGGGAGCCCCTCCGCCGAGCTGCGGTACGTCACCGCCACCTGGTCCCCCTGGGCCGCGAACGCCTCCGCGATCGCCAGGCCGATGCCGCGGTTTCCTCCGGTGACCAGCACGCTCCTACCCACGGGCACAGAACCTAGTGCACGGGGGCGCGGCGGGCCGCGACACGCGTCACGGCAGGCGGCGCCCCAGCAGCAGCCCGCTGCCCAGCCCGACCACGAGCAGCAGCGCCCCACCGGCCAGCCACGGCCTGCTGGTGTCGACGCGACGCACCTCGTAGCCGATCTGCTCGGAGAGGTCGGCGTAGACCCGGCGCAGCTCGTCCTCGCTGGCGGCGGTGAAGAACTGCCCCCCGGAGAGGTCGGCGATCTGCTTCATCGAGGCATCGTCGACGGCGACGCGGGTGCGGCCGCCCTCGATGTCGATCGTCCCGTACTCCGTGCCGAACGAGATCGTGGAGACCGGGATCTTGGCCTCGGCGGCCTGCCGGGCGGCGGTGAAGGAGCCACGGGGCTCGTTCTCCCCGTCCGGCCCGGGCACGGTCTGCTTGCCGTCGCTCATCAGCACGATGCGGGCGGGCGGGGGCGGCTCCTCGCCGCCGGAGCCGTCCGGGCCGCCGGAGCCGCCCGAGCCCGCGACGGACTGGGAGAACGACTCGATCGACTGCATCGACGCGAAGATCGCCTCGCCGGTCGCCGTCGACTCGGAGAGCTTGAGCGAGTCGACGGCGCGCTTCACCGAGTTGCGGTCCGTGGTCGGCGAGACCAGCACCGCGGCGGTGCCCGCGAAGGAGACCAACCCGAGGTTGATCCCGGGCGTGAGCTGGTCGGCGAACGCCTTGGCCGCGGCCTGCGCGGCCGCGAGCCGGGTCGGCTCCACGTCCGTGGCCTGCATCGACAGCGACACGTCGATCACCAGCATCACGGTCGCCCGGTTCCGCGGGACCTTGGCCTCGGCCTGCGGACCGGCCAGCGCGACCGTGAGCACCGCCAGCGCGGTGATCAGCGCGGCCGCCGGCAGGTGCCGGTACCAGCCGGGCCGCCGCGGGGCGACCTTCTCCAGCAGCTCGAGGTTGGTGAACCGGACGACGTCCCGGCGCCGCCGGCGCAGCAGCACGAGGTACCCGGCCACCAGGGCGGCCACGATCAGCAGCCCGAGGAGCCACCAGGGCGAGGCGAAGGTCATGCCGCGGTCACCGCCCGCCCCCCGACCACGTCCGCTTGCGGGCCAGCGCGAACCGGACGATGTCCGAGATCCAGTCCGAGTCGGTGCGCAGCCGCAGGTGCGCGGCCCCGCAGCGGCGCAGCGCGTCGGCCACCCGGTCGCGGTGCTCCGACGCGGCCGCGGCGTACTCGCGGCGCAGCAGCGGCGTGGTCTCGACCTCGCGCTGCCGCCCGGTCTCCGGGTCGGCCAGGACGACCGTGCCGACGTCCGGCAGGTCCAGCTCGCGCGGGTCCAGCACCTCGACGGCGAGCAGGTCGTGCCGGGCGCTCAGGCCGCGCAGCGAGCGCTCCCAGTCCGGCTCCCCGAGGAAGTCCGAGATGACGACGGCGAGACCGCGCCGGCGCGGCGGCCGGCGCAGCTCCTCGAGGGCCGCGGCGAGGTCACCGCGGGTGCCGTCCTCCGCCCGGGGCACCTCGGCCACCCGGCGCACGACGCTGCGGGTGTGCGCGAGGCCCCCGCGGGCCGGGATCCGCACGGTCTCGGCGCCGGTCGAGACGATCGCGCCGATCCGGTTCCCGCCGCCGCGGGTGAGGTGCGCGACCGCGGCCAGCGCGGCCACCGCCAGGTCGCGCTTGTCGCAGTCGGCGGTGCCGAAGTCGAGGCTCGGCGACAGGTCGACGACC
Organism: Pseudonocardia yuanmonensis; assembly: GCF_039542425.1. Lineage (NCBI taxonomy): Bacteria > Bacillati > Actinomycetota > Actinomycetes > Pseudonocardiales > Pseudonocardiaceae > Pseudonocardia > Pseudonocardia yuanmonensis. Next base: position 184,493 of record NZ_BAABIC010000003.1, read on the forward strand.
GCCCAGGTCTCCAGCTCGCGGTCGGCGATCGTCTCGCGGACGTGCGGCTCGGTGGTCCGGGCCGTGACGGCCCAGTCCATCCGCCGGACGTCGTCGCCGGCCCGGTAGGGCCGCGCCTCCGCGGGCTCGGACCCGGGCCCGGGCAGCAGGCCGAGGTGGTTGCCCTGCAGCAGTCCGTCGAGCCGGCCGCGCACGCTCAGCTCCAGGCTGCGCAGCGCCGCCTCGAGGTGCCCCCCGCGCAAGGACGGCGGGCCGGAGTGGCCCGCGCGGGGGCCCACCGGGCTCGGCGCGGTCACGACGGACCGGGCGCCGGCGGATAGGCGGCGGCCGCCGGCTGGGCCGGCTGGGCCGGCTGGACCTGCGGCCGGGCGGTGACCTGCGGCAACGGCACGGTCTGCAGGACGCGCTGCAGGATGTGCTCCATCGGCACCTGGTCGGCCACGGCGTCGTAGGAGAGCACCAGCCGGTGGCGCAGCACGTCCGGCGCGACGTCGAGCACGTCCTGCGGCAGCACGTAGTCCCGCCCGCGGACCAGCGCGAGCGCGCGGGCCGCGGCGACGATGCCGAGCGTGGCGCGCGGGGACGCCCCGTAGGCGACCCAGCCGGCGATGTCCTGCAGCCCGTGGTCCGCGGGGGTGCGGGTGGCGACGACCAGCCGCACCACGTAGTCCACCAGCGCGTGGTGCACGAAGACCTGCGAGGCCACGCCCTGCAGCCGGACGAGCTCCGCCGGCTCCATGACCTGCTCGGCCACCGGGGGCGTCGCGCCCATCCGGTAGACGATCTCGCGCTCCTCCTCGACGCCCGGGTACTCGACGATGATCTTGAAGAGGAAGCGGTCCCGCTGTGCCTCGGGCAGCGGGTAGACGCCCTCGTTCTCGATCGGGTTCTGCGTGGCCAGCACGAGGAACGGGTCGGGCATCGGGAAGGTGCGGCCGCCGATCGACAGGTGCCGCTCGGCCATGACCTCGAGCATCGCGGACTGGACCTTCGCCGGGGCGCGGTTGATCTCGTCCGCCAGCACGAAGTTCGCGACGACCGGACCCAGCTCGACGTCGAACTCCTCGCGGCCCTGCCGGTAGATCCGGGTGCCGAGGATGTCCGACGGGACGAGGTCCGGGGTGAACTGCAGGCGCGCGAACGTGCCGCCGACGACCTTCGCGACCGTCTCCACCGCGAGGGTCTTCGCGACGCCCGGGACGCCCTCCAGCAGCAGGTGACCCCGGGCGAGCAGCCCGACGAGCATCCGCTCCACCAGCCGGTCCTGCCCGACGATGACCCGCTTGATCTCGAAGACCGCGCGCTCGAGGTGCTCGGCGTCGTCCTTCGGGGTGGAGGTGGCGGCGGGGGCCGCCGGGGTACCGGAGGGCGGCGTCGACTCGGGGGATGGATGCACGCTCACCGTTCCATCACACCGGACCGCCCGTGAACTGCCGGTGAGCGGGGTCCGAGGGGACGCCCCCTAGATCACCCGGGAGACCGTCGGCAGCAGCCCGCCGGAGTAGCGGACCGGGGAGACCTTGACCGACGCGCCGGAGTACGGCGCCTCGATCATCCTGCCGTTCCCGATGTAGAGGGCGATGTGGTAGACGCGTCCGTTGCGCGCCCAGGAGAGCATGTCGCCGGGCCGCATCTGCGCGAGCGGGACCTGGTCGCCGTAAGCGTGCTGGTTGCCGCTGTAGCGCGGCAGCCGCACCCCGACCCCGGCGAACGCGTAGAGCATCAGCCCCGAGCAGTCGAAGCCGACCTTGCGGTAGTCGCCGAAGCTGTCGGCGACCCCGCCGTCCCGGATGCCGAGCGACGGGCCGCGGGCGGTGCCGCCGCCCCACGCATAGGTCACGCCGAGCTGCGACATCGCCCGGTCGATCACGGTCTGGACCGCGCCGGACCCCGTGCGGCGGGTCGTGGGCGGCGGGGCCGACGCCGCCGAGCCGGCCCGGGCCGCAGCCTCCTCGCGCGCCGCCCGCTGCCGGGCGGCCTCGGCCTCCTCCTGCGCCCGCTGCCAGGCCTGGAAGCGCTGCCGCTGCGCGCGCAGCCCGGCGTCGGCGTTCTCCGCCGCGTCGAGCTGGGCCTGGACCTGCGCCTGCTCCCCCACCACCGCCTGCAACCGCTGCGCCTGCTCGTCGGCCGCCTGCTGCGCCCCGGCGAGGGCCCGGTCGGCGGCGACCTTCGCGTCCGCGGCGGCCTGCCGGCGCTGCTCGGCCTCCTCCTGCGCCTTGCGCGCGGTGGAGTCGGCGTTGGCCTGCTGCACCCGGGCGCGCTCGAGCCCGTCGAGCGCGGCGGCCTGCTGCTGGGCGAGCGCGTCCGTGAGCTGGGCCCGATCGACGAGGTCCTGCGGCCCCGTCGCCGTGGTGAGCAGCCCGATCGGACCGAGGTCGAGGCCCTGGGAGTAGGTGCCGGCGACGAAGTCGTCGAGCCGGGTCCGGGCGGCGTCGACGGCCTTGCCCGCGGCCTCCGTCTGTGCGCGGGCGGACTCGGCGCGCGTCGCCGCGGCGTCGGCCTCGGCCTGGGCGCCGGTGAGGACGTCGAGCGCCTGGTTGGCGGACTCGTGCTGCTCGGCGACCTGGATCTGCAGCTCGTCGGCCTCCGCCTGGAGCTCGGAGAGCCGCTGGGTCAGCCGGGCGACGTCGGCGGCGCGGCCGCTCACGGCGTCGCGGCTGCGCTGGAGGTCCTCGTTGCTCGGGTTCGGCGGTGGGGTCGGCTCCGGCGCGGCGCCGGCCGTCGCCACCGAGGCGGCGGTGAGCAGCGTGACGAGCAGGACCACCAGGAGCCCCCGCGCGAACCGCACCGCTCTCCCCCCACCGGTGATCGACTGGATCGGAGGCACCCTGGCACCGGCGCCACGTCACGCCCGGTCGCCACGCCGGTGCGGGGCGCGAACTTCCTCCACTCGGTGGACGGCCCGGACCCGCCCCACGCGTCGCGTTGGGCCGGACGGAGCAGTACATCCCGGTACTTCCACCCTGTTCCGGACAACGGGGATCCACCATGATCCCCGCGAGCGCACCCGAGGGCGGGTGCCCGACGAGGGGGTACGACGGTGAGCGACGGCGGCCAGTGGCCCGGGCAGGGCCCGCACCCGGGAGGCCGGGACCCCGACCCGGCCACCCGTCCCTCGACCGGCTCCGCGACCGGGCCCGCGACCGGCCCCCTGCCGTACCCGGGCGACCGCGCCTGGGCGGAGGGCCCGGGCGCCGGGGCGGCCCCGGACCCCGGCCGGCAGGCGTGGGCGGGGCAGGGTGCGGGCGCGACGGCCCCGTACCCGGACCAGCCGGGCGGCACGCAGCAGTACCCGACGCCGCCCTACCCGCAGCAGTACCCGCCGCAGCCCTCCCCGCAGCAGTACCCGGGCGGGACCCGGCAGTACCCGGCGCCGGGGTACGGCGGCGGCGAACCGCCCACGTGGGGCCCGCCGCCCGGCCACGGCGGCGACGGCGGCGGGGCGCCTCGGCGGAAGCGCCGGTGGCCGCTCGTCACCGCGATCGTCGCGGTGCTCGCCCTGCTGGTCGGCGGTGGCGTGGCGGCATGGGCACTGCTGGGCGGCAGCGGCGGCGCGAGCAGCCCGAACGGCGCGGTGACCTCACTCGCCGAGGACCTCGAGGGCCGCGACCACCTGCGCGCCTACAGCCGGATCGCGCCGAACGAGGCCACCCTGCTCACCGACCTGGGCTCGGTGCTCACCACCGAGCTGCAGCGGCTCGAGGTCCTGCGCCCCGACGCCCGGGCCGACACGAGCCTCGACTCCGTGACCTTCTCCGGCCTGCGGTTCGACGAGGCCGCCGCCGAGCAGGTCCGGCCGAACGTCACGATCACCAAGCTGGTCGCGGGCACCGTCACGACCACGCAGGACCCGGCGAGCCTGCCGTTCACGGACTCGTTCAAGGCCAAGGTCTACCCGGACGGCGCCCCGCCCGCGGGCGTCCCCGAGACGATCGACATCGCGCAGGTCGTCCGCGAGCAGGGCGAGCCGATCCGGATCGCGACCGTGCAGGTCGACGGCGAGTGGTACGTCAGCGGCCTCTACACCGCGGCCGACTACGCGCTCAGAGACGCGGTGGTGCCGTGGCCGGCGACCTCGATCGACGCCCGCGGCGCCGGGAGCGCGCAGGACGCCGTCCGCGACCTGGTCCAGGCGGCGCTCGACGCCGACGTCCGCCGGGTGATCGAGCTGACCGACCCGACCGAGATGGCGGCGCTGCACGACGCCGGGCCCGCCCTCGCCGACGGGGCGGCCGGCGCGCAGCCCACCGGCGCGCGGATCGTCGACCTGCGGACCACCGAGAGCGACGTCCGCGGGCACCCCGGGCTCTCGCTGGCGAGCGTGACCGTCGACGACGGCACCGGCACCCGGGTCACCGTGACCCGGACCGGGGACTGCGTGACGATCACCGGTGTCGAGGGCGCGCCCCCGCAGCTGTGCGCGAACCAGCTCGGCCCGCTCGTCGGCGCCCAGGTCGGCGCCTCGCCCGCCGTCCAGGAGCTCGCGCCCCGGCTGGCCACCGCGGTACTGAACGTGAAGGTCGTGACGACCGAGGACGGCGGCTCGTGGTACGTCGCCCCCGGCCAGACGGTCGTCCAGCTCTACGCCGACCTGCTCGGCGCGCTGCAGCCGGGCGACCTCGACGCCCTGATCGCCGGCAACTGAGCCCTCCCGGACCCGACGGCCGGCGGCGTACCCGCGCCGCCGGCCGTCGCGCGTTCCCGGGCGCTGACGGGGTATGCCCGTGACCTGCGACCCCCTGGCTCGACCCCGTATATAGGACAGGCGTACTGTTTGGGTCGGGAACGGGGGTCACGCTGCCGTGGAGCCGACGGTGCGCGAGACTCCCGCGGGACACCCGAGATGAAGACGCGCCCACCACGCCACCAGGAGGAGAGCCGACAGTGGCCAGTACCGACAGCTTCGGAGCCAAGGGGACCCTCGGGGTCGGGGGCAGCGAGTACGAGATCTTCCGGCTTTCGGCCGTCGAGGGCTCGGAGAACCTGCCGTACAGCCTCAAGGTGCTGCTGGAGAACCTGCTGCGCACGGAGGACGGCGCCAACGTCACCGCCGACCACATCCGCGCGATCGCGAACTGGGACCCCGCCGCCGAGCCGGACACCGAGATCCAGTTCACGCCCGCGCGCGTGATCATGCAGGACTTCACCGGCGTCCCGTGCGTCGTCGACCTGGCGACCATGCGCGAGGCCGTGACCGAGATGGGCGGTGACCCGTCGAAGGTCAACCCGCTCGCGCCCGCCGAGCTGGTCATCGACCACTCGGTGATCATCGACGTGTTCGGCCGGCCGGACGCGTTCGAGCGGAACGTCGAGTTCGAGTACGAGCGCAACCGCGAGCGCTACCAGTTCCTGCGCTGGGGCCAGGGTGCCTTCGACGAGTTCAAGGTCGTCCCGCCGGGCACCGGCATCGTGCACCAGGTCAACATCGAGCACCTGGCCCGCACCGTGATGTCCCGCAACGGCCAGGCCTACCCGGACACGCTGGTCGGCACGGACTCGCACACCACGATGGTCAACGGCCTGGGCGTGCTGGGCTGGGGCGTCGGCGGCATCGAGGCCGAGGCCGCGATGCTCGGCCAGCCCGTGTCGATGCTGATCCCGAAGGTGCTGGGCTTCAAGCTCACCGGTGAGATCCCGGCCGGCGCCACCGCCACGGACGTGGTGCTCACGATCACCGAGATGCTGCGCAAGCAGGGCGTGGTCGGCAAGTTCGTCGAGTTCTACGGCGAGGGCGTCGGCGCCGTGCCGCTGGCCAACCGGGCCACCATCGGCAACATGAGCCCGGAGTTCGGCTCCACCGCCGCGATCTTCCCGATCGACGACGAGACCGTCCGGTACCTCAAGCTCACCGGCCGCTCCGCCGAGCAGGTCGCCCTGGTCGAGGCCTACGCCAAGGAGCAGGGCCTCTGGCACGACCCCGCGGCCGAGCCGCGGTACTCCGAGACCCTCGAGCTGGACCTGTCGACGGTCGTCCCGTCGATCGCCGGCCCGAAGCGCCCGCAGGACCGCATCGCGCTCTCGCAGGCCAAGGAGGCCTTCCGGTCGTCCCTGGCCGACTACGCCTCCACGCCCGACCAGACCGACCCGGACGACGCCGCGTCGTCGGGCTCCACCGTCGACGAGGCCGGCGAGGAGTCCTTCCCGGCCAGCGACCCCGCCTCGCCGGCGCACGACGGCAACGGCGACGCCGGCAAGCCGCACGCCCCGATCTCCGCGGCGGCGGGCTCCGGTGGGCGGGTCAGCAGGCCCACCAAGGTCACCATGGGCGGGGCCGAGTTCGAGATCGACCACGGCGCCGTCGTGATCGCCTCGATCACCTCGTGCACCAACACCTCGAACCCCTCGGTCATGCTCGGCGCCGCCCTGCTGGCCAAGAACGCCGTCGACAAGGGCCTCGCGGTCAAGCCGTGGGTGAAGACCTCGATGGCGCCGGGCTCGCAGGTCGTCACCGACTACTACGAGAAGGCCGGCCTCTGGCCGTACCTCGAGAAGCTCGGCTACCACCTGGTCGGCTACGGCTGCACCACCTGCATCGGCAACTCCGGCCCGCTGCCCGAGGAGATCTCCGCCGCGGTCAACGACGCCGACCTCGCCGTCGTCTCGGTGCTGTCCGGGAACCGGAACTTCGAGGGCCGGATCAACCCGGACGTCAAGATGAACTACCTGGCGTCCCCGCCGCTGGTCATCGCCTACGCGCTGGCCGGCACGATGGACTTCGACTTCGAGACGCAGCCGCTGGGCAAGGACACGGACGGCACGGACGTCTTCCTCGCCGACATCTGGCCGTCCGCGCAGGACGTCCAGGCGACGATCGACGGCGCCATCACCGAGGAGATGTTCGCCAAGGACTACGCGGACGTCTTCCGCGGCGACGAGCGCTGGCGCTCGCTGCCCACGCCCGAGGGCCAGACCTTCGAGTGGGACCAGGAGTCCACCTACGTCCGCAAGCCCCCGTACTTCGAGGGCATGGCGAGCGAGCCGGCCCCGGTCGAGGACATCGCCGGTGCCCGCGTGCTCGCGCTGCTCGGGGACTCGGTGACCACCGACCACATCTCCCCCGCCGGCGCGATCAAGCCGGGCACCCCGGCCGCGCAGTACCTCGACGAGCACGGTGTGCAGAAGAAGGACTACAACTCCTTCGGCTCGCGGCGCGGGAACCACGAGGTGATGATCCGCGGCACCTTCGCGAACATCCGGCTGCGCAACCAGCTGCTCGACGACGTCTCCGGCGGCTACACCCGGGACTTCACCCAGGACGGCGCCCCGCAGGCGTTCATCTACGACGCCGCGCAGAACTACGCCGCCGCGGGCATCCCGCTGGTCGTGCTGGGCGGCAAGGAGTACGGCTCCGGCTCGTCGCGCGACTGGGCCGCCAAGGGCACCGCGCTGCTGGGTGTGAAGGCCGTGATCGTGGAGTCCTTCGAGCGCATCCACCGCTCGAACCTCATCGGCATGGGCGTCATCCCGCTGCAGTTCCCGCAGGGCGAGTCGGCCTCGTCGCTGGGCCTCGACGGCACCGAGACCTTCGACATCGCCGGCATCACCGAGCTCAACGAGGGCCGCACCCCGCGCACGGTGAAGGTGACCGCGACCAAGGAGTCGGGCGAGAAGGTCGAGTTCGACGCCACGGTCCGCATCGACACTCCCGGTGAGGCGGACTACTACCGCAACGGCGGCATCCTGCAGTACGTGCTCCGCGGCATGCTCGCCTCCTGACCGTGGGCGGCGACTGCCCTTGGAGGGGGCGGTCGCCACACCGCTGCCGAGCTGCACGGACGAAGCCCCGCACCCTCCGGTGCGGGGTTTCGTCGTGCGCGGACCTACGGTCGGACGCGTGGTGGTGCTCTGGGCCGGGCTGGTCGTGGCGGTCGGTGCGGTGGTGCAGGGCACCGTGGGGTTCGGGCTGGCGCTCGTGGCGGCACCCCTGCTGGCGCTGCTCGACCCGCGGTACGTCCCGGTCCCGCTGATCGTCGTGGCGGGGGCGCACGCCGTGCTCGCCCTCGTCCGCGAGTGGCGCGACGCCGACTGGCGCGGGGTGGCGTGGGCGCTGGCCGGGCGTCTCCCCGGTGCGGCGCTCGGCGCGACGGTGGTCGCCCTGCTCCCCTATCGCGGGTTCGCGACGTTCGTCGCCGGCGCGGTGCTGGTCTGCGTGGCGCTGTCCCTGGTGCGGCTGCGCCTGCGGCCGACCCCGCCCGCGCTGCTGGTCGCGGGAGCGGTGAGCGGGGTGTCCGGCACCGCGGCGGGGATCGGCGGGCCGCCGGTCGCGCTGCTCTACCAGAACGAGCACGGCGCGACGGTCCGGGCGACCCTCGGCGCCTACTTCGGGCTCGGCACACTGCTGTCGCTCGGCGTGCTCGCCGCCGGCGGCCAGGTCGACGGCGCCCGCCTGCTGCAGGGCGCCGTGCTGATCCCGTTCATGGCCGCCGGCTTCCTGCTCTCCAACCCGTTGCGCCGGCTCCTCGACCGGGGCTGGACGCGCCCGGCGGTGCTGGGCCTGGCCGCGGTCACGGCCGTCGTCCTGCTGGTCCAGGCCCAGCTCGCGTGACCGCAGGTCGAGCAGCGTCGTCGGCCTACTGCCCCTCCAGGGGCAGTAGGCGACGACGGGGTCAGGAGGCCAGCCAGTCCAGGGCGACGGCGGCGGTCCAGGACTGCATGGCCGAACCGAGGGCCTCGCCGGTCATCGGGTCGAAGTACTCGGCGAAACCGACATGACGCAGCGAGTCGAGCGAGGCCTCCCGGAGGGCGGCGGCCCGGGCGGTGTCGCCACCGTCCTGCAGGCCCTTCCAGTACAGCCAGTTGACGATCGGCCAGACCGGGCCGCGCCAGTAGTTGCGCGGGTCGAAGCACTCCTCGCGCGGGCTGGTGCTCGGCAGCATCGCCCAGCGCAGGTCCGGGTGGCCCGCGAAGTCCTCGGAGTCGAAGAGCGACCGCGCGCGGGCGCGCCGGGCGCTCGGGGCGTCCGCGTCGAGCAGCGCGGACATACCGGCGAAGGTCGCGACCTCGATCGGCGCGTCCGCGCCGAGGTCCACGTCGTAGGTCATGCCGCTCGCGGGATCGGTCGCCGCCGCCACCCCGGCGCGGGCCCGGTCGATCCAGCCCTGGATCGTCGCGCGCTGGGCCTGGGTGGCCCCGACGACGTCCGCGATCTCCAGCAGCGCCCGGTTCGCCATGATCAGCACCGAGGTGAAGAAGACGTCCTTGACCAGGAACGGGTACCGCTCGTGGATCACGGCGTCGTCGTAGCGGTACCGCTTGAGCAGCTCGAGCAGCCAGAGGAAGCGGTCGTAGTGCGCGTTCGTGGGCCGCTGCCCGGCGTCGGCGACGTGCTGGACGTCCCGGCGGGTGTACGGCGGGACCTCGCCGACCTCGAGCCGGGCGAGCACCCCGTCCCAGCGCGGGGAGTTGTCGATGCCCTCCCACGGGTGGTAGGTCGTGACCAGCCCCGACGCCGACGGGTCGCGGTGCTCGGCCAGGTACCGGTGCCAGGCGAGGAGCTTCGGGAAGAGCTCGCGCAGCTGGGCCCGGACGTCCTCCTCGGCCGCCGTGCCGGACGCGACCTCCCAGATCCGCGCCACGGCGATCGCGTGCACCGGCGGCTGGCAGATGCCGCTGGTCTCGGCGACGCCGACGGGGGCCTCCGGGGACACCTCGACGGCCCAGCGCGCCGGGTCCGGGAAGTAGGACTCCGGCCCCGCGAGCGGGTTGAACACGATCTGGGGAACCATCCCGTCGCGCCACTGCGCCTCGAACAGCCGCTGCTGCTCGGTCATCGCGCGGCGCACGTCGACCTGGGCCCAGCCGATCGAGACGAACGCGCTGTCCCAGCTCCACTGGTGCGGGTAGAGCAGCGGGGCCGCCTTCGTCCAGCCGCCCATGTCGTTCGTCCGCAGCACCTCGGCGGCGTGAACGCCGAGCCCGGGCTCGGTGAGCGCGGTGCCGTACGTGGCGTGAGTGACCGGTCCCGCCATCCCCTGTGCCGGCGGAGCGGCGAAGGAGGCGGGCGGGCGATGGCCTGTATCGGACTCCGTGCTCACGGGGATGTGCATCCTTCCGGCGCATCAACGCGCCTCATCGGTATCGGCAGTACTTAACTGCAGAGTAACAACGGATATGCGACGGCTCAATATCTCGCCGCTCACTTCATCGGGGTCGCCGCGGAGGCGTTACGCCGTCGCATCACCGGTACGGGTGGTCAACGAGCACGACGGCGTCACGGTGCGTCGACCCGCGGCGGGGATCGGCCCGCGCCCGCAGGGACGCTCGTTTCCTCGCTGTTCGACGAAGGATTCGGACGCGTTACGCCCGCTCACGCACAATCCGGTGTGGACGGTCGGCGGAACGGCGCTCAGCCGCTGCTCACGGCGGCGCCGGCGCGGTCGGCGCCGTCGAGCGCACGCTCGCTCGCCGGGTCGAACCAGCGCACCCGCTCCGGGGGCACGCGCAACCACACCGGGGCGTCGTCGCCGGCCGGGAAGTCCGTCGGCGTGAGGAGCTTCACGTTCTCCTCCCCCGCCGTCCCCCCGCCGACCGTCGCGGACACCAGCAGCTGCGAGCCCAGCGGCTCGACGAGCCGGATCCGGCCCGGCAGCGCGTCGGGCACCTCGGTCGTGGAGGGCTCGATGTTCTCGGCGCGGATTCCGGCCCACACCTCGTCCGTGACCCGGTCGGCGATCCCGGGCGGGACCGTGAACGGCTGCCCGGCGACGCTCCAACCGCCCTCCGCGCGCCGCACCGGCAGCAGGTTCATGGGCGGAGTGCCGAGGAACCCGCCGACGAACCGGGTCACGGGCCGGTCGTAGACCTCCATCGGCCTGCCGCACTGCACGATCTCGCCCGAGCGCATGACGGCCACCCGGTCGCCGAGCGAGAGCGCCTCGACCTGGTCGTGGGTGACGTAGACGATCGTGGTGTTCAGCTCCTTGGCCAGCGCCTTGAGGTCGGAGCGGAAGCTCAGCCGGAGCAGGGCGTCGAGGTTGGAGAGCGGCTCGTCCATCAGCAGCACGCTCGGCCGGACGGCGACCGCCCGCGCCACGGCGACCCGCTGGCGCTGCCCGCCGGACAGGGCGGACGGGTAGCGGTCGAGCACGTCGTCGAGCCGGACGAGGCCCGCGGCGTACTCCACGGCCTCGGCGATCTCCCGCTTCGGCGCCTTGCGCATGGCGAGCCCGAAGCCGATGTTCTCGGCCACGGTGAGGTGCGGGAAGACCGCGTAGCCCTGGAAGACCATGGCGATGTCCCGGCGCCGCGGCGGGAGCGAGGTGACCTCCCGCTCGCCGAGGTGCACGGTCCCGGCGTCGGCCTGCTCCAGACCCGCGATCGTGCGGAGCAGGGTCGTCTTGCCGCAGCCGGAGGGGCCGAGGAGCACGAAGAACTCGCCGTCCCGGACGGTGAGGGACACGTCGTCGACGGCCGGGGCCGCGTTCCGGGCGTACCGCTTGGTGATCCCGCTGAGCCGGATGTCGGACACGGAGGCTCCTACCGCAGCGTCGGGCCGCCGCCGACGCCGAGCAGGCGGCGGCGGATCAGCAGGATGAACAGGAAGGCCGGGGCCAGCAGGAACAGCGCACCGGCGTACCGGAAGGGCAGCGGCGCCTGCGTGAGCCCGGTGAGCACGAAGACCGGCAGCGTCGGGTGCTGGAGCGTGAGGATCGAGGCGGCGAACACCTCGTTGTAGCTGAGCAGCACGGCGAAGGTCGCGGCCGCGGCGAGCCCCGGCGCGGCGTTCGGCACGACGGCCCGCCGGAACGCCCCCGACCGGCTGCAACCGAAGACCTGCGCCGCCTCCTCCAGGTCCACCGGCACGCCGGCGAACACCGCGCTGACCATGAGCACCACGAACGGCAGGGCCAGGGCCGTGTGCATCAGCGCCACGCCCCACACCGAGTCGTAGATCCCCCACTGCAGGAAGAACACCGCGAGCGGGATCGACAGCACGACCACGGGGAACGCCCGGGTCGACAGCACGGTCAGCCGGTAGGCGTTCGCCCCGGGGAAGACGAACCGGGCCAGCGCGTAGCCGGCGGGTGCCGCCAGCAGCAGGGTGAGCACCCCGGTGAGCACCGCGACGATCACGCTGGACAGCAGCGCCTCCGGCACCCCCGCCGAGGTCACGAAGAACCGCATCGACTCCAGCGACCAGTCCGGCCAGGCGGCGAGCGGGTAGCCGTAGATCGCGTCGGCCGTGCTGAACGCTCCGACGACCACGAACCAGATCGGCACCAGGATCCAGCCCGCGAGCAGGACCGCGCCGCCGTAGCCGAGCACCCGCCGCGCGGTCATTGCCCGCGCTCCTTCCGCGTGGGCAGCGCGACCAGGATGATCCCCACCGCCACGAGCGAGACCAGCAGGATCACCAGCCCGTAGGCCGAGGCCAGGTGCGCGTCCTGGTACTCGGTGTAGGCGCGGTTGGCCTGGGTGGCGAGCACGTCGGTCGCCGTGCCGCCCAGCGCGACGACGGTGGCGAACACCTCGAACGCCAGCACCGTCCGCACGATCAGCGCGGTCCGGATCGTCGGGCGCATCATCGGCAGCACGACGTGCCGCATCCGCTGCCACGGGCCGGCGTGGAAGACGTCCGCCGCCTCCAGGTAGTCCCGCGGGATCGCGCGCAGCCCGCCCACCAGGATGATCACGATCAGCGACGTGGACCGCCACGCCTCCGCGACCACGATCGTGCCGATCACCCGCCACGGCTCGCGGTAGTCCAGCCAGATCACCGGCCGGTCGATCAGCCCGAGGGACTGCAGCACGGTGTTCAACCAGCCCTGCTCCACGAAGATCGAGTACCAGAGGATGCCGGCCCCGAGCTCGCTGACGCCCAGCGGCAGCAGGAACACGTAGAGCCAGAAGCCCGAGGCCCGCAGCCGCGAGGTGATCACCATCGACATCGCCAGGGCCAACGCGAACTGCAGGGGCAGCAGCACCACCAGCAGGATCAGGGTGGTCCACACGGCGGGCCAGAAGCGGTCGTCCCCGAACATGGCGCGGACCGACTCGAGCCCCCACCCGCCGGTGGTGCTGGTGAAGGCGAGCCCGAACGCCTGGATCATCGGGGACGCGAAGAAGATCAGCAGATAGGCGACGCTCGGCGCGAGCAGCAGGTAGGGCAGCCAGCGCTGCGGCCCGCCGCGGCGCTCCCCCGTCGCCGTCCGCGCGGCGCGCACCGCCTCGGTCACCTCAGCCAACGCGGCACACCCCCTCCCCGACCGGGTCCGGCGCCCAGCACGCGGCCTTCGCGGTGTCGAGCACCCCCTGCAGTGCGACGGCCTGGGTGGCGAGCGTGCCCCCGATGTCGCCGCCGTCGAGCACGATCGCGCGGAACGCGTCCGTGAAGACCTTGTCGTAGGCGCCGCTCTGGCCACCGAGCCCGACGGCGAGCGACGACGCCACGGCCCCGGGCGTGCCGACCATCCGCTGCAGGGTCTCCGCCTCCTGGCCGACGCCCGGCGGCAGCCCGCCCGGGATCGTCGCCAGGTCCTGCGGCGGGAACCAGGCCACGGTCCGCAGGGTGGTGGAGACCCGCGCGGGGTCGGTGAGGTGTCGGATCAGGTCGATCGACGGCTGGGGGTCGGCGACCGCCCTCGGGATCGACAGGCCGCCGAGCACGGGCAGGTAGCCCAGCCCCTTCGGACCGGTGGGCGCGGGGAAGGAGACGACGTCGTCCGGCCGGGTCTCCAGCGCGTCGACCAGCCGGACGGCGTGGTCCCACGCCACCCACACCTCGCCGGAGAGCAGCGGCTCCTGCATGAAGCCGTAGGTCACCGACTGCGGGTTGGCCGTGCCCCAGACCGCGCGCACCCACTCCCACATCCCGACGGCGTCCGCGGAGGCGAAGGTGGTGTTCACCCCGCCGGTGAAGCTCGGGTAGGCGTAGCCCTGCAGGAACCGCTTGAGCAGGCCCTTCTCCCCGGCGGGCAGGCCGAACCGCGGGGCGCCGGTGGCCTGCTGGATCGCCCGGGTCCAGTCAAGGAGCTGCGTGTAGGTGAGCCGCTGCAGGTCGGCGCCCGCGGGCAGGAACGGCAGCGCCTCGCGGCGGGCGGCCATGATGTAGCTCGCGGAGATCCACGGGACGAAGGCGTAGCGGCCGTCGACGCGGGCGAGGTCGAGGTACTGGCGGGTGAAGCCGCGGTCGCCGAGTTGCTCGACGACGTCCGTCATGTCGCGGAGCAGGGCCTCCTTCGCCAGCGTGGCGAACTCGCCCTGCAGGGCCCCGAGCAGGCCGATGCTCGAGGATCCGGCCCGCGCGTCGGCGCGGACCCGGTCGAACATCTTGCTGGCGGAGCTGTCGCTGACGAACTGCACCTGGCGCCCGAACCCGGCGAGGATCTGCCGCCGGACGGCCTCGGCCTCCTCGGTCGTCGCCAGCTGGGTCGAGTAGAAGACCAGGCCCTCCGAGCCCTGCGAGCCGGGGGCACCCGTGGTGTCGAGGGCACAGCCGGCGAGCAGGCCCGACGCCGCGGCACCGAGCCCCAGCCGCAGCACCTGGCGTCGCGACAGCCGCATACCGCCCTCCCCCGTCGGTGGCGGAACACTATCCAGAATGGACCCGCCACGCAGAGCGAGACGCAGGCCGTCAGACGGCGGTGGCCAGCGACAGCGCGAACCGGCGGTCCTCGTCGGACCACCAGCGGCCGAGATCGAAGCCCGCCTCGGCCAGCATCTCCCGCACGCCCTCCGGCCGGAACTTCGCCGAGATCTCGGTCCGCATCTCCTCGCCCTCGGCGAAGTCGACCGTGAGGTCCAGCTCCTCCACCCGCACTCGCATGGCCTTCTCCGCGCGCAGCCGCATCTCGATCCACTCGTCCTCCGCCTCCCACGCCGCGACGTGCGCGAACGCCTCGGGCACGAAGTCCGCATGCAGCTCGCGGTTGAGCACGTACAGGACGTTCCGGTTGAACTCGGCGGTCACGCCCGCGGCGTCGTCGTAGGCGGCGAGCAGGGTGGGCTCGTCGATCACCAGGCCGGTGCCCAGCAGCAGCTGCTCACCCGGCTCCAGCACCGAGCGGACGTGCGCGAGGAACGCGGCCCGCTCGGCGGGCCGCAGGTTGCCGATCGTGCCGCCGAGGAAGGCGATCATGCGACGGCCGCCCGTGGGCAGGCCGGCGAGGTCCTTCGTGAAGTCGCCGACCACACCGTGCAGCTCCAGGTCCGGGTACTCGCCCTCCAGGGCCTCGAGGGCCCCCCGCAGCGCCGCCTCGCTGACGTCCTGCGGGACGTACCGCCGCAGGCTGCCGGTCGCCCGGAAGGCGTCGAGCAGCAACCGGGTCTTGGCCGAGGAGCCCGACCCCAGCTCGACGACGGTATCGGCACCGGACGCCTCCGCGATCTCCGCGACCGACTCCTCGAGCAGGGCCCGCTCGGTGCGCGTCGGGTAGTACTCGGGCAGCTCGGTGATCTTCTCGAACAGCTCGCTTCCGCGCGCGTCGTAGAAGTACTTGGGCGGCAGCTCCTTCGGGACCGCGGTGAGCCCGGCGCGGGCGTCCGCCCGCAGCTCGGCCTCGGCGTCGGCCGCGGTGAGGTGGACGTCCAGCTCCGTCAGGCGGTTCGGCCGGGTCATGTACGTGCTCCTCGCGGTGCGTCCGGGCCGGGCCCGGGTCGAGCAGACGGGCTGCTCAGGGGTGGGGCGCGCGGGTCCCGCGGTCCGGGATCCCGGTGTCGGTGGGGGTGACGGCGGGGCCGAGGGGCCGGCGCTCGAGGCGGCCGGGCGCCGCGACGACGAGGTGCCGGTCCGGCACCGGCTCCCAGCCCGGGTCCGCGTCGGTCGGTTCCGACGCGACGGTGGCCGCCTCGTCCGTGACCCGCACGGACAGCGCGTGGTCCCAGGCCGTGCCCCAGATCGTGCTGCCGTCCGTGAGCAGCAGGTTGAGCCGGGAGTGCGGCGCGACGGCCTCGACGGCCAGGACGGCGCCGGTCAGCACCCGCGCCGGGTCCTCCCCCGCCCGCAGCCGGTGCCGGACCAGCGCCCAGAGCAGCGCCGCGTCCGTGGGGGCGTCGAGGGTCAGCAGATCGACCACGGGCAGCCCCTCGGCCAGCCCGGCGACCGAGCCGGGCCAGCCGCGCACCAGGCCGTTGTGGCTGAACAGCCAGGGTCCCTCGCCGAACGGGGCCGCCGCCGTGCTGGTGACGGGCATCCCCGTCGTCGCGGACCGGACGGCGGCCAGCACGGCTCGGCTACGGGTGGCGGCCGCGAGGGAGGCGAACGCGCCGTCCGACCAGATCGGCTGGTCGGACCGGTACCGCGCGGGCTGGGGGGCGTGCCCGTTGCCGGCGGTCTCGACCTGCGGGTACCAGCCGGCGCCGAAGCCGTCCGCGTTGACCGTGCCCCCGCCGCGCATGTCGGTGGGGGCGTAGGACTGGTGCAGCAGCCCGTGCGGCGGCTCCAGCAGCAGCGCGGAGAGCGTGGTCGGCGGGCCCAGGTGGGCGAGGTGGCGGCACACGGGTCAGGAGGGACCAGGGGCGTCGGTGGTACCGGCGGTGTCGGCCGCCGACGCGTCCCGGGCGCAGCGGAAGCCGGAGAAGATCTGCCGGCGGATCGGGTGGTCCCAGTTCCGGAAGGTGCCGCGGATCGCCGACGGATCGGTGCCGAACGAGCCGCCCCGCAGGACCTTGTAGTCGCCGCCGAAGAAGACCTCGGAGTACTCCCGGTACGGGAAGGCCTCGAACCCCGGGTAGGGGTGCCAGCCCGAGTCGCACCACTCCCACACGTCCCCGATCAGCTGCTCGACGCCCAGCGGCGACGCCCCCTCGGGGTAGGCGCCGACCGGGGCGGGCCGCAGGTGGCGCTGCCCCAGATTGGCGTGCCGCTCGCCGGGCGGGTCGTCGCCCCAGGGGAAGCGCCGGCTGCGCCCGGTGTCCGGGTCGAAGCGCGCGGCCTTCTCCCACTCCGCCTCGGTGGGCAGCCGCTTCCCGGCCCAGCGGGCGTACGCCGCGGCCTCGTGGAAGCAGACGTGCACCACCGGCTCCTCCGCCGGCACGCGCTCGACCACGCCGAACCGGCGCCGCCACCACTCCCCGGCGGAGTCCCGCTCCCAGAACCGCGGGGCGACCAGGTTCTCCGCGGTGCGGTGCCGCCAGCCCTCCTCGCTCCACCAGCGCGGGTCGTCGTACCCGCCCGCCTCGACGAACGCGGCGTACTCGCCGTTCGTCACCGGGTGGGTGTCGATCCAGAAGGCGGGCAGGGACACGGTGTGGGCCGGGCGCTCGTTGTCCAGCGCCCAGGGCTCAGTCGAGGTGCCCCGGGTGAACGCCCCGGCGGGCACCAGCACCTCGTGCGCGGCGAGCCGGCGCCCCGCGGGCGGCTCGGGCGCGTGCAGCACCGGCGCCCCGGCCCGCAGCTGATGGGTGGCGAGCATGGTCTCGTCGTGCTGCTGCTCGTGCTGGACGATCATGCCGAAGGCGAAGCCCTCGTGCTCCAGGCGGCGGCCGCGCAGCGGGCTGCGCTCCAGCGCGTCGAGCGCCTTCTCGCGCACCTCGGCGACGTAGGCGCGGGCCTCGGGCGGGGTGAGCAGGGGCAGCTCGACGCGGCTGGCCCGGCTGTGCTGGAACGCGTCGTACAGCCCGTCGATCTCCGGGCGCAGCGGCTCCCGGCCGCCGACGTCCCGGACCAGCCAGAGCTCCTCCTGGCTGCCGATGTGCGCGAGGTCCCAGACCAGCGGGGACATCAGCGGCGAGTGCTGGGCGACGAGGTCGGTCTCGTCGACCGCGTCCGTGAGTCCGGCGCTGCGGGCGCGGGACCGGTCGAGCAGCGCCGCGACGTGGGTACGGAGCTGCTCGGTCGAACCGAAGGGGTCGGTCTCGGGCGTGATCGTCACGGGCGTGCTCCCTCCGTCGGGGACGGGATCATCTCGAGGGTCTCGAGGGGGCCGCCGGCGGGCGGCTCCCCGGGCAGCGGGTCGTCCGCGGGGCAGCGGCCCGCGGCCACCCGGTGCTCGGTGACCTCCACCAGCCGGGCGAGCAGCTCCGGCGGCGGATCGAGCGCGGGCAGCTCCGCACAGGCGAGGGCGAACAGCTCGACGGCGGCGGCCGCGAGGACCCGGTCCTCCAGGCCGTGCCGGGCCGCGGAGGTCCAGCGGTGCCGGGCCGGGGCGCAGATCTCCCGCACCCGGTCGACGACGACGGGCCGGGCGGTCAGCGCCGCGAGCACGGCGACGGGGAGCGCCCAGTCCGCGCCCTGCTGCCCGTCGACGTACCGGACCTCCAGGAACCCCCGCGGGCGGACCGGCGGGAAGAGCGTGGAGACGTGGTACTCGAGGTCGGCGACCGTCGGCCTGCGGCCGGGCAGCCGGCCCCCGACCCAGTCGGCGAAGGTCACGCCCTCCGGCGTGGACCACTCCCCCTCGCCGCGCACGCAGAGCAGCGGGGTGCCCACCACGCGCTCGGCCCAGGCCTGCGCGGGATCGCCGTCGACCGAGGCCGGCGGGGCGGTGCGGGCCGGGTCGAGCGCCAGCCAGGCGGCCAGCCGGCTGGACTTCCAGCCCGTGCGCCGCCCGTGCAGCAGCGGGGAGTTGGCGAAGGCGGCCACGAGGACCGGGCCGAGGTCGTGCAGCGCCGCCCACCGTGCGGGCAGGTCGGCCCGCTCCCCGGCGTCGAGCGCGACCTGCACCGCGGAGGTGGAGCACATGCCGCTGCGGCCGTGCGGACCGAACCGGTCGAAGGCGCGCTCCATGGCGCGGTAGCGCGGGAGCTGCAGGAGCCGCCGGGCGGGCCGCACGGGATCGGCGGCGCGGGGTTCCGGCGTGAGGCCGCCGGCGGCGAGCCGGGCGTGCAGGGCGGCGGTGTCGGCCTCCACGGCGGCGAGGAGGGCGCCGAGGCCGGCGGTCGGGCGGCTGGCGAGCTCGACCTGGCCGCCGGGTTCGACGGTGACGACCGAGCCGTGCGGCAGCGGGGCGCCGGGGGAACCGGGGACGAGCGGGGCGGGAGCGTGCGGGCCGAGCGCGCCGAGCAGGTCGGCGAGATCGGCGGGACGGGCGGGACTGGCGAGGTCGGCGGGATGGCGGGCGTCGGCGCGGGCGGGGCGCAGGAGCCACTCGAGCTCCACACCCAGGTAGCGCGGGGGGCCGTGTTTGAAGCAGACCGAGGCGACGTAGGCCTCGGCCTCCGCCCGCGTGCGCAGCTCGGCACCCGCCGCGGGCGGTTCCGCCCCCTGCGCCGTGAAGCTGGGCCCCGCCTGCGCCGGGATCCCGGACGGCGCGGGTGCACCCTCCGGCCCCGGGACGGCGGGCACGATCCCCGCGTCTGGAAGCACGGATCGAACGCTACCCGCGGGGTACGACACTTTCAGGTTCTCCGCGCGAACTCTGCCGCCCGTGCGCGCGTCCTGCACCACAAGACGTACGTACGGGATACTGGGCCGGTGCCCCGCGTGAGTACCGACCAGCTCGCCGCCCGGCGCCAGCACATCCTCGACGGCGCCCGGCGGTGCTTCGCCGCGCACGGGTACGAGGGTGCGACGGTCCGGCGGCTCGAGCAGAGCACCGGGCTCTCCCGCGGCGCGATCTTCCACTACTTCCGGGACAAGGACGCGCTGTTCCTCGCCCTCGCCGAGCAGGACGCCCGCCGGATGGCGGACGTCGTGGCCGAGCAGGGCCTGGTGCAGGTCATGCGGGACCTCCTGGAGACCGCACGCGGCGAGGGGACGGACGGGGTCGAGGCCGACGGCGCCAGCGACCGCAGCTGGCTCGGCACCCGGCTGGAGGTCTCCCGCCGGCTGCGCACCGACCCGGACTTCCGGGAGCGGTGGCAGGCGCACTCCGCCGAGCTCACCGCAGCCACGCGGGAGCGGCTCGAGCGGCAGGCCGCCGCCGGCGCCCTGCGCGACGACGTCCCGGTCCCGGTGCTGGCCCAGTACCTCGAGCTGGTGCTGGAGGGGCTGGTGTCGCACCTGGCCATGGGCCTGCCGGCGGACGCCCTCGACGGCGTGCTCGACCTCGTCGAGCAGAGCGTGCGGACCCTCCGCCGGTGACCGACCCCCGATGACCGCCCCCACCGCGCGGTCGAGGAGGGCAGGCCCGCCGGCCCCGGAGGGGGTGTGGGGCCGGCGGGCTGGTCGGGAGCGGACCGCTCAGGCGGGCTCGACCTCGACCCGGGTGTCCGAGAAGGTCGGGGCGTTGCCGAGGTCGGCGAACTCCGTCGGGTTCACGGCGTTGACCGTGGCCAGGCCCTTCGCCCGCGACCGCCACTGCCCCATGCTCGCCATGACCACGCCGCGGGCGACCTCGTCCGAGACCGTGACCTTCACGAGGAACTCGCCGCGCTCGTTGAACACGCGGATCAGCGAGCCCTCGACGATCCCCCGCGTCTCCGCGTCCGCCGGGTGCACGATCGCCGACGGCTCGCCCTGCACCCGCTGCTGCGCCCCGAGGTTGCCGTATGACGAGTTGAGGAAGGCGTGGGCCTTCGGCGAGACCAGGTGCAGCGGGTAGTCGCTGTGCGCCGGCGGGATGTAGTGCGGCAGCGGGTCCACCTCGCCGCCCGGCTGGGCCTCGTTCGAGCCCTGCCGGAACAGCGGGAGCACGAAGTTGCCGCCCGCCGCGGCGGCGGAGAGGAACTCCTGCTTGCCCGACGGCGTCGGGAAGCCGCCGACGTCGTGCGGGGCGTAGTGGTCGGCGTCGGGCAGGTTCAGCCGCGCCCAGCCGGTCTTCTCCAGCGACTTGGGCGTGATGCCCTGCAGCGCCGGCGCGCCCCAGTCGTAGGCCTGCTCGATGAGCTCCTCGTCCGTCATCCGGAAGCACTCGTCGTCGAACCCCATGGCGGCGGCGAGGCGCCGGAACAGCTCGGTGTTCGGGATCGCCTCGCCCACCGGGGCGATCGAGGGCCGGTTGAGCCCGATGTAGAAGTGCCCCCACGAGAACATGACGTCGAGCTGCTCGAGCTGTGTGGTCGCGGGCAGCACGATGTCCGCGTACAGCGCCGTGTCGGTGAGGAACTGCTCGCTGACCACGGTGAACAGGTCCTCGCGGGACAGCCCGGCGACCAGCTTCTCCTGGTCCGGGCAGACGATCACCGGATTCGCGTTGTAGACCATCAGCGCGTGGATCCCGGGGTCGAGCCCCATCTCCCCGGTCAGCGCCCTGCCCAGCAGGTACTGGTTGACCACGCGGGTGCCCTCGGGCCGCAGCTGGGGCTGGGAGAGGGCGTCCCAGTTCACCGGGAAGGCCCACAGCGGCAGCGCGAGCAGGCCGCCGCCGGGCCTGCGCCACGCGCCCACCAGCCCGGGCAGGCAGGAGATCGCCCGGACCGTCTGGCCGCCGCCGGAGTGCCGCTCGATCGCCACGCCGATCCGGATCATCGACGGCTGCCCGGCGGCGTACTCGCGGGCGAGCGTCCGGATGTCCTCGGCCGGGATGCCGGTCTCCTCGGACGCCCACTCCGGCGTGCAGTCGCGGACCCGCTCCGCGAGCTCCTCGACGCCAACCGTGTGCTCGGCGACGTACTCCGCGTCCGTCAGCCCCTCCGCGAGAATGACGTGGATCAGCGCCAGGGCCAGCGCCCCGTCCGTGCCCGGGCGGATCGGGATGTGCCAGTCCGCGCGCTTCGCGGTGCGGTGCCGCACCGGGTCGATGACGACGACCTTCGCGCCCCGCTTCTGCGCCTCGGCCACGAAGGGCCACAGGTGCAGGTTCGTCGAGACCATGTTGCAGGCCCAGATCACGATGTACCGGGAGTGCACCAGGCTCTCGGGGTCGACGCCGGCCGTCGGGCCCAGGCTCATCACGTACGCCGTCGAGGCGCCCGAGTCGCAGAAGGTGCGCTCCGCGACGGTCGCGCCGAGCCGGTTGAAGAAGGGGTCGCCGACGTTGAGGCCGTTGAGCGTGCCCTGGGTGCCGAGGTAGCTGACCGGCATGATCGCCTCGGCGCCGTGCTCGGCGATCACACCGCGGAACCGCTCGGCGATCTCGGCGACCGCCTCGTCCCAGCCGATCGGCTCGAACCGGCCGGAGCCCTTGGGCCCGCTGCGGCGCAGCGGCGTGGTGACCCGGTCCGGGCTGTAGACCCGGTCGACGTAGTTGTTGACCTTGACGCACAGCCCGCCGCGGGTGAACGGGTGGTCGGGGTCGCCCCGCACCCCCGTCGCCCTCCCGTCCTCGACGGACACGAGCATCGAACAGCCGTCGGGGCAGTCGTGCGGGCAGATCGCGCGGTGGGTGCCCGTCTCCCCGACGGCGGGGAGGGGCAGGTCGGCGAGGGTCATCGCGGCGGCTCCGGATCGTGGTGGGATGACCGATCCTGGGCCGCCGGCACCGCCCACCGGATCGGCACGGAGCGACCGGAGGTGGGCAGCGAGTGACCGGTGGTGGGCAACGGGCGACAGGCAGCGGGCGGTGAGCGACCGGGTCGTGCGGAGGACGGAGGCGTTGACGCGACCGCAACACGCTGCGAACCTGCGTCTGGTTCCCTCCGGAACGGGCCGGCGGGAATGCCGCCGCCGTGGACGCAGGAGGTGACCGTGGTCCTCGCACCGGGATCCGCGCCCGGCGGCACGGACACGCGCGCCACCCGCCGGTTCGACGAGTGGCGGGAGGCCATCCGGCACGACTTCGTCGCCCTCGACATCGCCCCCGACCGCCGGGTCGGCACGTTCAGCGGCACGGTGCGCAGCGCGACCGTCGCCCACCTGCAGGTGTCGGAGGTCTGCTCGGTCGACCAGGTGTGCCGGCGCACGCCCTCCCTCGCCGCGGCCGACGACCGGGAGTTCCTGCAGATCGGGATGATCACCCGGGGCACGGGGGTGGTGGAGCAGGACGGCCGCCGCGCCGCGCTCGCCGCCGGCGACTTCGCGATCTACGAGACCGGCCGGCCGTTCCGCTGGCGGCTGGGCGGGGACTGGCGCCTGGACGTCTTCACCTGGCCGCGCACCTCAGTCGGGCTCGACGCCGGGGAGTCCGCCCGCGCCACCGCCGTGCGGATGGACGGCCGGGAGGGCCTGTCCGGGATCGTCGGCGGCATGCTCCGCGGGCTGCTCGCCGATCCGCCGCGGCTGACGCCCGCCGGGGCCGCGCGCGTGGCGGACGAGACCGGGGACCTGGTCACCACGCTCGCGGTCGAGCACCTCGCCGGGCCCCTCGCCGTCGACCGGCCGCAGCAGGCGCTGCTGCGCGAGATGCTCGCCTACGTCGACGCCCACCTCGCCGATCCCGGTCTCGGTCCGGCCGCGGTGGCGCGGGCGCACTTCGTGTCCGTGCGCCAGCTGCACCGACTGTTCGCGACGACCGGGGAGACGGTGAACCGCCGGATCCGGCGGCTGCGGCTCGAGCACTGCCGCCGGGAGCTGGCAGACCGGCGGCGGGCTGGCGAGCCGGTCACGGACGTCGCGCGCCGGTGGGGCTTCCCGGACCTCGCCACCTTCAGCCGCGCCTTCCGGGGCGCCTACGGGATCTCGCCCAGCACCTACCGGGCCCGGCACCTCGCCCCCTGAGCTCACGAATCGCACCACCGGAACTCCTGACTCGCGGTGCGGGAACTCGCGACTCGCGGTGCCGGAACTCCCGACTCGCAGTGCCGGAGCTCGCGACTCGCGCTGCCGGAACTTCCGACTCGCGGGGTCAGAGGGAGGCGAGGATCCGGTCGAGGTGGGCGAGGTCCTCGGGCGGGAGGGCGCGCAGGGCCGGGGGCGGGTCGCCGAGGATCGCCCGTGCGGTGGCGGCGGCCCGCTCCCCCTCCGCCGTGGCGCTGACGATCTTGCAGCGCCGGTCGTCGGGGTGATGCTCGCGGCGGACCAGGCCCCGCCTCTGCAGCTCGTCGACCACGACGGTGGCGTAGGGCCGGTCGACCGACAGCCGGTCGGCCAGGTCGGAGAGCGTCCCGGGCTCGCGCGCCACCTCGAGCAGCGCCTTGACCCGCACGAAGCTCAGCCCGACGGCCTCGCACGCCTCTCGTCGCCGGTCGTGCTGGTCCACGACCAGCGCCCGCATGCGGCCCCAGGCGCGGATCGCGGGATCGGCCGGGCCCGGCGCCCGCACCGGGTGGAGGGGCCGGTCGAGGGACGGACTCACCGCACACCCGCCGGGGCCGGCGCGTCGGGCGTGGCGAACAGTTCGGCCGTCCGCGCGGCCCAGCTGCTGGTCGTGACCACGCCGAGGACCAGCACGACGAGCCCGCAGCCGATCTGCACCGCCCAGCCGACGTGGGTGGCCGCGGCCAGGCCCGTCGGCAGCGGCCCGACGACCGAGGCCGTGACTGCCGACCCGATCACCGCGACCCCGAGGGCGGTGCCGACCTGCCGGCTGGTCGACGCCACCGCGGAGGCCACCCCGGCCTGCGCGGCGGGCATCCCGGAGACGGCCGTGTTCGTGATCGGCGGGTTGATCATGCCGAAGCCGATGCCGAACAGCACGTAGGCCGTGATCGGCACCCAGAGGGACGAGTCCGTGCGCAGGCCCAGCAGCACCACCCCGGACAGCAGGATCCCGGCCCCGCCGACGACCAGCGGGATCCGGGCGCCGCGGGAGCCGACCAGCCGGCCCGCGACGCTCGGCAGGGCCGCGGCCATCGCGGCCATCGGCAGCGTGAGCAGCCCGGCGTGCAGCGGCGAGAACCCGCGGGCGGTCTGCAGGTAGAGCGCGTTGACGAAGAGGAAACCGGCGAGGCTGGCGAAGGCGCACACCGCGATCACCGTGGCCCCGGCGAAGGGGACGCTGCGGAAGAACCGCGGATCGAGCAGCGGCTCCCGGCGCCGGCGCTCCCAGGGCAGCAGCGCCACCAGCGCCGCCACCGCGGCGATCGCGCACCCGAGGACCCACCGCGAGGTCCAGCCCTGCGCCGGGCCCTCGATGATCGCGAACGTCGCACCGCCCAGCAGCACCGCGATCAGCACCTGGCCGACCGGGTCGAGCCGCCGCGGCCGCGGCGCCCGGGACTCCGGCACGATCCGGGTCGCCAGCACGACGGCCACCACGACGACCGGAACGTTGACCCAGAACACCGACCGCCAACCGACGGCGCCGACGAGCGCGCCGCCGATGACCGGGCCGAGGGCCATGCTCAGCCCGACGACGCTGCCCCACACCCCGATGGCACGGGCCCGCTCGCGGGGGTCCGTGAAGACGTTGACGATGATCGACATCGCGACGGGGTTGAGCATCGCGCCGCCGAGCGCCTGCACCACCCGGAACGCGACGAGCGCGCCGGCCGACGGCGCCACGCTGCACAGCAGCGACCCGAGGCCGAACAGCACCAGCCCGATCCGGAAGACCCGCTTGCGCCCCACCCTGTCCGCCGTCGACCCGGCCAGCATGAGCAGGCTCGCCAGGGTGAGCGTGTACGCGTCGATGGTCCACTGCAGCGAGGTCACGGAGGCCGACAGATCGGTCTGGATCGCCGGCAGCGCCAGGTTGACGATGGTCGCGTCCATGCTGACCACGAACAGGCTGGAACAGCAGATCACCAGGACCAGCAGGCGCCGCCTGCGGTCGAGCTCGGGCACGGGATCTCCAGGGGCAGCGAACGGGACAGTGGTTGCGACGGCACAACCGTTAGCACGGTACAACCATTCCCGTCCCGCCGTCAGCGCATGAGAGGCAGATCCCCCTCCTCGTGCGTGTGGGTGCAGCCCGGCACGAGGCACTGCGCGTCGACGGACGCGTCCGGGTCGGCGAACTGGGTGCGATGCAGCGCGGCGTAACGCCCCTCCGTGGCGAGCAGCTCGGCGTGCGTGCCCTGCTCGGTGACCCGCCCGGCCTCGACGACGGCGATCCGGTCCGCGGCGCGGACGGTGGAGAGCCGGTGCGCGATGACGATCGCGGTGCGGCCCGCCAGCGCCTCGGCCAGGGCGTCCTGCACGGCGGCCTCCGACTCCGAGTCGAGGTGCGCCGTGGCCTCGTCCAGCACGACGACCGGGGGCCGGGCCAGCAGCAGCCGCGCGATCGTCAGCCGCTGCCGCTCGCCGCCGGAGAGCCGGTAGCCGCGCTCCCCCACGACCGTCTCCAGCCCGTCGGGCAGCTGGTCGAGCAGGTCGCCGAGGCGGGCGCGGCGCAGGGCCTCGCGCAGCTCGTCGTCCGTCGCCCCCGGCCGCGCGTAGCGCAGGTTGGCGGCGATGCTGTCGTGGAACAGGTGCCCGTCCTGGGTCACGACGCCGACGGCGCCGCGCAGGGCCTCGAAGCTCAGGTCCCGGACGTCGACGCCGGAGAGCTCGACGGCCCCGGAGTCGACGTCGTAGAGCCGTGGGAGCAGCGAGGCGATCGTCGACTTCCCGGCTCCCGACGGCCCGACCAGTGCCAGGAGCGATCCCGCCGGCACGTCGAGGTCGATGCCGTGCAGCACCTCCCCCGGCGCCCGTCGGTCCAGCACGGCGACGTCCTCGAGCGAGGCGAGCGAGACCTGCTCGGCCGTCGGGTAGGAGAAGTGCACGTCCCGGAACCGCACCGACACCGGCCCCGGTGGGAGGGCCCGGGCCCCCAGCCGTTCGGTGATCATCGGCTGCAGGTCGAGCACCTCGAAGACCCGCTCGAACGCGACGAGCGCGGTCATGACGTCCACGCGGGCGTTGGCCAGCGCGGTCATCGGCGTGTAGAGGCGGGTGAGCAGCAGGGCCAGGGTGACGACGGTGCCCGGCTCGATCCGCCCGGTGACGGCCAGCCAGCCGCCGAGGCCGTAGACCAGCGCCTGCGCCAGGGCCGAGACCAGCGACAGGGAGGTGACGAACACCCGGGAGACCATCGCCGTCCGGACGCCGATGTCGCGGACCCGCTCGGCGCGCTCGCCGAACTCCCGGGCCTCCTCCTTCGGCCGCCCGAACAGCTTGACCAGCGTGGCGCCCGCCGCGGAGAACCGCTCGGTCATCTGCGTGCTCATCGCGGCGTTGAGGTCCGCCGAGTCCCGCCGCAGGTCGGCGATCCGCCGGCCCATCCGCCGGGCGGGCAGCACGAAGATCGGCAGCAGGAGCAGGGCGAGCACGGTGACCTGCCACGCCAGGCCGATCATCACGGCGAGCGCCAGGGTCAGCTGGATGACGTTGGACAGCACGCTCGCGAGCGTGGTCGTGATCGCCGACTGGGCGCCGATGACGTCGTTGTTCAGCCGGCTGACCAGCGCGCCGGTGCGGGTACGGGTGAAGAAGGCGACGGGCATCCGCTGGACGTGCGTGAACACCGCGGTGCGCAGGTCGACGATCAGACCCTCGCCGATCCGTGCGGAGAACCAGCGGGCGGCGAGCCCGATCAGGGCCTCGCCCACGGCGAGCGCGGCGATGGCCAGGGCGAGCGTGACGACGCTCCGCGCGGCGCCGGACCCACCCGCGACGATGGCGTTGACGACCCGCCCCGCGAGGATCGGGGTCAGGACGCCGATCACGGCCGTACAGGTCGTGAGCAGCAGGAAGGCCAGCAGCCAGAGACGGTAGGGGCGGGCGAACGCCCAGATCCGCGGGATCGTGCCCTTGGCGACGGAGCGCGGCGCGTCGGCCGCGCGCGTCATCCCGCGCATGATCGTGAAAGGCCTGTCCACACACCTCACCCGGACTGCATCACGGAACCATAATGCGAATTTCCGTGCTCATCGCGCGCACTGTGGTTCCGCAATGCATTCCGAGCGCCCGATTCGCGTCGTGACGGTTCCATGATGCGCCCCGGCCCGGGTGCTCGCGCGCCGACCCGCCGCCGTCGCGCTGCGAACGGTGGCGGGCGCGCGTGACGTGGTGTGGCTGTTCGGTGACGTCCTGGGTCGTGCTGCGGTGCTACTTCTTCTTGGTGCGGGTCGCCCCGCCCCGGCCACGGAGCGTCACCCCGGTCTCGCTGAGCACCCGGTGCACGAATCCGTAGCTGCGCCCGGTCTGCTCGGCCAGGGCGCGGATGCTGGCGCCCTTCTCGTACTTCTTCTTCAGATCGGTGGCGAGTTTGTCCCGCTGGGTGCCCGTGATCCGGGCGCCCTTCTTCAGGTCGGCCACGACACTTGACCTCCTCTGCCCCACCGCGGACCCCCGCCCGCGGACCGGAGCCGCCGATCGGCTCGTCGGTGCGAGCCATGATGATCCTTCTGTCGGGATGTGGCCAGCGCAACATCCCGCATGATCGGTGAACGGTTCGCCCGTTCGGATCACGCGGACGGGTGATCGCGGGGAGGTCGGAGGTCACGCGGAGGTCACCTCCGCGTCACGGGCGTGTCTCCTACGCCAGCTGGACGAGTTCCAGGTAGTCCGCGGACCAGTGGTCCTCGGTACCGTCCGGAAGCACGATCACCTTGTCGGGTTCGAGTGCCTCGACGGCCCCGGGATCGTGCGTGACCAGCACGACGGCCCCCTCGAAGCGGCGCAGCGCGTCGAGCACCTGCTCGCGGCTCGCCGGGTCGAGGTTGTTGGTGGGCTCGTCGAGCAGCAGGACGTTGGCCGCGCTGGACACCAGCCCCGCCATCGCGAGCCGGGTCCGCTCGCCGCCGGACAGCGTGCCCGCCAGCTGCTCCAGCTGCTCGCCGGAGAACATGAACGACCCCAGGACCGTGCGCAGCTGCTGCTCCGGGGCGTCCGGCGAGGCGTGCCGGATGTTCTCCCAGACGCTGGCGTCCATGTCGAGCGTGTCGTGCTCCTGCGCGAAGTACCCGGTGCGCAGCCCGTGCCCGGGGACGACCTCGCCGGAGTCCGACTGCTCGGTGCCGGCCAGCAGCCGCAGCAGTGTGGTCTTGCCCGCGCCGTTGAGCCCCAGCACCACGACCTTGGTGCCGCGGTCGACGGCCAGGTCGACGCCGGTGAACACCTCCAGCGACCCGTAGGCCTTGGACAGGTTCTCCGCGGTGAGCGGGGTGCGCCCGCACGGCGCCGGCGTGGGGAAGCGGATCTTCGCCACCCGGTCCGCCTGCCGCTCGGGCTCCAGCCCGGCCAGCAGCTCGTCCGCCCGGCGCGCCATGTTCTTGGCGGCGACGGCCTTGGTGGCCTTGGCGCCCATCTTCGCGGCCTGGGCGTGCAGCGCGGAGGCCTTCTTCTCGGCGTTGGCCCGCTCCCGGCGACGGCGCTTCTCGTCCGTGGCGCGCGCCTCGAGGTAGCGCTTCCAGTTCATGTTGTACTGGTCGACCTCGCCGCGGGTCGCGTCCAGGAACCACACCTTGTTCACGACGGCGGCCAGCAGGTCCGTGTCGTGGCTGATCACCACGAGCCCGCCCTCGTGGGCCTGCAGGAACCCGCGCAGCCAGGTGATCGAGTCGGCGTCGAGGTGGTTGGTCGGCTCGTCGAGCAGCAGCGTGGTGGCGCTCTGCGAACCGCCGTCCGACGCGGCGAACAGGATGCGGGCGAGCTCGACGCGGCGGCGCTGGCCACCGGAGAGCGTGGCGATCTGCTGGTTCAGCACCCGCTCGGGCAGGCCGAGGTTGGTGCAGATCCGGGCGGCCTCGCTCTCGGCGGCGTACCCGCCGAGGGCGGCGAAGCGCTCCTCCAGCCGCCCGTACTCGCGGACGGCCTTCTCGTTCTCCGGGCCGTCGACGAGCTCGGCCATCCTGGTCTGGACCTTCTCCAGCTTGCGCAGCAGCTCGTCCAGGCCGCGGGCCGACAGCACCCGGTCCTTGGCGGTGACGGAGAGGTCGCCCTCACGGGGGTCCTGCGGCAGGTAGCCGACGGGCGAGTTGCTGGAGACGGCGCCGCCGTAGGGCTCGCCCTCTCCCGCCAGGACGCGCATGGAGGTGGTCTTGCCGGCGCCGTTGCGGCCGACGAGGCCGATCCGGTCCCCCGGCTGCACGCGCAGGGTGGCCCCGGACAGCAGGATGCGGGAGCCGGCGCGCAGCTCGAGGTCGGTGGCGGTGATCATGAAGGGACTCCGGTACGGGGTCGGAACGAGAAGGGCGGCCTGGCGGCACACGGGTGCCGCGGCGCGGCGCCTACTCGATCAGGATCACGCCACCAGGCTACCGGCCCGCGCACCCCGTTTTCCCCCGTAGGGTCACCGCCATGACCGAAGTCACCGGAGATCGCCCCGGCGATCTCGCCGGCCGGGCCGCGCTCGTCACGGGCGCGAGCCGCGGGATCGGGCTGGCCATCGCCGCGGAACTGCTGGCCCGCGGCGCGTCCGTCACGATCACCGGCCGCAAGCAGCCCGATCTGGAGACCGCGGCCGCCGGGCTCGGCGCCCCCGGCCGCGTGCTCACCGTGGCGGGCAACGCCGGCGACCCCGCGCACCGCGAGGAGGCCGTCGCCCGGACCGTCGAGGAGTTCGGCAACCTCGCGATCCTGGTGAACAACGCCGGCATCAACCCGCAGTACGGCCCGCTGGTCGACGCCGACCTCGACGCCGTCTCCAAGATCTTCGACGTGAACGTCGTCGCCCCGCTGGCGTTCGTGCAGCTCGCGTACCGGGCCTGGATGCGCGACCACGGCGGCGCCGTCGTCAACATCGCGTCGATGGCCGGGATCCGCTCCACCGGGGTGATCGGGGCGTACGGGGCGTCGAAGGCCGCGCTGATCCGGCTCACCGGGGAGCTGGCCGGCCAGCTGGGCCCGGGCGTCCGGGTCAACGCCGTGGCGCCCGCCGTCGTCAAGACACGGTTCGCGGCCGCGCTGTACGAGCGGGACGAGGAGGGCGTGGCGAACGGCTACCCGCTGAAGCGGCTCGGCACGCCGGAGGACGTCGCCGCGGCCGTCGGGTTCCTGGTGTCGGACGCCTCGGGCTGGATCACCGGCGAGACCGTCCGGGTCGACGGCGGCGCCCTGGCCTCCGGGAGGAACGGCTGAACGTGCGGGAGCCGGCGGCCCGGTCGGGGTCGGCGGGGTCGGCGGGGTCGACGGGGTCGACAGGGCCGGCGGGGTCGGCTCGGCCGGCACCGGCCGGTCCCGGGGCGGTGGACGTGCTCGTGGCCGGAGGCGGCCCGGCCGGGCGCGCGCTCGCGGCGGCCTGCGCGCGGATCGGCCTGCGCACCGCCCTCGCCGACCCGGCCCCGGACCGCCCGTGGCGCGCGACCTACGCGGCCTGGTCCGGCGAGCTGCCCCCGGACCTGCCGGCCGGCGTGGTCGCCGCGCGGGCGACCGGCCGGGCCGTCGCGCTGACCGAGCACCGGCTGGGCTGGGACTACACAGTGCTCGACACCGCGGCCCTGCGCGCCCACCTCGACGCCGGGCTGGCCGGCGTGACGCTGCACCGGGCGAAAGTGGTGGGCAGCGAGCCGGGGTTCGCCCGGCTCGCCGAGGGGCGCATCCCGGCACGCCTGGTCGTCGACGCCACGGGGCACCGGTCCGCCCGCGGCCGCCGGCCCGCCGCCGAGCAGACGGCCTACGGGGTGGTCGTGGACGAGACCTCGGCCGCTGCGCTGGTCGCCCCCGGCGAGGCGCTGTTCATGGACTGGCGGCAGGACCACGGCCGGGCCGGCGGGGCCTGGCCGACCTTCCTCTACGCCGTGCCGCTCGGCGGGGGCCGGGTGCTGGTCGAGGAGACCTCGCTGGCCCGCCGGCCCGGGCTGCCCCTGCCCGAGCTCCGCGAGCGGTTGCACGCCCGCCTCGCCCACCACGGCGTCCGGCCGCCCGCCGACGCCGGGGAGGAGCGCGTCCGGTTCCCCGTCGAGAGCCCGATCGGCGCCGCGCTCGCCCCCGGGCCCGCGTTCGGCGCGGCGGGCGCGCTGGTCCATCCGGCCACGGGTTTCTCGGTGGCCACGGCCCTGCGGCTGGCGCCGCAGCTGGCCGAGGCGCTGGTCGGCCCGTCGCCCCGACGCGCGGCCCGATCCGTGGTGTGGCCGGCGCAGGCGAGGATGGTGCACGTGCTGCGCCACCGCGGGCTCGAGGCGCTGCTCCGCATGCCGCCGCAGCAGGTTCCGGCCTTCTTCGAGGTGTTCCTGGGCCTGCCGACGCACCACCGGTGGGCGTACCTCACCGGCCGCGCCGACCTGCCCGGGACGGCCGCGGCGATGCGCGCGTTGTGGGCCCGCGCGGACTGGCCGCTGCGCGCCCGGCTGGTGGGCCCGGCGCTGCTGCCCCGGGCCCGGCCCGCCACCACCGGGTGACGCTCGCGAGTCGATGCAGGTCAGCGGACTACCCGCCGGTAATCTGCCGGGACCATCGTGTGACCGATCCCCGGAGGGCACATGTCCGCCTACACCACCGTCGTCGTCGGCACGGACGGGTCCGCGACCTCGTACGTCGCCGTGGAGCGCGCGGCCGCCGTGGCCCGCGACTCGGACGCCGAGCTCGTGCTGGTCTCGGCCTACACGCCGGCCTCCCGCGAGGACACCCTCGAGGCCGAGGACGCACTCGGCGACGAGGCCTACCAGGTGCGCGGCTGGTCGCCGGCCGAGGAGGTCCTGCGCACCGCGGAGGACAGGGCGGCGGCGGTCGGCGCCAACAAGATCTCCAAGATCGCGGAGGACGGTGCCCCGGCCGACGTGCTGCGCAAGGCGGTCCAGGAGCGCAAGGCCGACCTGCTCGTGGTGGGCAACAAGGGCCTCAACACCCTCAGCGGCCGCATCCTCGGCTCGGTCCCGTCCGACGTCGCGCGCCGCTCGGGCGTCGACGTCCTGATCGTGCACACCACCTGAGCCGGCCCGTGGGCGAGGGCTGGCTGCAGGACCTCGAGGCGTTCCTGGCGGCGGCGGACCGCGGCGAGCGGCGGCGGCTCGACGAGTCCACCGAGCTGGTCACGGCGCTCGAGGAGATCGTCCTGGGCGGCCCCCGGCGGCACACCCGCGCCGAGGTCGTCGAGCTGGCCGGCATCGCGGACGAGGAGGCCGTGCGGCTCTGGCGGGCGCTCGGCTTCCCCGAGGTGCCCGACGACTCGGTGTTCTTCACCGACCGGGACGTCCAGGCGGCGTCGATGCTGGGCCGCGACCCCGCGGCCGCGGCGATCCCCGCCGACGTCCGGGAGGCGATGCTGCGGGCGATCGCCCAGTCCGTGTCGCGGCTGGCCGAGTGGCAGATCGGGATGCTCGCCCGGATGCTGGCCGATCGCGCCGGGCAGGTCTCGGCCGAGCAGGCCGTCGAGTTCACCGCCGGGCTGCTGCCGAAGCTGGAGCTGCTGCACGTCTACATCTGGCGGCGACACCTCGCCGCGACGATGTCGCGGTTCGTCGTCGGCGGCATGCAGGACGACTCCGGCGCCGACACCGCGACCGAGACCCGCACCCTCACCGTCGGGTTCGCGGACATGGTCGGCTTCACCCGCACCACCCGCCGGCGCTCCCCCGCCGAGCTCGCCGAGATGATCGAGCACTTCGAGGCCAGCACCACGGACGTCATCACCGAGAACGACGGGCGGCTGGTCAAGACGGTCGGCGACGAGGTCCTCTTCGTGACCGACGAGCCCGCCGCGGGCGCGCAGCTCGCCCTGCGGCTGCGCGAGCGGGTGCGACGCGAACCCTCGCTCCCCCAGCTGCGGATCGGGCTCGCCGCCGGGGACGTCCTGCTGCGCTTCGGCGACGTCTACGGCGAGCCGGTCAACATCGCCGCCCGGCTCACCACCCACGCCCGCCCCGACACCGTGCTGGTCGACCGCGAGGTCGCACGGGGGATCGAGGGCGACGGGCGGTTCCGCGTGCGCCGGCTCAAGCCGCTGCAGGTACGGGGCTACCGCCACCTGCAGCCCTATCTGCTCCGCGAGCGCGACGACGGCGGCTGAGAACGCGCGAGTCGGCACTCCCGGGCCGCCGAACCCACGTCCCGGGATGTCCCGGGAGGTGCGACTCGGTGTACCGGAAGTGCCGACTCGCGGACGGTGTCTAGACGCGGAAGCCGAGGGCGCGCAGCTGCTCGCGGCCGTCCTCGGTGATCTTCTCCGGGCCCCACGGCGGCATCCAGACCCAGTTGATCGTGATGTCCTCGACCAGGCCGCCGGTGCTGCCGCCGGTGAGGGCGGAGCGGGCCTGCTCCTCGATCACGTCCGTCAGCGGGCAGGCCGCCGAGGTCAGGGTCATGTCGATGATCGCCTTGTTGTCCTCGACCTTCAGGCCGTAGACCAGGCCGAGGTCGACGACGTTGATCCCGAGCTCGGGGTCGACGACGTCCCGCATGGCCTCCTCGATGTCGTCGAGCGAGGGGCCCTCGCCGTCGGCCGGGGCGGCCGGCGGCTCCGGCATCCCGGCGGCGCCGCGGACGACCTCCTCGTCCGTCGTCCCGGTGGTGTTGTCGCTCATGCCTCCTCCTTCACCCGCGCGACGGCGTCCTTGAACGCCATCCAGCCGAGCAGGGCGCACTTGACGCGCGCCGGGTACTTGGAGACCCCGGCGAACGCGATCCCGTCCCCGATGATCTCCTCGTCGCCCGGGACCTTCCCGCGGCTCTGCGCCATCTCCTGGAAGGACTCCAGGATCCGGAACGCCTCCGTGACGCTCTTGCCGACGACCAGGTCGGTCAGCACGGACGTCGACGCCTGGCTGATCGAGCAGCCGAGCGACTCGTAGGACACGTCCCGCACGGTGCGGTGCTCGCCGTCGCCGTCGAGCTTGACCCGCAGGGTCACCTCGTCGCCGCAGGTCGGGTTGACGTGGTGGGTCTCCGCGTCGAACGGGTCCCGCAGGCCGGCCCCGTGGGGCTGGCGGTAGTGGTCCAGGATGATTTCCTGGTACATCTGCTCGAGCTGCATCCTCAGACCCCGAAGAACTCCCGGGCGGCCCGCACGCCGTCGGCGAGCTGGGCCACCTCCTCCGCCGTGGTGTACACGTGGAAGGACGCCCGGACGGTCGCCGCGATTCCGAAGCGCCGGTGCAGCGGCCACGCGCAGTGGTGCCCGACCCGCACGGCGATGCCCCGGTCGTCGAGCACCTGCCCGACGTCGTGCGCGTGCACCCCGTCGACGACGAACGACACCGCGCCGCCCCGCTGCTCGAGCGAGTCCGGCCCGATGATCCGCACGCCCTCGACCTCGCGGAGCGTGTCCAGGGCGACCTTCGTGAGCTCGCGCTCGTGGGCGAAGACCCGGTCCATACCGATCGCGGACAGGTAGTCCACGGCCGCGCCGAGGCCGACGGCCTGCGAGGTCATCGGCACGCCGGCCTCGAACCGCTGCGGCGGCGGGGCGTAGGTCGAGCCCTCCATCCGCACCATCTCGATCATCGAGCCGCCCGTGATGAAGGGCGGCATCGCGTCGAGCAGCTCGGTGCGGCCGTAGAGCACGCCGACCCCGGACGGGCCGAGCATCTTGTGCCCGGAGAACGCCGCGAAGTCGACGCCGAGCGCGGTCAGGTTGACCGGCATGTGCGGCACCGACTGGCACGCGTCGAGCACGGTGAGCGCCCCGACGGCCCGCGCCCGCCGCACCAGCTCCTCGACCGGGGCGATCGAGCCCAGGACGTTGGACTGGTGGGCGAAGGCCACGACCTTGGTGCGGTCGGTCAGCTCGAGCGAGTCGAGGTCGATGCGGCCGTCCTCGGTGACCGAGTACCAGCGCAGGGTCGCCCCGGTGCGCCGGCACAGCTCCTGCCACGGCACCAGGTTGGCGTGGTGCTCCAGCTCGGTGACGACGATCTCGTCGCCCGGGCCGACCGCGAACCGCTCCGACTCCGGGCCCAGCCCCGTGCGGATCGAGGAGTTGCTCATCGCGTACGCCACGAGGTTGATCGCCTCGGTGGCGTTCTTGGTGAACACCAGCTCCTCGGGCTCGGCACCGACGAACACGGCGATCCGCGAGCGGGCGCCCTCGTAGTCGTCCGTCGCCTCCTCGGCGAGCTGGTGCGCGCCGCGGTGCACGGCCGCGTTGTGCGTCTCGAGGAAGGCCCGCTCGGCGTCGAGCACCTGGCGGGGCCGCTGCGAGGTGGCCCCGGAGTCCAGGTACACCAGCGGGCGGCCCTCGCGGACGGTGCGCGACAGGATCGGGAAGTCGTCGCGGATCGCGGCGAGGTCCAGACCCGTGCTCGGGGCCTGGACGGCGGTCACGACGCCGCCACCTGCGCGACGAACCGCTCGTAGCCGTTCTTCTCGAGGTCGTCGGCCAGCTCGGGGCCGCCCGACTCGACGACCCGGCCGCCGGCGAACACGTGCACGAAGTCCGGCGTGATGTGCTGCAGGATCCGCGTGTAGTGCGTGATCAGCAGGACGCCGTTCTCGGGCGAGCGGAAGCGGTTGACGCCCTCGGACACGACCCGCAGCGCGTCGACGTCCAGGCCGGAGTCCGTCTCGTCGAGGATCGCGATCTTCGGGTTCAGCAGGGCGAGCTGCAGCACCTCGTGGCGCTTCTTCTCGCCGCCGGAGAAGCCCTCGTTCACCGAGCGGTCGGCGAACTCCTCGGAGATCCCGAGGTCGGACATCGCGCCCTTGACCTCCTTGACCCACGTGCGCAGCTTCGGGGCCTCGCCGCGGATCGCGGTGGCCGCCGAGCGCAGGAAGTTCGCCATCGAGACGCCGGGCACCTCGACGGGGTACTGCATGGCGAGGAACAGGCCGGCCCGGGCCCGCTCGTCGACGCTCATCTCGAGCACGTTCTCGCCGTCGAGCAGGACCTCGCCCGAGGTGATCTCGTACTTCGGGTGGCCCGCGATCGCGTAGGCGAGCGTGGACTTGCCGGAGCCGTTCGGCCCCATGATCGCGTGGGTCTCGCCGGCCTTCACGGTCAGGTCGACACCGCGCAGGATCGGCTTCGGACCGTCGTCGGTGCTGACCGACGCGTGCAGGTCCTTGATCTCCAGGGTGGACATCGCTGTTCGGAACTCCTGTGGTGGGAAGGGCTCAGACGCCGGTCACGGCGAGCTCGGCCTCGATGGCCGCCTCGAGCCGCTCGCGCAGGTCGGGCAGGGTGGCGGCGGGGATCCGCTGCAGGATCTCGCCGAAGAACGCGCGGACGACCAGGCGCCGGGCCTGGTCCTCGGGGATGCCGCGGCTCTGCAGGTAGAACAGCTGCTCGTCGTCGAACCGGCCGGTCGCGCTGGCGTGGCCCGCCGACACGATCTCGCCGGTCTCGATCTCGAGGTTCGGCACCGAGTCCGCGCGGGCGTGCTCGGTGAGCACCAGGTTGCGGTTGAACTCGAAGGTCTCGGTGTTCTCGGCGGCCGCCTGGATCAGCACGTCGCCGATCCACACGGTGTGCGCGTCGGTGGTGCCGGCGCGGCCCTGCAGGGCGTT
This sequence comes from Pseudonocardia yuanmonensis, assembly GCF_039542425.1. NCBI lineage: Bacteria > Bacillati > Actinomycetota > Actinomycetes > Pseudonocardiales > Pseudonocardiaceae > Pseudonocardia > Pseudonocardia yuanmonensis. The sequence goes on from NZ_BAABIC010000003.1 coordinate 221,433, forward strand.
CTTGTAGAGCACGTTCGACTTGCAGTGCGGCACCGCGTGGTCGACCAGCAGGCGCTGCTCGAGGTGCTGCCCGGCGTCGGCGTAGCCCAGCCCGACCAGGTCGACGTCGCCGCCCGGGGCGCGGTAGGTCACCGTGGGGCTGACGCGGACGAGGTCCCCGCCGAGCGAGACCGAGACGACCTTGAGGGTCGCGTCCCGGCCGATCGACAGGTGCTGCGCCGACACGTGCACCGCGTCGTCCGCCCACTCGTCGGTGACCACCAGGGTCAGCCGCGAGGAGTCGGCGAGCACGACCTCCAGGTTGTCCGCCAGCACGCCGGACCCGCGGTGCTCGAGCACCACGGTGGCCTCGGCGAACGGGGTGGTGCGCAGCTGCAGGTGTCCCGCGGCCGTCGACCCGGCGCCGGGGCCGTCGACGGTGATCGTGAGGGGCTCGGGGGTGCCGTCGAACGTGACGACGGTGGCCTCGGCGAAGGCCGACCAGGCCTGCGCGGCGACGCGGTCGGCGGGGACGCCGCCCTCGCCGATCCGCGCGTCGTCCCGCCCGACGGTCTCCACGGTCACGCCCTCGGCGGTGGGCACCGTGACCGGGGCCCGGCCGTCGAGCGGCGCGCTGCCGTCGTGCAGGCCCTTGAGCCGCTTGAGCGGGGTGAACCGCCAGTTCTCCTCCCGGCCGCCGGGGACCTCGAAGGCCTCGACGTCGTAGGAGGTGAAGCGCTCTCCGGCGGACAGGACGGGCTTCTCGCCCTGTCCCTCCTTCGCGCCGGCCAGCTCGGGGGCGAGCCCCGCGACCTCCGGGGCGTTGCTCGGAACCGTCATCCGACGGAACCCTCCATCTGCAGCTCGATCAGGCGGTTCAGCTCGAGGGCGTACTCCATGGGGAGCTCGCGCGCGATGGGCTCGACGAACCCGCGCACGACCATCGCCATGGCCTCGTCCTCGGTGAGACCGCGGCTCATCAGGTAGAAGAGCTGGTCGTCCGACACCTTCGAGACGGTGGCCTCGTGGCCCATCTGCACGTCGTCCGTGCGGATGTCGACGTACGGGTAGGTGTCGCTGCGGCTGATCGTGTCGACCAGCAGCGCGTCGCACTTGACCGTGCTCTTCGAGTTCTTGGCCCGCGGGTTGACCCGGATCAGGCCGCGGTACGACGTCCGGCCGCCGCCGCGCGCCACCGACTTCGAGATGATCGTCGACGACGTGTTCGGCGCGAGGTGCGTCATCTTCGCGCCCGCGTCCTGGTGCTGGCCCTCGCCGGCGAACGCGATGGACAGGACCTCGCCCTTGGCGTACTCGCCCATCAGCATCACGGCCGGGTACTTCATGGTCACCTTGGAGCCGAGGTTGCCGTCGACCCACTCCATGGTGGCGCCCTCTTCGGCCTTGGCCCGCTTGGTGACCAGGTTGTACACGTTGTTCGACCAGTTCTGGATGGTCGTGTACCGGACCCGGGCGTTCTTCTTGACGACGATCTCGACGACCGCGGAGTGCAGCGAGTCCGACTTGTAGATCGGCGCGGTGCAGCCCTCGACGTAGTGCACGTACGAGCCCTCGTCCGCGATGATCAGCGTCCGCTCGAACTGGCCCATGTTCTCGGTGTTGATCCGGAAGTAGGCCTGCAGCGGGATCTCGACGTGCACGCCCGGCGGCACGTAGATGAACGAGCCGCCCGACCACACGGCGGAGTTCAGCGCCGAGAACTTGTTGTCGCCGCTCGGGATCACCGAGCCGAAGTACTCCTTGAACAGCTCCGGGTGCTCACGCAGGCCGGTGTCGGTGTCCAGGAAGATGACGCCCTGCTCCTCCAGGTCCTCGCGGATCTGGTGGTAGACGACCTCGGACTCGTACTGCGCGGCGACACCGGCGACCAGGCGGGCCTTCTCGGCCTCCGGGATGCCCAGCTTGTCGTAGGTGTTCTTGATGTCCGGGGGCAGGTCCTCCCACGAGGTGGCCTGCTTCTCCGTGGACCGCACGAAGTACTTGATGTTGTCGAAGTCGATGCCCGACAGGTCCGAGCCCCAGCGCGGCATCGGCTTGCGCTCGAACAGGTCCAGCGCCTTGAGCCGGAAGTCGAGCATCCACTGCGGCTCGTTCTTCAGGCGGGAGATGTCGGCCACCACGTCGGCGGACAAACCGCGACGGGCGGACGCGCCGGCGACGTCCGGGTCGGACCAGCCGAAGTCGTACCGGCCGAGCGTCGCGAGCGTCTCCTCCTGCGTGAGCCCTGGCTTCACCTCAGGAGTGGTCGTCATGAAGACTGCCTCCCTCTCGGGGACGTGGTGGTCGCTTCCTGCCCCGCCGGTCCCGGGCGCTGCCCGATCCGGAGGCGTTCGGGAGCCTCCGGGAACACGGTGGGGACGTGGGTGGTGCACGCGGAGTCGCCGCGCGCGATGGTGGCCAAGCGTTGCACGTGCGTGCCCAGGACCTCCGCGAAGGCCGCGGTCTCGGCCTCGCAGAGCTCCGGGAACTCGGCCGCGACGTGGGCCACCGGGCAGTGGTGCTGGCACAGCTGCACGCCGTGCCCCGCCTCGCGGGCCGCCGCGGCGTACCCCCGGGACGTGAGCACCCTCGCGAGTGCCTCGGCCCGCTCCTCGGGCGTGCCGGCCGAGTGGATCTCGTCCTCGGTGCCGCCGAGGAGCTCGTGCACCCGGGACCGGGCGAACTCGCCGACGGCCTGCTCCCCCGCGTGCGCCGCGAGGAACCGCAGGGCCGAGGTGGCCAGGTCGTCGTAGCCGTGCCCGAAGCGGACCCGGCCCGCGTCGGTGAGCAGGAACTGCTTGGCCGGGCGGCCCCGCGAGCGCCGGGTGCGCCGCGGCGCCTCCCGGGTCTCCGCCTCGCCGTCGGCGATCAGGGCGTCCAGGTGCCGGCGCACTGCGGCGGCCGAGAGCTCCAGGTCGGACGCGACCTCCGCGGCCGTGATCGGCCCCTGCTCCAGCAGGAGCCGGGCGACGGCGAGCCGTGTCCGGCCCTCGGCGTGGGCGGGGACGTGCGCGGGGTGCCCGGCCGGTGCGGGCACGGCGACGGCGGACGCCTGCGGCGCCCGGGTCTCGGTGCTCGGTCCGGCTGTTTTCACAACACCAGTGTTGCGTATATGCCCGGGCGCGGCAAAGGCGGCCCCCCGCGCGGGTGAGCGGACTCACCACGCTCACCGGTCGGCGGCCGCTCGTCGGCCCGTGCCGGGCCGCCCGCAGTGCCGGCCCTCGGCTCCGGGCGGGGGTCGCGGCGCCGGTCGTTAGGCTCCCCGGCATGGCCGCCCCCGCCCTGGACCCCACCGGGTCGCCGCCGGCGGACCGGCCCGTCGCGGCCGATCCGGCCGGACCGGCGCGCCGGCTCGGGCTCACGGGAGCGCTGCTCATGGCCGTCGGCGCCCTGGGTGCCGGGGCCCTGCCCGTCCCCAACCCGCTCAACGGCCTGCGGCTGATCGGCCTTCCCTCCCGCAACGCGACCCTCGCCCTCGCCCTGACCTACGCGGGCATGGGCATGCTGGTGCTCGCCTGGCTGTGGATCGGGCGGATGCTCTCCGCGCGCGGCGCGGTGCCGCCCGCGCCGGACCGGCGCTCGATCGGCCGCGCCGGGATTCTCTGGGCGCTGCCGCTGGCGCTCGCGCCCCCGCTGTTCTCCAAGGACGTCTACAGCTACCTCGCGCAGTCGGCGATCGTGGCCCGCGGGCTCGACCCGTACGTCCTCGGGCCCGCGCAGGCCCTCGGCGTCGACGACCCCCTGACCCGCACGATCCCCACGATCTGGCGGGAGACGCCGGCGCCCTACGGGCCGCTGTTCCTCGTCGTCGGGCGGGGGATCACCGCGCTGACCGGCAACGACGTCGTGTTCGGCGTGCTGGCGCACCGCGCGCTCGCGCTGGGCGGCGTGGCCCTGATCCTCTGGGCGCTGCCCAAGCTGGCCCGCCGGTGCGGGATCGAGCCGGGCCTGGCGCTGTGGCTCGGCGCGGCCAATCCCCTGGTGCTGTTCCACCTGGTCAGCGGCATCCACAACGAGGCGCTCATGCTCGGGCTGCTGCTCGCCGGGCTGCACCTGGCGCTCGGTGATCCCGACGAGCCGGTCCCCTGGCCCCGCTGGGTCGCCGGCGCGGCACTCATCACGCTCGGCGCGTCGGTGAAGCTGCCCGCGCTGCTCGCGCTCGGCTTCCTCGGGATGGACCTGGCCAGGAGGTGGGGCGGGCGGATCCGGGACGTCGCGGCGGCGGCCGCGGCGCTCGCCGGGGTGGCCGTCGCGGTGTACGCCGTCATCGGCGTCGGCACCGGGCTGGGCTTCGGCTGGATCGCCACCCAGGGCACCGCCAACACCATCCGCAGCTGGATGTCGCTGTCCACCGACCTCGGCCAGCTCTCCGGCCAGATCGGCATCCTCGCCGGGCTCGGCGACCACACCGACACCACGCTCACCCTCACCCGCGGGCTCGGCGGCCTCGCCGCCGCAGTGGCCTGCGGCTGGCTGCTGTGGGTGTGCCTGAAGGGTCTGATCGACCCCGTGACGGGCGTGGGCGTCGGGCTGGGTGCCGTGGTGCTGCTGGGGCCGGTGGTGCACCCGTGGTACCTGCTGTGGGCGGCGATCCCGCTCGCCGCCACCCGCGGGATGCCGCGCTACCGGCGGTTCGCGCTGGCCGCGTCGGCGATCATCGCGCTGATGGTCCCGCCCACCGGCGCGGACTTCAACTTCCGCGCCTACCAGCTGCCCTTCGGGATCGTGGCCGGCGCCGTGATCCTGCTCGTCGGACTGCTCCTCGTCCGGTACACGTCGCGCCCCGACGCGGTGCGCGATCCGGGTGCCGCGCCCGCCGCGCGGACCCCTGCCTAGACTCGTCCGTTGTGCAGATCCCCCCGTCGGCCCGGTCGGGCGAGGCCGTCCCGGGCGCCGCGGCGCCCGCCGCGGAGACCGCTGCGGAGGACACGGCCGTGTCCGTCCGCGGCCTGGTCAAGCGGTTCGGCGCGACCACGGCCGTCGCGGGGCTGGACCTGACCCTGGGCCGCGGGACGGTCCTGGCGCTGCTCGGGCCCAACGGCGCGGGGAAGACCACCACGATCGAGGTCTGCACGGGCTTCCAGCGCGCCGACGAGGGCGAGGTCCGCGTGCTCGGGTTGGACCCGGCCGGCGCGCCCGACGCGCTGCGGGCGCGCATCGGGATCATGCCGCAGGGCGGCGGCGCGTACCCGGCCGTGAAGGCCGGCGAGATGCTGCGGCTCGTCGCCGCGTGCTCGGCCCACCCCCTCGACCCCGCGTGGCTGATCGAGGTGCTCGGGCTGTCCGGCGCCGCGCGGACCCCGTACAAACGGCTCTCCGGCGGGCAGCAGCAGCGGCTCGCGCTGGCGTGCGCCGTCGTCGGGCGGCCGGAGCTGGTGTTCCTCGACGAGCCGACGGCCGGGATGGACCCGCAGGCCCGCCGGGTGGTGTGGGACCTCGTCTCCGCGCTGCGCCGGGACGGGGTCGCGGTCCTGCTGACCACGCACCTCATGGAGGAGGCCGAGGCGCTGGCGGACGAGGTCGTGATCGTCGACCACGGCCGCGTCGTGGCCGCCGGCAGCCCGGCCGAGCTCACCGCGGGCGGGGACGAGCAGGAGCTGCGCTTCCGTGCCCGCACCGGGATGGACGTCGAGGCGCTCACCGCCGCGCTGCCCGCGGGCTACCGCGCGGCCGAGACGGTGGCCGGCCGCTACGTCGTCCGCGGGCGCATCGACCCGCACGTCCTGTCCGCGATCACCGGCTGGTGCGCGGGCCAGGGCGCCCTCGCCGACGACGTCCAGGTGGCCCGGCGCAGCCTCGAGGACGTCTTCCTGGACCTGACCGGACGGGAGCTGCGGTCGTGAGGGAGCTGTTCGCACCCGGGACCTTCACCCCGGCGCCCGGACGGGGCCGGCTGGGCCGGATGCTGCTGACCCAGGCGGGCACCGAGACCCGCCTGGCGCTGCGCAACGGCGAGCAGGTGCTGCTCACCCTGCTGATTCCCGTCGTGCTGCTCGTCGGGCTGTCCGTGCTGCGGGTCGTGCCGCTGCCGGAGCCGCGGGTGGCCTCGGTGGTGCCGGCCGTGCTGGCGCTGGCGGTGATGTCGACGGCGTTCACCAGCCAGGCCATCGCGCTGGGCTTCGACCGCCGGTACGGGGTGATCCGGCGGCTCGCCGCCACCGCGCTGCCCCGCTGGCTGCTGGTGGCCGGCCGGCTCGCGGCCGTCCTCGCCGTCGTCGTGGTGCAGCTGGTGATCCTCGGGGTGGTCGCGGCGCTGCTCGGCTGGCGGCCCCACGTCGCCGGCCTGGGCTGGGCGCTGCTCATGGTGCTGCTCGGCTGTGCCGCCTTCGGTGCGCTGGGGATCCTGCTCGGCGGGACGCTGCGCGCCGAGATCGTGCTGGCGGTGGCCAACCTCGTGTGGTTCGTGCTGCTGCTCGGCGGCGGCATCGTGATCCCGCTGGACCAGCTGCCCGGGGGGATCGCCGCGGTGGCCGCCGCGCTGCCGTCCGGGGCGCTGGCCGAGGGCCTGCGCGCGCCGCTCGTGGACGGCACCGCCCCCGGGATCGGCGCGGTCCTGGTGCTGCTCGCGTGGGCCGCCGTGGCCGGCGGGGTGGCGGTGAAGGCCGTCCGCCTGCGCTGAGCCGCATCTTCTACCATCCGTAGTGTGAACTTGCTGCGGCGCGTGCCGGCGACGTCCCCGCTGTGGATGCGGCGGCTGGCGATCCTGTCGCTCATCGGGCAGGCGGGGATCATGGTCACGGGCGCGGTGGTGCGGGTGACCGGCTCCGGCCTGGGCTGCCCCACGTGGCCGAACTGCTTCCCCGGCTCGCTCGTGCCCGAGCCGCACCCCGAGATCGCGCCGCTGACCCAGTGGGTCGAGTTCGGCAACCGGCTGCTGTCGGTGTTCCTCGTGATCGTGGCCGGGCTGACCTTCCTCGCGGCGCTCACCGTCCGGCCGCGCCGCCGCCGGCTCACCTGGCTGGCGCTCGCGATGCCGCTCGGCGTCGTGGCGCAGGCCGTGATCGGCGGGTTCACCGTGCTCGCGGGCCTGGCGTGGTGGAGCGTGATGCCGCACTTCCTCGCCTCGACGATCCTGGTCTGGCTCGCGGTCGAACTCGTCGACGAGGCAACCGCCGGCGGGCCCGTCACCCGGACCGTGCCGCGCCCGGTGCGGATGCTCACCGTGGTGAGCAGCGTGGTGCTGGGGGCGCTGCTGGTCGCCGGCACGCTGGTCACCGCCGCCGGCCCGCACGCGGGCGACGCGGCCACCCCGCGCCTCGGGATCGGCGTGCCCGCGCTGGCGCAGCTGCACGCGGACCTGCTGTTCGCCTACCTCGGCCTGCTCGTCGGCCTCGGCTTTGCGCTCTGGACGGCCGGTGCCCCCGCCCGGCTGAAGCGCCGCTACGGCGTCCTCGTGGCCGTCGTACTGGCTCAGGGCGCGCTGGGCGGGATCCAGTACGCCCTCGGCGTGCCCGAGGTCCTCGTCGCCCTGCACGTGCTCGGCGCGGCGCTCACCACCGCCGCCGCTGCGGGGGTCTGGGCGGCCACCAGCCACCGCGCCCCCGCACCCCCGGCCGTCGAGTCCCCGGCCTCCGAGCCCACCCTCGCCGCCAGCCGCTGAGCGCCGATCGCCTCCCGCCGGGTGGGGGGTCCGCGGTCGCCAGGAGCGCTGAGTGGGTGTGCGCCGCGCACACCCGCCGGTTCCCGGCACAACCGCTCGGACCCGGTCGCACACCGGCGACGTCCGCCGCACACCCGGCCGATGGCCTGTACGGCGTCCGAACGGGTGTGGGAGCTGCGTGAAGAACGACAGCAGTGGACGGAAGCCGCGCGCCCGCGGGCCCGCCGCTGGCCGGCCCACTGTCCCCGTACCGCACGGCAGGACCCGGCGCGCCGCTGTCGCGTCGCTGGCGCGGGGTCCGATCGCTCGTCACCGGCGCCCTGGCCGTCGAGGTCCGCGGGCCTGCGGCTGGCGGATCCGCCCGGCCCGCACATCCCGAGAGGCCCCGCACACCCGGTCGACGGCGTGTGCCACTGACCGATCCGGTGTGCGGCGCCGCCGGAGCGGGTGTGCCGCATCACCGGCGGGTGTGCCGTGACCACCGCGGGCCGGGACGCTCAGGCCGCGCGCCTGCTCGCCCGCAGCGTCAGCACCACCGCGATGAGCGCCAGGAGCGCCACGAGCCCCGAGAACACCACGCCCGCCGGCACCAGGCCGAAGGCCTGCGCGGCCGCGCCCACGCCGATCACCGGCAGCGAGATGGCGACGTAGAGGACCAGGAAGAAGGTCGCGACCACGGCCCCGCGGACCTCCTGCGGCGCGCGCGAGCCGACCGCGCCCAGCCCTGCCCGGAAGCTCATGCCCTGGCCGAGCCCGGCGATCGCGGCGCCGATGCAGAACAGGGCGAGCGAGGCCGTCGCGATGCCCGTGCCGATCAGCGCGGCACCGACGGCCAGCCCGCCGCAGCCGCCCGGGAGCGCCAGCCGCTCGGGCACGGAGGCCGACAGCACCTGGCCGAGCGCCGATGCCCCGAGCATCAGGAACACCACGAGCCCCACGACCACGTGGCTGGTCCGGCCCAGCACCTGGACCAGCACGGACGGCGACACGGCCGTGAACAGACCGAGCACGGCGAAGCCCGCGAACCCGCCGATCGCGGCGCGCACGAACACCCCGCGCACCTCCTCCGGCACCCCGCCGACCCGCAGCGGCTCGATCCGGAAGGGCCCCCGCCGTTCCACCGGTTCGGGCACGAACCACAGGGCGACCGTCGCGGCGACCACGAGCGCCGCGTGCACGAGGTAGGACAGGTCCAGCGGCAGCGGCGCGTACTGCGCGAGGACCCCGGCCAGCACCGGCCCGAGGCCCAGCCCCAGCATGTTGACCGCGGCGGCGACCAGCCCGGCCCGGGCCTTCCGGTCCTCGCCGGCCAGGTCGATGATCGTCGCAGTGGCGGTGCCCGTGAAGATGCCCGCCGAGACGCCGGACAGGAACCGCCCCACGAACAGCGCGGGCTCCGCGGGGATCACGAACACCAGCGAGCTGACCAGCGCGAACGCCAGGCCGGCCAGCAGCACCGGGCGTCGCCCGATGCGGTCGGAGAGGTTCCCGAGGACCACGAGGGCGGCGCCGACGCCCACGGCGTAGGTCGCGAAGATCACGGTCACCATCAGGCCGCCGAACCCGTACCGCTGCTCGTACAGCGGGTAGAGCGGCGTCGGGAGCGTGGTCCCGATCATCGTGACGACGAACGTCACGGCGACCACCGCCGTGCCGACGGCCCGGCTCATCACCGTCCGACCGGCCGTCGCCTGCGCTGACGTCACTCCACAGCCCCTTTCGTCGTGCCCCGGCCATTGTCCGCCGCACCCCGCGCACCGCCGCAGCCCGTCCCCTCCGGACGGGCGGGACGGTGTAGGCATGGGACGTGTCCGAGCCTGTTTCCCCCGCCGAGCCCGCCACCCCGCCGGGCACCCCGTTCGCCGACCTGCAGTCCTTCGTCGCGCTCCCCCGCCTCGCCGGCCTCGCGCTCTCCCCCGACGGGTCGCGGCTGGTCACCACGGTCGCGCACCTGGACCGCGACCGGACGGCGTGGCGGCCCGCCCTATGGGAGGTCGACCCCGCGGGCGAGGCCCCGGCGCACCGGCTGACCCGCAGCGGGAAGGGCGAGTCCGCGCCCGCCTTCACTCCGGAGGGTGACCTCCTCTTCGTCTCCGCCCGCCCCGATCCGGAGGCGGCGCCCGACGCGCCCGACGCCGCGGCGCTGTGGTCGCTGCCCGCGGGCGGCGGCGAGGCGCACGTCGTGCGGACCCGACCGGGTGGGATCGCAAGCCCGCTCGTCGCCCGGGAGGCGGGCACCCTGCTGGTCACCTCGGCCACCCTGCCGGGGGCCGTGAGCGGCGAGGACGACGCCGCCCGCCGCAAGGCGCGCAGCGAGAAGAAGATCTCGGCGATCCTGCACGACGGCTACCCGGTCCGGTTCTGGGACCACGACCTGGGCCCGGACGAGGCCCGGCTGCTGGCCGCCCGCCCCGGCGAGCCGTGGACGGACCTCACGCCCGCACCCGGCGGCGCGCTCGTCGACACCTCGGCCGACATCGCCCCGGACGGCCGCACGGCCGTGACCGGGTGGAACGTGTCCGACGGCCACGGCGCCTCCCGCGCCACCGTGGTCGCGTTCGACACCACCACCGGGGAGCGGCGCACCCTGCTGGACGACCCCGGCCACGACTTCGGCACCCCGCGCGTCAGCCCCGACGGGCGGACCGTCGCCGCGATCCGCACCCGCCGCTCCACCCCCGAACGGGCCCCACGGCAGACGCTCGTGCTCGTGCCGCTCGCCGGCGACGGGACCGACGGAGGAGCCCGCGGGCCGGCCGACGACTGGGACCGGTGGCCGACCGCCCTCACCTGGACGCCGGACTCGTCCGCGCTGATCGTCACGGCCGACGAGCAGGGCTGCGGCCCGCTGTTCCGGGTCGAGGTGCAGACCGGTGCCGTCACCCGGCTGACCGGCGACCACGGCGCCTACACCGACCCCGTCGTCTCGCCCGACGGCGCGTACGTCTTCGCGCTGCGCTCCGCCGTCGACAGCCCGCCCGCCCCGGTCCGGCTCGACGCGCACACGGCCGACCAGCAGCCCACGCTCCTGCCCGGCCCCGCCGAACAGCCGGCCCTGCCGGGCACCCTCACCGAGGTCACGGCCACGGCGGAGGACGGCTCACCGCTGCGCGCCTGGCTGGTGCTGCCGGAGACGGACGACCCGGCGCCCCTGCTGCTCTGGGTGCACGGCGGCCCCCTGAACAGCTGGAACGCCTGGCAGTGGCGGTGGAACCCGTGGCTCATGGCCGCCCGCGGCTATGCCGTGCTGCTGCCGGACCCCGCGCTGTCCACCGGCTACGGCCAGGACTTCGTGCAGCGCGGCTGGGGTGCCTGGGGCGGCCCGCCCTACACGGACCTCATGGTCCTCACGAACGTCACGGAGACGCTCCCCGAGGTCGACGCCTCCCGTACCGCGGCGATGGGCGGCTCCTTCGGCGGCTACATGGCCAACTGGATCGCCGGGCACACCGACCGGTTCCGGGCGATCGTCACGCACGCCAGCCTGTGGGCCCTCGACCAGTTCGGCCCGACCACGGACTTCGCCGACTACTGGCTCATCGAGATGACGCCGGAGATGGCGGCGGAGAACAGCCCGCACCACCACGTCGACGCGATCACCACGCCGATGCTGGTGATCCACGGCGACAAGGACTACCGCGTCCCGATCGGCGAGGGCCTGCGGCTGTGGTGGGACCTGCAGTCCCGCGTGGCCGACCCCGGGAAGAACCCGCACCGGTTCCTGTACTTCCCGGACGAGAACCACTGGGTGCTCACGCCCCAGCACGCCGTGCTCTGGTACGAGACGGTCCACGCCTTCCTCGCCCACCACGTGCTCGGTGAGCCGTGGCGGACCCCCGAACTCCTGCGGTGAGGAGCGCGTGCGCGGTCGGTGGTGCCGGAGCACCACCGACCGCGCACGGGGCGGCGGAGCCGCTCAGAGGACGGTGGGCAGGCCGATCGCGGCGTCGACGGCGATCGTCAGGAAGAGGCCGCAGAGGTAGAGGTTGGAGAGGTGGAACAGCCGCATCGGCGCCACCTCCCGGCCCGCCTTCACGCCGGCGTGCAGCCGGTGCGCGGTGACCACGAAGTACACGCCGCCCAGCAGCGCGAACGCGACGTAGATCCACGAGGTGACCGGCAGGAGCAGGAAGGTCCAGAGCGCCATCACCCACGAGTAGGCGACGATCCGCACCGAGACCTGCCGCGGCGTGGCCACGACCGGGAGCATCGGCACCTCGGCGGCGGCGTAGTCGTCCTTGTACTTCATGGCCAGCGCCCAGAAGTGGGGCGGCGTCCAGAAGAAGATCACGCCGAACATCACCAGCGCGGGCCACCCGACCGTGCCGGTGACGGCCGACCAGCCGATGACCACCGGCATGCACCCGGCGGCGCCGCCCCACACGATGTTCTGCGAGGTCCGCCGCTTGAGCACCAGCGTGTAGACGAGCACGTAGAACGCGATCGCGGCCACCGAGAGCAGCGCGGAGAGCAGGTTCGTGGTGGCCCAGAGCCAGACCGCCGACAGCGCGCCCAGCACCAGGCCGAACACCAGCGCATTGCGCCGGGGCACCTCGCCGCGGGCGGTGGGCCGCCGCGCCGTGCGCTTCATCTTGGCGTCGATGTCGGCGTCGACCACGCAGTTCAGCGCGTGCGCGCTGGCCGCGGCCATCGCCCCGCCGACCAGCGTGGCCAGGATCAGCCACACGGACGGGATCGCGCGCTCGGCCAGGACCATCGCCGGGACCGTGACGACGAGCAACTGCTCGATGATGCGCGTCTTGGTGAGCCCGAGGTAGGCGCGCACCGTGTCCCGGAACCGCGCGAGCCGTCCGCCGACGGGTACCGGCACCGGCCCCGGGGGTCCCGTCCGGTCGGGCCTCTCGGCCGCTCCCCGGTGTGAGACGGGTGCGCTCACCAGTTGCTACCTCGCTCGCCGACGGACTGTGGTGGGTGCCGCGTCCACCGGCCCGTATCGAACGCACAGCCCACGGACCGACTTCTACAACGCGTCGATGCTAACCGGTGGAATGCGCGCCGGGGTCCCGGGGTAGTCCGGTCGGTGTCCGATCGACGCAGGATCGGGCGGCGTCCGTCGACCGGCCGCTAGAGTCCGGGGTCGAGCCGGACGCGCCGGCCGGTCCACGCCGTCGACGTCGTGGCGGACGCGGGGCAGGGACAGAAGACTGGACAACGCCCCCACGGGTAGGCCGGCGCCCCCACCCACGAGGACAGGAGCTTCAGGCGTGTCTGCAACGGAGTCCGAGATCGAGGCACTGACCACGGCGCACGTCCCGGACGACTGGTCCGACCTGGACAAGCGCGCCGTCGACACGATCCGCGTGCTGGCCGCCGACGCCGTGCAGAAGTGCGGCAGCGGCCACCCGGGTACGGCCATGAGCCTGGCCCCGCTCGCGTACGTCCTCTACCAGCGCGTCATGCGGCACGACCCCACCGACCCGGGCTGGGTCGGGCGTGACCGTTTCGTCCTCTCCGCGGGCCACTCCAGCCTGACCCTGTACATCCAGCTCTTCCTCGCCGGCTACGGCATGGAGATGGAGGACCTGGCGGCGCTGCGGACCTGGGGCTCCAAGACCCCGGGCCACCCGGAGCTGGAGGCCACCCCCAACGGCGTCGAGATGACGACGGGGCCGCTCGGCCAGGGCCTGTCCTCCGCGGTCGGCATGGCCATCGCCTCGCGCCGCGAGCGCGGTCTGTTCGACCCGGACGCCCCGGAGGGCTCCTCGCCGTTCGACCACTTCGTCTACGTCATCGCCTCGGACGGGGACATCGAGGAGGGCATCACCAGCGAGGCCTCCTCGATCGCGGGGCGCCAGGAGCTGGGCAACCTCATCGTCTTCTACGACGACAACAAGATCTCCATCGAGGACGACACCACCATCGCGCTGTCCGAGGACACCGCGAAGCGCTACGAGGCCTACGGCTGGCACGTCCAGGTCGTCGAGGGCGGCGAGAACGTCAGCGGGATCCTCGAGGCGATCGAGAACGCGAAGGCCGAGACCGGCCGCCCGTCGTTCATCCTGATCCGGACGGTCATCGGCTTCCCGGCGCCCACCAAGATGAACACCGGCAAGGCGCACGGCGCCGCGCTGGGCGCCGACGAGGTCGCCGAGGTCAAGCGGATCCTCGGCTTCGACCCGGAGAAGAGCTTCCAGATCGAGCCCGAGGTGCTCGAGCACACCCGCTCGGTCGGCGAGCGGCAGGGCGGCGCCATCGACCACTGGCGCAACGCGTTCGACGACTGGGCGATGCGCGAGCCCGAGCGCAAGCAGCTGTTCGACCGGTTGCTGGCCAACGCCCTGCCCGAGGGCTGGGCCGACGCGCTGCCCACTTGGGAGCCGGACCCCAAGGGCATCGCCACCCGCAAGGCGTCGGGTGAGGTGCTGAAGGCGCTGGCGCCGGTGCTGCCGGAGCTGTGGGGTGGCTCGGCGGACCTGGCCGAGAGCAACAACACCACGATGGAGGGCGCCGACTCGTTCGGCCCCAAGAGCGCCGCCACGAAGATGTGGAACGCGAACCCGTACGGCCGCACGCTGCACTTCGGCGTCCGCGAGCACGCGATGGGCGCGATCCTCAACGGCATCGCCCTGCACGGCCCCACCCGCCCCTACGGCGGCACGTTCCTGCAGTTCAGCGACTACATGCGCGGCGCGGTCCGGCTGGGTGCGCTGATGAAGAGCGCCGCGATCTTCGTGTGGACGCACGACTCGATCGGCCTGGGCGAGGACGGCCCCACGCACCAGCCGATCGAGCACCTCGCCGCGCTGCGCGCCATCCCGAACCTGTCGATGGTCCGCCCCGCCGACGCGAACGAGACCGCCGCCGCCTGGAAGGCCACGATGGAGTGGCAGGACGGGCCCGTCGGCCTGGCCCTGACCCGGCAGAACGTGCCGGTGCTGGAGGGCACCTCGGCCGAGGGCGTGGCGAAGGGCGGCTACGTGCTCGCCGACGCGTCCGACGGGGACCCGCAGGTGGTGATCATCGGCACGGGATCGGAGGTGCAGCTCGCGGTCGCCGCCCGGAAGACCCTGGAGGCCGAGGGCGTTCCCACCCGTGTGGTGTCCATGCCCTGCGTGGAGTGGTTCGACGCGCAGGACGCCGCGTACCGCGACTCCGTGCTGCCGCCGTCGGTGAAGGCGCGGGTCGCGGTCGAGGCCGGCATCGCGATGCCGTGGTACCGGTTCGTCGGCGACGCCGGGCGGATCGTGAGCATCGAGCACTTCGGGGCCAGCGCCGACGCGGCCACCCTGTTCGAGAAGTTCGGCTTCACGCCCGAGGCCGTCGTCGACGCGGCGCGGGCGAGCCTCGGCAAGTCCTGAACCCGCCACCTGAAGAAGGAGTACCGGCAATGAGCACCCACGAACGGCTCGCCGCGCTGTCCGAGGCGGGGGTCTCGATCTGGCTCGACGACCTGTCCCGGGAGCGGATCACCTCCGGCAACCTCGCCGAGCTGATCAGCGACTGGAACGTCGTCGGCGTCACCACCAACCCGACCATCTTCGCGGCCGCGCTCAAGGACGGCCCGTCCTACAACAGCCAGGTCAACGAGCTGGCGGGCCGCGGCGCGGACGTCGCCGCCGCGATCCGCGAGATCACCGTGGCGGACGTCCAGCAGGCCTGCGACGTCTTCAGCGGCACCTGGGAGGCCACGAACGGGATCGACGGGCGCGTGTCGCTCGAGGTCGACCCGACGCTGGCCCGCGACACCGAGGCCACCGTGGCCCAGGCGCTCGACCTGTGGAAGGCCGTCGACCGGCCGAACCTGCTGGTCAAGATCCCGGCCACCGAGCCCGGCCTGCCGGCGATCACCCGCGCGCTGTCCGAGGGCGTGAGCGTCAACGTCACGCTGATCTTCTCGGTAGAGCGGTACAAGGCCGTGATGGAGGCCTTCCTGTCCGGCCTGGAGCAGGCCGAGAAGAACGGCCAGGAGCTCTCCCGGATCGCGTCGGTCGCCTCGTTCTTCGTGTCCCGGGTGGACACCGAGATCGACAAGCGGCTGGACGACATCGGCACCGACGAGGCGAAGGCCCTCAAGGGCAAGGCGGGTGTCGCGAACTCGCGGCTGGCCTTCGCCGCCTACGAGGAGGTCTTCGGCTCCGACCGCTGGGCCGCGCTCGAGGCGAAGGGCGCCCGGCGGCAGCGTCCGCTGTGGGCCTCCACCGGCGTGAAGAACCCCGAGTACCCGGACACCCTGTACGTGACCGAGCTCGTGGTCCCGAACGTCGTCAACACCATGCCGGAGAAGACCCTGCAGGCCTTCGCCGACCACGGCGAGGTCGAGGGCGACAAGGTCTCCGGCACCGCCGCGGAGGCGCAGCAGGTGTTCGACGACCTCGAGCGGGTGGGTATCGACATCACGGACGTCTTCCTCACCCTGGAGAACGAGGGCGTCGACAAGTTCGAGAAGTCCTGGTCCGAGCTGCAGGAGTCGGTGCAGGAGCAGCTGGACGCCGCGAAGTAGTCCGATCCCAGGAGGCTCACCCCCGTGACCTCGCGACCCGCCGTCGGGCTCCCCGTCGTGGAGCTCGGCGGCGGTTCCCGTCCCGCCCCCGGTCCGCTGGCCCGCCAGGCCCGGCGGATCGCCGCCGAGCTGGCCACGGACGTCGTCGCGTCCCGGATCACCGACGCGGACCCGTCCGCGTGGGGTCCGGCCGCGGGCGACGGCCTCGGCTGGGCCGCGCTGCCCCGCACCTCCCGCCCGCTCGTCGGCCAGGTCGATGCGCTGCGGGAGACCTTCCGGGTCGAGGGCGCCGCCCGCGTGCTGCTCGTCGGCGACGCACGCTGGACCCTCGGCGCGCAGGTCCTCGCCGGTGAGTCCGGCCTGCTGCGGGTGCTGGACTCCCCCGATCCCGGGGCCGTCTCGCACGCGCTGGCCGGCGACCTGAGCGGCACGGTGCTGGTCGTCGCCGACCCCGCGGGGGACACCGCGTGGATCGCCGCGGTGCACGAGCTCCTCGCCGCGGCCGTCGCCGAGGAGGTCGGCCCGCGCCGCGCCGCCGAGCGCACGGTGGTGCTCACCGAGGCCGGCTCGCCGCTCGACGAGAGCGCCCGCGCCGCCGGCTCGGTGGTGATCACGACCGAGCGGGACGTCCCCGGCGCCTGGTCCGTCCTCGGGGCGCCCGGGCTGGTCCCCGCCGGGCTGGCCGGGGCGCCGGTCGCGGAGGTGCTCGACGACGCCCGGGCCGTGGCCGAGCTGCTCACCGCCGACGAGGCGCAGAACCCCGCGCTGGAGCTGGCCGGGGTGCTCGTCACCGTCGGCGCGGGGGCCGTGCTCCTCGACCCCGCCGCGGGGCCGCCGGCGCTCGCGGAGTGGGTGGCCGCGCTGCTCGCCGCCGCCGGGGGCACGCCCGTGCTCGTCGACGACACCGATCCCGACGGCCTGCCCACCGGCCCCGTGCTCGCGCCCGCGACCGCGCGCCACCCCGACGCCGCGCCGGACGACCTGTCCGAGCTCCTCGACGGCGGGCGGGACGTGGAGCCGACCGTCGACGCGCTGCTCGCCCGGGTCACCGGAGCCGGACCCGACGAGGGCCCGGACCAGGACACCGAGGAACCGGACGAGGGCGACGGGGCCGGGGACCTGGACGGCGAGGTGGTCCGCACCGGCGGGCCGCTGGGCGCCGAACTGCTGCTGTGGGAGTACGCGGCGGCCGCGGCCGCACGCCTGCTCGACGGCGAGGCGTTCGGCCCCGAGGCCCCCGCCACCGGTACGGCCGCTGCGAGCGGCTCGATCGGTTCGGGCACGACGGCCGGGCCGGAGCCGCTCCCGCTGCAGGGCTCGGACGGACTCGTCGACGTCCACACGACGGCGTCGCTCGCGCCGGCCGGGGACCCGGCGGCCGCGGTGCAGGCCGCGCTGCAGGCCCTGGTCGACGCCGTCCCGCCCGGCGGGCACCTGGCGGTGTCGGTGTGGCTCGATCCCGCCGACGACGCCTCCGTCGCCGTGCTGCGCGGCGAGCTGGCCCGCCGCGCGGGCGTGCCCGTGACCTTCGGGTGGGGCCCGCGGGACCGCGGGGTGCTGGCCCCGTTCCGCAGGGACGCCCCCCGACCGGGTGCCCTCTGCCTGGTCACGGGCGACCCGCCGGACGATCTCGTTCCCGATCCGGGGCCGGCCCTGACTAGTCTGGCGCTGACCGAGGCAGGCGGCGTCGCGGCCGACGTCGCGGCGCGGGGGGTCCCCGTGCTGCGGCTGCACCTCACGGACCGGGTGGCCGGGCTGGTCTCGCTCGCCCGCGCGGTCCAGGGGCTGGTCCGTCGCGGGACCCGGGCCGACTGAACCGGGGCGGCCGCACCGGGCCGACCGATCGAGCCGCACGACCGACCCGAGACCGAGCCGAGACCGAGCCGAGAGACGGAGCGTGTCATGACCAGCGGGACCAGAGGCATCCCGGCGAGCACCGCGCACTGGGTGAACCCGCTGCGGGACCCCCGCGACAAGCGGCTGCCGCGCATCGCGGGGCCCTGCGGCCTGGTGATCTTCGGGGTGACCGGCGACCTGTCGC
This sequence comes from Pseudonocardia yuanmonensis, assembly GCF_039542425.1. Lineage (NCBI taxonomy): Bacteria > Bacillati > Actinomycetota > Actinomycetes > Pseudonocardiales > Pseudonocardiaceae > Pseudonocardia > Pseudonocardia yuanmonensis. The sequence continues at coordinate 239,514 of NZ_BAABIC010000003.1, forward strand.
GCAAGAAGCTCATGCCGGCGATCTACGATCTGGCGAACCGGGGGCTGCTGCCGCCGGGCTTCGCGCTCACGGGATTCGCCCGCCGGGACTGGGACGAGCAGGACTTCGGCCAGGTCGTCCACGAGGCCGTCAAGCAGCACGCCCGCACCCCGTTCCGGCAGGAGGTGTGGGACCGGCTCGCCGAGGGGTTCCGGTTCGTCCAGGGCTCCTTCGGCGACGACGACGCCTTCGATCGGCTCGAGCACACCGTCCGGGACCTGGACCGGGTCCGCGGCACCGGCGGCAACCACGCCTTCTACCTGTCGATCCCGCCGTCGGCCTTCCCCGTGGTGTGCAAGCAGCTCGCCCGCTCGGGGCTGTCCGCGCAGAACGACGACCAGTGGCGTCGCGTCGTCATCGAGAAGCCCTTCGGCCACGACCTCCAGTCGGCCAAGGAGCTCAACGCGATCGTCAACGACGTCTTCCCCGAGGACTCGGTCTTCCGGATCGACCACTACCTCGGCAAGGAGACGGTGCAGAACGTCCTGGCGCTGCGCTTCGCCAACCAGCTGTTCGAGCCGATCTGGAACAGCAACTACGTCGACCACGTGCAGATCACCATGGCCGAGGACATCGGCCTGGGCGGGCGCGCCGGCTACTACGACGGCATCGGCGCGGCCCGGGACGTCATCCAGAACCACCTGCTGCAGCTGCTGGCGTTCACCGCGATGGAGGAGCCGACCTCCTTCTCCTCCGACGAGCTGCGCGGCGAGAAGATCAAGGTGCTGCGGGCGACCAAGCTGGTGCAGCCGCTGTCGGAGACGACCGCCCGCGGCCAGTACACGGGCGGCTGGCAGGGCGGCGAGCTGGTCCGCGGGCTCAAGGAGGAGGAGGGCTACGACCCGAACTCCACCACCGAGACCTTCGCCGCGATCACCTGCGAGATCGAGACCCGCCGCTGGGCCGGCGTGCCGTTCTACCTGCGCACCGGCAAGCGCCTGGGCCGTCGGGTCACGGAGATCGCGGTGATCTTCAAGCGCGCGCCGCATCTGCCCTTCGACTCCACGATGACCGAGGAGCTGGGGCAGAACGCGCTGGTCATCCGGGTGCAGCCGGACGAGGGCGTCACCATGCGGTTCGGGTCGAAGGTGCCGGGCAGCCAGATGGAGGTCCGGGACGTCACCATGGACTTCGGCTACGGCACCGCGTTCACCGAGGCCTCCCCCGAGGCGTACGAGCGGCTGATCCTCGACGTGCTGCTCGGCGAGCCCTCGCTGTTCCCGGTCAACGAGGAGGTCGAGCGGTCCTGGGAGATCCTCGACCCGGTGATCGACTACTGGCACTCGCTGCCGGAGGGCCCGCCGCCGTACCACGCCGGCAGCTGGGGCCCCGAGCAGGCCAACGCGATGCTCGCCCGCACCGGCCGCAGCTGGCGCCGGCCCTGAGGACTCGGACGAGGAGCCCACACATGATCGTCGACCTCCCGTCGAGCACCACCTCGGCGGTGAACAAGAAGCTCGTCGAGCTGCGCGAGCGCGGCGGCGTGCTCGCCCTCGGCCGGGTGCTGACCCTCGTCGTCGTCACGGACGACGGCGCCGCGATCGAGAACGCCATCGAGGCCGCCAACACCGCCAGCCGCGAGCACCCCTGCCGGGTGATCGTGCTGGCCCGCGGCCAGCGCAGGGCCGCGGCCCGGCTGGACGCCCAGATCCGGGTCGGCGGCGACGCCGGCGCCAGCGAGGTCATCGTGCTGCGCGGCTACGGTGCGCTGGCCGGCGGCGAGGCGGGGGCCGGCATGGTCATGCCGCTGCTGCTGCCGGACGCCCCGGTCGTCGCCTGGTGGCCCGAGGAGGCGCCGACCGTGCCGGCCGAGGACCCGATCGGCCAGCTCGCCCAGCGCCGCATCACGGACGCGCTGTCGTCGAAGAACCCGGTGAAGGCGTTCGAGCAGCGCCGGGCGCACCACGTCGCCGGCGACACCGACCTCACCTGGACCCGGCTCACCCAGTGGCGCGCGCTGCTGGCCGCGGCGCTGGACTTCCCGCCGCACGACGAGGTCACCGGCGCGCTGGTCGCGGGCGAGCAGGTCTCGCCGTCGACCGACCTGCTCGCCGGCTGGCTGGTCACCCGGCTGGGGGTGAAGGTCAAACGCTCCCCCGCCTCGCGCGGCCAGGGTATGTCGCTGGTCCGGCTCACCCGGGCGTCCGGCCCGGTCGAGCTGGTCCGCCCGGACGGCAAGACGGCCACGCTGTCGCAGCCCGGTCAGCCGGACCGGATGATCGCGCTGGCCCGCCGCGGCGTGCCGGACTGCCTCGCCGAGGAGCTGCGCCGGCTCGACCCGGACGACACCTACGGCGAGGCCCTCGCCGGCGTGGACAACGTCTCCCGGGGCCGGACGGCGGTGAAGGTGTGAGCGGCGGCGCTCCCGAGATCGCGATCCACTCGGACGCGGACGTGCTGGCCGCGGCCACGGCCGCCCGGCTCGTCACCCGGCTCGTCGACCTGCAGGCCACGGGCGGTATCCCGCGCCTGGTGCTGACCGGCGGCGGGGTGGGCGTCAAACTGCTCGCGCACATCCGGGACTCGCCCGCGCGAGCCGCGGTGGACTGGTCCCGCGTGGAGTTCTACTGGGGCGACGAGCGGTTCCTGGCCGCCGGCGACCCCGAGCGCAACGAGACCCAGGCCCGCGAGGCCCTGCTCGACCACGTCGGCGTCGACCCGTCGCTCGTCTACCCGATGGGGGCGGACGTCGGCACCGGGCCGTCCGGCGCCGACGAGGCCGCCGCGGAGTACGCGGACCTGCTCGCGCGGAAGGCGCGGCCCGAGGATCACGGGGACGTGCCGGCGTTCGAGATCATGCTGCTCGGGATGGGCGGCGAGGGGCACACCGCGTCCGTCTTCCCGGAGTCGCCGGCGGTCTACGAGACCGAGCGCACCGTGGTGCCGGTCTACAACTGCCCGAAGCCCCCGCCGACCCGGGTCTCGCTCACCCTGCCGGCCATCCGTACCTCGCAGGAGGTCTGGATCGTGACGGCCGGGGAGGAGAAGGCCGCGGCGGTCAGCATGGCGCTCGGCGGGGCGGGCGAGGTCGCGATCCCGGTCGCCGGCGCCCGCGGCCGGATCCGCACCCGCTGGCTGGTCGACCGCGCGGCCGCGTCCAAGCTGCCCAAGGACCTCCGCAACCCGTGAGCGGCAACTGCCCCTGGAGGGGCAGTTCGCACTCACGACCCCGGTCGACCTGGGAGGACGCGTGCGGCACCTGATCGTCGACGGCGCCAACGTGGTCGGCTCCCGGCCGGACGGCTGGTGGCGGGACCGGGCGGGCGCGGCGGGCCGGCTCGCCGCGCAGCTCGCCGAGGCCCAGCGGGCCGGGTCGCTGGCCGCGCTCGGCGACCAGGTCCTGCTCGTGCTCGAGGGCGCGGCGAGGAGGGCGGAGGTTCCCGAGGACCTCGACGTGCTGCTCGCGCCCCGGGACGGCGACTCGGCGATGGTCGAGCTCGCCCACGACCTGGGCGCGCGGGACGAGGACGTCTGCGTGGTGACGGCGGACCGCGAGCTCACCCGGCTCCTTCACGCCGTCGGCGCGCACACCGTGAAACCCGGCGTCCTCCTCGCCCTGCTGTGAGCGAGCGGCAGACTCGCTCGGCCCTGGTGAGGAATGCTGTTCGTGCAGCAGCCGTGGATCGCTCAGCGACGGCGGGGTGAGCGGGCGGCCGCGGCGGCCCGGGCGTGCACCGCGCCTGCGACCACCGACCGGCGCGGCAGCGGGCTCGAGTAGACGACGCTGGTGGTCACCCCGCCGAGCCCGGCCACCCGCCCGGTGACCTCCTCCAGGTGCCGCATGGTCCGGGTGCGGACGGTGAGCACGAAGCAGTCCTCCCCCGTCACGTGGTGCGCCTCGATGATCTCCGGGGTGGTGGCGAGCAGGTCGCGGAAGGGCGTGTAGTTGCCGCTCGGGTAGCGCAGCCGCACCAGCGCCATGATCGGCAGCCCGAGCTTCTCGGGGTCGACCTCGCACCCGTAGCCGGTGATCACCCCGCTCTCCTCGAGCCGGCGGACCCGCTCGGTGACCGCGCTGGGCGAGAGCCCGACGAGCCGACCCAGATCGGCGTAGCTCGCCCGCCCGTCGCGCTGCAGGGCTTCCAGCAGGCGCCAGTCCGTATCGTCCAGGGAATCCGCGGTCATTCGGGCACTGTAGCCGTCGAATGCACAGGTCCCGACGCGGCACCGGTGAGTCCGTCCGGCTCCTGACGTCCCTCCTCGTACGAGAACGCCCGACCCGATCACGAGGAGCCCCGATGAAGCAGATCGCCACCTGCCTGTGGTTCGACGGCCAGGCGCAGCAGGCCGCCGAGTTCTACACCTCCGTGTTCCCGAACTCGGAGATCACCGAGATCCAGTACTACCCGGAGGGCGCGCCCGGCCCCGCCGGCGAGGTCATGATCGTGTACTTCACCCTCGACGGCCGCGACTTCGCCGGGCTCAACGGCGGCCCGCAGTTCCCGCACACCGAGGCGATCTCGTTCGTGGTGCCGTGCGAGAGCACCGAGGAGATCGACCGGTACTGGGATGCGCTGATCGACGGCGGTCAGCCCCAGCCGTGCGGGTGGCTGAAGGACAAGTTCGGCGTCTCGTGGCAGGTCGTGTCGCTCGAGGCCGAGGAGTGGATGAAGGACCCCGACACCGCGAAGGCCAACCGGACGATGCAGGCCATGCTCTCCCAGTTCGGCAAGCCGGACGTCGAGGCGATGCGCAAGGCCTACCTCGGCGAGACGGCGGACGCGTGACCGGCCGGGGTGCCGATCTACGCTGACCCCATGCGCAGCGCCACCCGGATCGGCACCCCGCTCGCCCCCTCCGCCACCCGCGTCATGCTGCTCGGCGCGGGCGAGCTCGGGAAGGAGGTCGTGATCGCCTTCCAGCGGCTCGGCGTCGAGGTCGTGGCCGTCGACCGCTACCCGGACGCGCCCGGCCACCAGGTCGCGCACCGCGCCCACGCCATCGACATGACCGACCCGGTCGCGCTCACGGCGCTGATCGAGCAGGAGCAGCCGCACTACGTCATCCCCGAGATCGAGGCGATCGCGACCACCGCCCTGCTGGCCGTCGAGGACGCCGGCACCGCCACGGTCGTCCCGACCGCCCGGGCCACCCGGCTGACCATGGACCGCGAGGGCATCCGCCGGCTCGCCGCCGAGGGACTCGGCCTGCCCACCTCGCCGTACGCCTTCGCCGACTCGCTCGACGAGGTCCGTGCCGCGATCGAGGGCGGGATCGGCTTCCCGTGCGTGCTCAAGCCGGTGATGTCGTCCTCGGGCAAGGGGCAGTCCCTGCTGCGCTCCGAGGCGGACCTCGAGCGGGCGTGGCACTACGCCATGGCCGGCGGCCGGGTCGCCGGCACCCGCGTGATCGTCGAGGGGTTCGTCGACTTCGACTACGAGATCACCCAGCTGACCGTGCGGGCGACCGGGCCCGACGGCACGATCGGCACCCACTTCTGCGCGCCCATCGGTCACGTCCAGCGCGAGGGCGACTACGTCGAGTCCTGGCAGCCGCAGGCCATGTCCGAGGCGGCACTGGCGGGCGCCCGCGAGGTCGCCGGCCGCATCACCGAGGCCCTCGGCGGACGCGGGATCTTCGGCGTCGAGCTGTTCGTGCGCGGCGACGAGGTGCTGTTCTCCGAGGTCTCGCCGCGCCCGCACGACACGGGCCTGGTCACGCTGGCGAGCCAGCGGCTCTCGGAGTTCGAACTGCACGCCCGCGCCGTGCTGGGCCTGCCGGTCGACGTCGCCCTGCGCTCGCCCGGCGCGTCCGCGGTGGTCTACGGCGGGGTCGACGCGAAGGCGGTCGCGTTCGAGGGGGTCGACGCCGCGCTGGCCGTCCCCGGGACGGATGTGCGGCTGTTCGGCAAGCCGGAGAGCTTCGTGAAGCGCCGGATGGGCGTGGTGGTCGCCGCGGCCGACGACGTCGAGACGGCCCGGTCGCGCGCGGCGGAGGCCGCCGGACTCATCCGAGTCGTCGCGGACTGACCGTGGATTCCACGGAAGCACAGCCGCTCTGGCGTGGATCCTGCCTTTCCCGGCGCCACGGCGAGGCCTAGCGTCCCGAGCATGACGACCATCCTTCCGCCCTCGCCCGTGCTCGCCGTCCCACCCGCCCCACCGGCCGAGGCGGCGGCCTTCTTCGCGGCGCGGTTGACCTTCTTCACCGACGTCGCCGACGTGCACGCCGCGCTCACCGCGTCGGAGCCCGGGTTCGTGCTCGTCGACACCCGCAGCCGCGCCGCCTGGGACCAGGGCCACGTGCCCGGCGCGGTGCACCGCCCGCACGTCGAGCTCCCGGGGGACCTGGACCCGGCCGTCCCCGTCGTCACCTACTGCTGGGGCCCCGGCTGCGACGCCGCCACGCGCGGCGCGCTCGCCCTGGCTCGCGCGGGGTTCCGGGTCAAGGAGATGCTCGGCGGGATCGAGTACTGGATCCGAGAGGGCTTCCCGGTGCAGACCGCCGCGGGGACCCGCCGCGCCGAGCCGGACCCGCTGACCGCGCCCTGCGGCTGCTGACCCGGGTCCCTCAGGTCCCGGGCACCGTGCTCGGCGGGAGCCCGGGCTCCCCGGCCGCACCGGTGCGGTGCCGGTGCCAGTGCGGCGGGGTGAGGTGGATCTGCGTGGCGTAGACGACCCACCCGACCACCGACAGCCCCAGCCAGGTGATCAGCCGGTAGACCAGCACGGTCGCGGCGGCGGGCGCGGCCGGGGCGCCCGAGGCGAGCAGCACACCCAGCAGCCCGGTCTCCGCCAGGCCGGCGCCGCCGGGCAGGACCTGCAGCGCGATGCTGAGCTGGACGACGAGGAAGCCGAGCGCGAGGGTCTCCCACCGGGCGTCGAGCCCCAGGGCGACGGAGCAGGCGTGCAGGGCCAGGAAGTCCGCGGCCCAGCTGGCGAGGGCGGTCCCGGCGAGCAGCAACCACTGCAGGGGCGTCGGGTGCAGGATGTCGATGCGCTCGGCCAACCGGTTCGCCGTGGCCTCCGGGTCCGACGCCCAGCCGCCGCGGCAGTCGTGGCACACGCCCGGCACCCGGCGCCACAGGTGCACGAGACCGAGCAGGAGCCGGTGCAGCACCGAGGCGTGCGTCAGCACCGACCAGAACCCCATCGTCCCGACCGTGATCGCCGCGCCGACCAGCACGGCCAGCCACATCGGCATCCAGCCGGCCCCCGCCACGACGAAGACCGCCCCGACCAGCAGGACGATCGTGGACAGCGCCCCCGGCAGGAACACCGACCACGAGGCCAGCGCCGCGTCGACCCCGCGGCTGCGCAGCCGCGCGATGGAGTACGCGAGCGCCCCCGCCCCGCCGACGACCGGCACGGTGTTGGCGATGGCGTTCTCGGCGAAGGTGATCGCCTGCACCGTGCGGCCGGCCACCGGGGTGCCGCCGATGACGAGCATGGATCGGTGCAGCTCGCCGTAGAGCACGAGCGCCGCGACCGCCAGCGCCACCGCGAGAGCCACCCAGCCCGGCCGCAGGTGGGACAGCGGTTCGTCCGCCTCGCGGACCGCGTGGACCATCTCCGGCAGCTGCCACGCGATGTAGCCCAGCGCGGCCGCGACGAGGATCCAGTGCAGGATCGACTTCAGGTGCCGCAGCGGCCAGGAGACGACGGCGCGCACGCGTACCGCTGCCGCCATCGCCCCTCCCGGTGTCCGCTCCCGCACCCAGGCTAGCCCCGGGCGGAACCGGCAACCGCGATCCCCGTCACCGGTCCGCGGGCCACGGGCGGCGCCGGCCCCCGGTCAGCCCTGCTCGTCCGGCAGCCGTCCGTGCAGGTAGTCGTCGTAGGCGGACAGGTCGAGGAAGCCGTGGCCGCAGTAGTTGAAGAGGATGACCTTCTCCTCGCCGGTCTCCTTCGCCGCCAGCGCCTCGTCGACCACCGCGCGGATCCCGTGCCCGGCCTCGGGCGCCGGGATCTTCCCCTCGGCCCTGGCGAACTGCACCGCGGCCTCGAAGACCTTGCCCTGCGGGTAGGCCACCGCCTCCATCCGCCCGGCCTTGACCAGCGCCGACACCAGCGGGGAGTCGCCGTGGTAGCGCAGCCCGCCGGCGTGGATCGCCGGCGGGACGAAGTCGTGCCCGAGCGTGTACATCGGCATGAGCGGGGTGAGCCCGGCGACGTCGCCGTAGTCGTACTCGAACGTGCCCTGGGTCAGGGTCGGGCAGGACAGGGGCTCGACCGCGACCAGCCGCACCCCGGCGTCCGGCACGAACGGGAAGGTGATCCCGCCGAGGTTGGAGCCGCCCCCGCACGGCGCGATGACGACGTCCGGCAGCCGCTCCCCCGCCAGCTCCAGCTGTTCCTTGGCCTCCAGCCCGATCACGGTCTGGTGCAGCAGCACGTGGTTGAGCACGGAGCCCAGCGCGTAGTGGGTGTCCTCGCGACCGATGCAGTCCCGGACGGCGTCGGAGATGGCGGCGCCGAGCGAGCCGGGGTGGCCCGGCTCGTCGACCGGCGACGGGACCACCGACCCGCCCCAGGTCTCCATGGCCACCCGCCGGTACGGCTTCTGCTCGAACGAGGCCCGCACCATGTAGACCTGCAGCTCCAGGTCGAACTGGGCGCAGGCGAAGGACAGCGCGGTGCCCCACTGCCCGGCCCCGGTCTCGGTGGTGAGCCGACGGATGCCCTCGCGGGCGTTGTAGAAGGCCTGCGGCACCGCGGTGTTCGGCTTGTGGCTGCCGGCCGGCGACACCGACTCGTCCTTGAAGTAGATCCGGGCCGGGGTGCCGAGCGCCTTCTCCAGCCGCTCCGCGCGCACGAGCGGGGTCGGCCGCCACAGCCGCAGGATGTCCAGGACCTCGCCCGGGACGTCGATCCACGGCGCCGTGGACACCTCCTGCCCGATCAGCTCCATCGGGAAGAGCGGCGCCAGGTCGTCCGGGCCGACGGGCTCGCGCGTGCCCGGGTGCAGCGGCGGGTCCACCGGCTCCGGCAGGTGCGGCGCCACGTTGAACCACGCGCTCGGGATGCGGTCGGGCGGCAGCGTCCAGCGACTCATGGCGCGCAGGCTAGCGATCACGGGACCGGCGAGGAAGGGCCCATCGGCCGCCCCGGGAGGCACCTGCGTACGCCCGTCCCGGCGGTCCCGATCGCCCGGGTTGCCCCGTCGGACTCGGGCCCAACGGTCCTTGCCACCGTGCACGGACGGGCCAAGCATCGCCCGTCAGCAGGGCCGCGCGGTCGCGACGGCCGGCCGGCGGCGTGCCGGACCGGGGTCTCGGCCGGCGCCGCCGCGGGAGATCCCATGCCTGCACCGGTCCGTCCGGAGCCGACCGTCGCTCCTGCCGTCCGTCCCGACCGCGCCGAGGTCGTCGCGCTCGCCCGCGCGGCCGGCGGATCGGGGGTGGTGTTCGCCGTGCTGTTCGTCGTCGCGCTGGTCCTGGTGTCGCAGGGTCCCGGCCTCGACGCCCCCGACGCGGCCTACACCGCCTTCTTCACCTCGGGCCGGGCCTCGCTGCTGGTCTCCGTCGGCCTGTACGTCGTGCCGTTCGCCGGGATCGCGTTCCTGTGGCACCTGGTCGCGACCCGCACGTACCTGCAGGTCATGACGCCGCGCTCGTGGGCCCGCATCCCGCACTGGCTGCACCTGGCGTCGGGCGTCGTGTTCGTCTGCCTGCTCTTCGCCGGCACCGCCACCGGGGGCGGCGCCGCGCTGCTCACCCGCTTCTCGTCCGCCGCGCCCCCGCCGCCGGACGTCGTCCGCACCCTGATGACGGTCGGCTTCACCATGGTCTTCGTCTACGGCGTCCGGGCCGCGGGCATGTTCATGATCACCACGACGACCGGGCTGGGTCGCGCGCTCCCCCGGCCGCTCGCCGTCGTCTCCTACCTGGCCGCAACGTTCCTGCTGGTCAGCACCACGTTCCATCCCTCGGTCCTGCTCGTGTTCCCCGGCTGGGTGCTCGTGCTGAGCGTCCTGTTGCTGGTGCGCCGACCCGGACGGGAGGACGGCCCCAACAAGGAGGACACGCATGACGAGCGCAGACACGAACGCGAGCCCGGGTGACGGCCGGATCATCGGGATCGACGACCTGCCGGGTCCGCACCCGCTGCCCCTGCTCGGCAATCTCCTCGACATCGACAGCGCCGCGCCCCTCGACGGCTTCTCACGGATGGCGACGGAGTACGGCCCGATCTACCGGGTCAGCCTGCCGATCGGGACGCGGCTGATCCTCTCGGGCGCCGAGCTCGCGCAGGAGGTGTTCGACGACGCCCGGTTCGACAAGGCGCTGGGCGGCGGCCTGGCCCAGCTCAGCGAGGGGGCGATCGGGAACGGGTTGTTCACCTCCGAGACCGACGACCCGCTCTGGCACCGGGCGCACGAGATCCTCATGGCGCCCTTCTCCATGCGCGCGATGCGCGACTACGTGCCGCGCATGGTGGACATCGCCGAGCAGCTCATGGAGAAGTGGGCCCGGCTCAACCCCGGCGAGGAGGTCGACGTCCCGGCGGACATGACCCGGCTGACGCTCGACACGATCGCGCTCTGCGGGTTCGGCTACCGGTTCAACTCCTTCTACCGCGACACCCCGCACCCCTTCGTCCAGGCCATGACCCGGGTGCTGACGGAGGCCCAGGGCCGACAACGCCAGCTGCCCATCCAGACCCGGCTGCGCGTCCGCGCGCAGCGGCAGCTCGAGGAGGACACGGCCTTCATGAGCGACCTGGTCGACGGGCTGGTGCGCGAGCGCCGGGCCCAGGGCGAGGCCGCCGACGACACGGACCTGCTCGGTCGCATGCTGGTCGGCCGCACCCGGGACGGCGAGTCGCTGCCCGACGAGAACATCCGGGCGCAGTGCATCACGTTCCTCATCGCCGGCCACGAGACCACCTCCGGCCTGCTCTCCTTCGCGATCTACGAGCTGCTGAAGAACCCCGAGGCGGCGCAGCGGGCCCGCGACGAGGCCGACGAGGTCCTCGGCGACGACGCCGCGCCGACCTTCGAGCAGATCGGCCGGCTCCGGTACGTCCGGCAGGTGCTCGACGAGACGCTGCGGCTGTGGCCGACCGCGCCCGGCTTCACCCGCCGGCCCCGCGAGGACACCGTGATCGGCGGCCGGTACGCGATCCCGGCCGGGACGCCGATCACCGTGCTGGCGGGGGCCCTGCACCGGGACACCTCGGTGTGGGACGACCCGGAGCGGTTCGACCCCGACCGGATGGCCGCGGAGAAGCTCGCCGCGCTGCCGCCACACGTCTACAAGCCCTTCGGCACCGGCCAGCGGGCCTGCATCGGGCGGCAGTTCGCGCTGCAGGAGGCCACGCTCGTGCTCGGCATGCTGCTGCAGCGCTTCGAGCTCGAGGACCACCTCGACTACCAGCTGCACACGAAGACCACGCTGACCGTGAAGCCGGAGGACTTCCACATCCGGGTGCGCCCGCGCCCCGGCCGCACCCTGCGGGCCGCCCCGGAGACTGACGGGGCGGGCACCACGGTGGCCCGCGAGGCCGTGCCCGCCGGCGCCCCGGAACCGCTGGTGACGCGGCACGGCACCCCCCTCGCGGTGCTGTTCGGCTCCAACCTCGGCACAGCGGAGGCGCTGGCCACCACGCTGGCCGGCGAGGGCACCGCACGCGGCTTCGACGTCACCCTCGCCCCGCTCGACGACGGGGTGGGCGCGCTGCCGGAGAAGGGCGCCGCGATCGTCGTCAGCTCGTCGTACAACGGCACCCCGCCGGACAACGCCGCGACCTTCTGCGCCTGGCTCGACGGACCCGAGGCGACGGTGCCGGGCACGGCGTTCGCGGTGTTCGGGTGCGGCGACAGCGAGTGGGCCGGGACCTACCAGGCGGTGCCGACCCGGCTGGACGAGGGGCTGGCCGCGGCGGGCGGGCGGCGCGTCCACCCGCGTGGCGGCGGCGACGCCAGCGGGGACTTCGACGCGGCCTACCGCGAGTGGCACGCGGGCCTCTGGCCGGACCTCGCCCGGTCCCTCGACCTGCCGGAGGAGGTGGGCGCCGAGCTGCGGCAGGGGCCGCGGCTGACGGTCACGCTCACGAACCGCCAGGCCACCAACCCCGTCGTGCTCTCGTACCACGCCCGCCCCGCCCGGATCACGGCCAACCGGGAGCTGATCCTCGGCGAGGACGGCAAGCCGCCGGAGCGGTCGACGCGGCACGTGGAGATCGCCCTGCCCGAGGGCGTCGGCTACGGCGCGGGCGACCACCTCGGCGTCCTGCCGCGGAACGGGATCGACCCGATCCGCCGGGTGATCACGCACTTCGGGCTCGACGGCGCGCAGTACGTCACGATCATCCCGACGGGCACGGCGCCGACCCACCTGCCGATCGACGAGCCCGCCCCGTTGCTGGGCGTGCTCGCGACCTGCGTGGAGCTGCAGGACGTGGCGACCCGCGGGGACGTCGAGACCCTCGCCCGCTACGCCACGGACCCGGCCGAGCGGGCCGACCTCGAGGAGCTCGCCGGCGACGGCTACCGGGCCGGCGTGGCCGAGCCGTACCTCTCGGCGCTCGACCTGCTCGAGGCGTTCCCCTCGTGCGCGCTGCCCTTCGCCGAGTTCCTCGAGCTGCTGCCGCCGCTGCGCCCGCGGTACTACTCGATCTCCTCGTCGCCGCGGGCGGGCGCCGGGGACTGCAGCATCACCGTCGGTGTCGTCCGCGGGCCCGCCCGCTCCGGCTCCGGTGTGTACCGCGGCACCTGCTCCGGGCACCTGTCCGAGCTGCCCGAGCAGGGCACGGCGTTCGTCTTCGTGCGCAAGCCGACGATCGCCTTCCGCCCGCCGGTCGACCCGACCACTCCGATGATCATGATCGGGGCCGGGACCGGGCTCGCGCCCTTCCGCGGGTTCCTCCAGGACCGCGCCGCCGACCAGGCAGAGGGCCGGACCGTGGGCCGGTCCCTGCTGTTCTTCGGCTGCCGCACCCCGCAGTCCGACGAGCTCTACGCCGAGGAGCTGCGCGGGCTCGAGGAACAGGGCCTCGTGCACGTCGTCCCCGCGTACTCACGGTGCCCCGGCGAGCCGCGGCGGTACGTGCAGGACGCGGTGCTCGAGCACGCCGACGAGGTGTGGGAGCTGCTCCAGCAGGGGGCCGCCGTGTTCGTCTGCGGCAACGCCTCGACCATCGCCCCCGGTGTTCGGGCGGCGCTGCGCGAGGTGTTCCGGGACCGGACGGGCGCCTCGGAGGCCGACGCCGACGCATGGCTCACCGGGCTGCGCGCCGCCGACCGGTTCCTCGAGGACATCTGGGGCAGCGGGACCGGCTGAGGCCGCTGCCACCCCGGCCGGGCGGTTCCGGGAACGCCGACGGCCCCGCGGGATCCGCGGGGCCGTCGGTGGGTGCACGTCTGGCGGCGGCGTCGGTCAGAGCTCGCGGGAGGCGCGCAGCCGCGCCAGGGCCTCCTCGAGGATGGCGGCGCCGTCCTCGTCCGAGCGGCGCTCCTTCACGTACGCGAGGTGCGTCTTGTACGGCTCGTTGCGCGGCGCGGCGGGCGGCGAGGCCTGCTCGCGACCGGCCGGGAGGCCGCAGCGCGGGCAGTCCCAGAACTCCGGGATCTCCGCCTCCGCCGCGAACGACGGCCGCGTCTCGTGGCCGTTGGCGCAGAAGTACGGGATCCGGGCGCGCGGCGCGGTCTCACCGCGCTCGGACTCCCCCATCGGGCCGGCCCCGACCCGGGTACCGCGGATCGCGTTGCCGCCGGACATCGCCATGGTGCTCTCCTCCGCTCGACGCCGCTGTGGTGCAGGCGTTGACTGCAGGGCGTTGGGTCAGGCCCCGACCTTGACCAGCAGGCCGGTCCCGATGATGGCGACCAGCCAGATCGCCGCGGTGAACAGCGTCAGCCGGTCCAGGTTCTTCTCGACGACGCTCGACCCCGAGAGGCTCGACTGGACGCCGCCGCCGAAGAGGCTCGACAGCCCGCCGCCGCGCCCGCGGTGCAGCAGGATCAGCAGCACCAGCACGACGCTGGACACGATCAGCACGATCTGGAGTGCCAGGATCATCCCGTTCTCATCCGCCCTCTCGAAGCCCGGCAGGGGTGTCCACTGTACCCAGCCCCGCCCGCCCGCTCGCCCCGGGCCGTGCTCCCTGGGTCGCGGAATCCGGGCGCACCGTTACCGGACCGTTCGGCGCACCCCGCCGCCCGTCCAACGGACGTCGCACAGCCGGGGTTCCCACGCCCGGACGACCCCACGCCGGAACACCCCGAGAACGGACGAACGAACGGACGAACGGCGCTCTCGCTCACCAGGTATGAGCGAGAGCGCCGTTCGGGTACGGACCGGGCGCCTAGGGCAGCGGGCCGCCCGCGGCGATCGCGCAGAGCTGGGCGAACTCGTCCGCGTCGAGCGAAGCCCCGCCGACGAGCGCTCCGTCGACGTCCGCCTCGGCCACGATCTCGCCGACGTTCTTCGCCTTGACCGAGCCGCCGTAGAGGATCCGCAGCGCGCCGGCGACCTGGTCGCCGTACTTCTCGCGGACCGCCTCGCGCAACGCGTGGCAGACCTCCTGCGCGTCCGCCGGGCTCGCCACCTTGCCGGTGCCGATCGCCCAGATCGGCTCGTAGGCCACGACGACCTGGCCGATCTGCTCGGGGGTGACCTTCTCCAGCGCGGCGACCAGCTGCGCGGTGGTGTGCGCGACCTGCGCGCCGGACTCGCGGACGTCGAGCCCCTCGCCGACACAGAGGATCGGCTGCAGGCCGTGCTTCAGCGCGGCGCGCACCTTGGCGTTGACGACACCGTCGTCCTCGCCGTGGATCTCGCGCCGCTCCGAGTGCCCGACGACGACGTAGGTGCAGCCGAGCTTGGCGAGCATCGGCCCGGACACGTCCCCGGTGTAGGCCCCGGAGTCGTGCGGCGAGAGGTCCTGCGCGCCGTGGACCAGCTTCAGCTTGTCCCCGTCGATCAGGGTCTGCACGCTGCGGATGTCCGTGAACGGCGGGAGCACCGCGACGTCGACGTGGTCGTAGTACTTCTCCGGCAGCGCGAAGGCGACCTTCTGCACCAGCCCGATGGCCTCGAGGTGGTTGAGGTTCATCTTCCAGTTGCCGGCGATCAACACCTTGCGTGCCATCTACCGCTCCAGGACCGCGACGCCGGGCAGGGACTTGCCCTCGAGGAACTCCAGGGACGCGCCGCCACCGGTGGAGATGTGCGAGAAGCCGTCCTCGGGCAGGCCGAGCGCGCGCACCGCGGCCGCGGAGTCCCCGCCGCCGACGACGCTGAAGGCGCCCGAGTCCGCGGTGGCGTCGACGATCGCCTGCGCCACCCCGCGGGTGCCCTCGGCGAACGGCGCCATCTCGAACACGCCCATCGGCCCGTTCCAGAACACCGTCTTCGCCCCGGTCAGCACGGACGCGAACTCCCGCACCGACTCCGGGCCGATGTCCAGGCCCATCCAGCCGTCCTCGATCGCGTCGATCGGGACGGTCTTGGTCGACGCGTCCGCGGCGAACCTGTCCGCGACCACGACGTCCGTCGGAAGGACGATCTTGCCGGACTCCAGCAGCTTCCGCGACGTGTCGATCTGGTCCTGCTCGAGCAGGGACGAGCCGACGCCGTACCCCTGTGCGGCGAGGAAGGTGAAGCACATCCCGCCGCCGACCAGCAGCGAGTCGACCTTCGGCAGCAGCGCCTCGATCACGGCGAGCTTGTCCGAGACCTTCGACCCGCCCAGCACGACCGCGTACGGCCGCTCGGGATCGCCGGTGAGCTTCTGCAGCACCTCGACCTCGGACAGGACCAGGCCGCCGGCGTAGGCCGGGAGGTCCTGCGCGACGTCGTACACCGAGGCCTGCTTGCGGTGCACCACGCCGAAGCCGTCCGACACGAACGCCGCGTCGGCCCCGACGAGGTCGACCAGCTCGCGGGCGAACTCCGCCCGCTGGTCGTCGTCCTTGCTGGTCTCGCGCGGGTCGAACCGGATGTTCTCCAGCAGCGCGACCTGCCCGTCGGCGAGCTCCGGGCGCCGGCCGTGCGGCACCAGCGGGACCTCCTTGCCGAGCAGCTCGCCGAGCCGCTTCGCCACCGGGGCCAGCGAGTACTTCGGGTCGGCCCCGCCCTTCGGCCGGCCGAGGTGCGCGGTGACGAGGACCCGGGCCCCGGCGTCGGCCAGGGTCGAGAGCGTCGGTACCGAGGCGCGGATGCGGCCGTCGTCGGTGATGGTCTCGCCGTCCAGCGGGACGTTCAGGTCCGAGCGCACCAGCACGGCACGCCCGCTCACGCCCTCGGCGACGAGGTCCTCGAGAGTCTTCACAGCCCGTCTCAGAGCTTCGATGCGACCAGGGCGGTGATGTCGGCCAGCCGGTTCGAGTAGCCCCACTCGTTGTCGTACCAGCCGACGACCTTGACCTGGTTGCCGATGACCTTGGTCAGGCCGGCGTCGAAGATCGTGGAGTGCGGGTCGGTCACGATGTCCGACGACACGATCGGGTCCTCGGTGTACTTGAGGATGCCCTCGAGCGGGCCCTCGGCGGCCGCCTTGAACGCCGCGTTGATCTCCTCGGCGGAGGCCTCCTTGCGGACCTCGACCGTGAGGTCGGTGGCCGACCCGGTGGGGATCGGCACCCGCAGCGCGTAGCCGTCGAGCTTGCCCTTGAGGTGCGGCAGGACCAGCGAGATCGCCTTCGCGGCGCCGGTCGAGGTCGGCACGATGTTCAGCGCGGCGGCCCGGGCGCGGCGCAGGTCCTTGTGCGGGCCGTCCTGCAGGTTCTGGTCCTGCGTGTACGCGTGGATCGTGGTCATCAGACCCTTCTCGATCCCCAGCAGGTCGTCGAGCACCTTCGCCAGCGGCGCCAGGCAGTTCGTGGTGCAGGACGCGTTGGAGACGATGTTCTGGCTGCCGTCGTACTGGTCGTCGTTGACGCCCTTGACGATCGTGATGTCCTCGCCGGTGGCCGGCGCGGAGATGACGACCTTCTTGGCGCCCGCGTCGAGGTGCTTGGACGCGGCCTCGCGCTTGGTGAAGAGGCCGGTCGACTCCACGACGACGTCGACGCCGAGGTCCTTCCACGGCAGCTCGGCGGGGTCGCGGACCGCGAGGCCCTTGAAGCCCTTGCCGTCGACGACGATCTCGTCGTCCGTCGAGGAGACCTCGTGCGGCAGCCTGCCGAGGATCGAGTCGTACTTCAGCAGGTGCGCGAGAGTCGCGTTGTCGGTGATGTCGTTGACCGCCACGATCTCGATGTCGCTCGTGCCGGCGGCGCGCTGGGCGTCCACCGCCCGCCAGAAGTTGCGGCCGATGCGGCCGAAGCCGTTCACGCCTACCCGGACCGTCACACGAACCTCCACTGGTGTCGTCTAGGGGATCGGGGCAACCCTAGCGGCATCCGCCGTCCTCCACAGGGCTGCGCCGGGCGTGACCTGCACGGCATTTCCGCAGGTGGTCACGCGTCTTCGAGCATCTCCGGGGTGACCGCCGACTCCGTGTCCGGGATCCCCAGGTCGGCGGCGCGCTTGTCGGCCATGTGCAGCAGCCTGCGGATCCGGCCCGCCACCGCGTCCTTCGTCATGGGCGGGTCGGCGAGCTGGCCGAGCTCCTCCAGCGACGCCTGGGTGTGCTCGGCGCGCAGCCGCCCGGCGGCCAGCAGGTGGTCGGGGACGTCGTCGCCGAGGATCTCCAGCGCGCGCCGCACCCGCGCGGCGGCGGCGACGGCGGCACGGGCCGAGCGGCGCAGGTTCGCGTCGTCGAAGTTGGCGAGCCGGTTGGCGGTGGCCCGGACCTCGCGGCGCATCCGCCGCTCCTCCCACGCCAGCACGCTCTCGTGGGCGCCCATCCGGGTCAGCAGGGCGCCGATGGCGTCCCCGTCCCGGACGACGACGCGGTCCGCCCCGCGCACCTCGCGCGCCTTCGCCGTGACCCCGAGCCGGCGCGCCGAGCCGACCAGCGCCAGCGCGGCCTCCGGGCCGGGGCAGGTCACCTCCAGCGCCGAGCTGCGGCCGGGCTCGGTCAACGAGCCGTGGGCGAGAAAGGCTCCGCGCCAGGCCGCCTCGGCGTCGTCCAGGTCGCCGGAGACGACGGCCGGCGGCAGCCCGCGCACCGGTCGGCCCCGCTGGTCGAGCAGCCCGGTCTGGCGGGCCAGGCCCTCCCCGTCCCGCACCACCCGGATCACGTACCTGTTCCCGCGGCGCAGCCCCCCGGCGGTGATGACGTGCGCCTCGCACTGGTGGCCGTAGAGGTCGTGGATCTCCTTGCGCAGCCGGCGCGCCACCGAGCCCGTGTCGACCTCGGCCTCGATCACCACGCGGCCGCCCACGATGTGCAGGCCGCCGGCGAACCGGAGCAGCGACGCGACCTCCGCACGCCGGCAGGACGGCTTCGTCACGGTGAGCCTGCTGAGCTCGTCCTTCACCGCCGCGGTCATCGCCATGCCGTGCGCCTCCCCCTCCGGTCCGTCCGCACACCCCACGCGTGCGCCTGCCCCCTCATGCCCGCCTCCCGGCGGGCATCGGTGCGGACGCCGCCAGGACCTCCCGCAGCGCCGCCGCCAACGCCGCCGGCTCGTGCCGCGGCACGAGCGGGTCCTCCGCCGCGACCGGTGCGAGATGCACCCGGCCGCCGGGTCCCATCATCGCCCGTGCCGCCCGGCGCAGCCGATGGGGTACCGCCACGGCCGCCGCGTCGGCCAGCACGGCGTCGACGCGCAGCTCCGGCGCGTGCGCCGCCAGCACCGCCAGGTGCTGCTCAGGGGAGAAGTCCGCGGTCTCCCCCGGCTCGGGCGCCAGGTTCAGCACCACCACCCGGCGGGCCGCGGTCTCGTGCAGGGCCTCGCGCAGGGCCGGGACCAGCAGGTGGGGCAGGACGCTGGTGAACCACGAGCCCGGCCCGAGCAGCACGAGATCGGCCGCGCGGACGGCGTCGACCGCCTGTTCGCAGGCCGGCGGCCGGTCCGGGTGCAGCCACACCCGCTCGACCCGCCCGGGCGTCGAGGCCACCGCGACCTGGCCCCGGATCCGGTGCGTGCGCCCCGGGTCCGTCTCGTCCAGCCCGCTGACCTCGGCCTCCATGTCCAGCGGCACCCGGCTCATCGGCAGCACCCGGCCGCGGACGCCGAGCAGCCGGCACACCTCGTCGAGCGCCTCGACGGGATCGCCGAGGGTCTCCATCAGCCCGGCGAGCAGCAGGTTCCCGACGGCGTGCCCGGCCAGCGCGCCGGTGCCGCCGAAGCGGTGCTGGACGAGCTCGGCCCAGCGCCGGCCGCCGTCGTCCTCCGCGGCGAGCGCGACGAGCGCCATCCGCAGGTCCCCCGGGGGCAGCAGGCCGCCCAGCTCGCGGCGGATCCGGCCGGACGAGCCGCCGTCGTCCGCCACGGTGACCACGGCGGTGACGTCGGTGACCTCCGGCATGCGGCGCAGCGCGGCCAGGGTGGCGGACAGCCCGTGGCCGCCGCCGAGCGCGACGGCGCGCAGCCCGGTCGCCGCCGCCGCGCCGTTCCCGCGGGGCCCCGGGACCCGTGCGGCCGTGCCGGGGCCGGTCACTCGCGGCCCAGGTCGCGGTGCGTCACGCTCACCGCGACCCCCTCCGCGCCGGCCAGCCGCCGGGCCAGCTCCTCGCTGATCGCCACGCTCCGGTGCTTGCCGCCGGTGCAGCCGACGGACACGGCGAGGTACCGCTTGCCCTCGCGCCGGTACCCGGCGCCCATCAGCTTCAGCAGCTCGACGTACCGGCCGAGGAAGTCCTCGGCGCCCTCCTGGGAGAGCACGTAGTCGCGCACATCCGCGTCCCGCCCGGTGTGCTCGCGCAGCTCCGGGATCCAGTGCGGGTTCGGCAGGAACCGCATGTCCACGACCAGGTCGGAGTCCATGGGCAGGCCGTACTTGTAGCCGAAGGACAGGAAGTTCACCCGTGTCGGCTCCGGGGCGCCGGTCTCGAAGCCCTGCTCGATCCGGGCGCGCAGCTGGTGCACCGACAGCGTGGACGTGTCGACGAGCAGGTCGGCGTTCTCCCGCAGCGGCCGCAGCAGCTCACGTTCGGCCGTGATGCCGTCGACCAGCCGGCCCGCGCCCTGCAGCGGGTGGCTGCGCCGGTTCTGCTCGAACCGGCGGACCAGCACCGCGTCGGCGGCCTCGAGGAACAGCAGCCGCGGCTTGTAGCCGCGGGCGTCGAGATCGCGGATCACCGCGCTGAGGTCGCGGGTGAAGGCCCGGCTGCGGACGTCCATGACCACCGCGATCCGGGTGACCTCCCCGCTCGACCGCGCGCCCAGGTCGACCATCGTCTCGATCAGCTCGGGCGGCAGGTTGTCCACCACGAACCAGCCGAGGTCCTCCAGCACCTTCGCCGCGGTGCTCCGGCCGGCCCCGGACAGGCCGCTGACCAGCGCGACCTCGATGCCGGACGAGGCGCTCGCCGGGGCGGCCCCCGTGCCGGCGGGATCGACCGCCGGGGCCGACGGGGCCCGCCGCGCGGCCGCGGCGGCCGGGGAGTCACCCCCGGGGTTCCGTGAGGTCGCCGTGCCGACCGCGGTCGCCCCGGTCGCCCGGTTCGTCGCCCCGGTCGCCCCGGTCATCGCCCCGGTCGCCCCGGTCGTCGTCCCGTTCGTGCCGGTCTTCGTCCCGGCCGTCCCGGTCGTCGTCCCGGTCGTGGTCTCGCCGTCCTCGTTCACCGGCCGGGCGCCCCCTCCGCGCTCGTTCCCGCTGCGTGCTGTGCGGGTGTGTGGTGTTCGGCTGTCAGCTGCTCGGCCGCCTCGTGCCCGGCGGTGTGCTGCTCGTCCTGCCGGCCCGCCGGGTTACCGCCGTCCGCGGGAGTCCCCGCGTCCGGGTGGAGGGCCGCCACCACGGCCTCCGCCGTGCGCCGGCCGAACCCCGGCAGCCCGGCGATCTCGTCGACCTCCGCGGCCCGGATCTTGCGCATCGAGCCGAAGTGCCGCAGCAGCGCCTGCCGCCGGGCCGGGCCGAGGCCCGGGATCCCGTCGAGCTCGGACGCCACCATGCTCTTGGAACGACGTTGGCGGTGGTAGGTGATGGCGAAGCGGTGCGCCTCGTCCCGCGCGCGCTGCAGCAGGTACAGCGCCTCGCTGGTCCGGGACAGGATCACCGGGTCCGGGTCGCCGGGGAGCCAGACCTCCTCCAGGCGCTTGGCCAGCCCGCACACCGCCACGTCGTGGATCCCCAGGTCGGCCAGCACGTCGGCCGCCGCCTCGACCTGCGGCTGCCCGCCGTCGACCACCAGCAGGTTCGGGGCGTAGGCGAACTTCTTCGGCCGCCCGGTCTCCGGGTCGATGCCGGTGCGGACCTTGGGCATGGAGTCGCCGTCGTCGGGTTCGGGCTCGCCGACCTCCGCACCGAGCACCAGATCGGTCCCGAGCGCCCCGTCCCCGTCCGCCGCGTCGTCGTCCGCCCCGTCGCGGTTCTCGGCGAGGTAGCGGCGGAACCGCCGCCGGACCACCTCGGCGATCGACGCGACGTCGCCGCCCTGGGCGCCGTCCCGCACCTCGAAGCGGCGGTAGTCGGACTTCTTCGCCAGCCCGTCCTCGAACACCACCAGCGAGGCCACGACGTTCGTGCCCTGCACGTGGCTGACGTCGATGCACTCGATGCGCAGCGGGGCCTGGTCCAGGCCCAGGGCCTCCTGCAGCTCCTGCAGGGCGGCCGACCGGGCCGTGAGGTCCCCGGCGCGGCGCAGCTTGTGCTGGGCCAGCGACTCCTTGGCGTTGCGCTCGACGGTCTCGGCCAGCGCGCGCTTGTCCCCGCGCTGCGGCACCCGCAGGCTCACCCGGGACCCCCGCAGCCCGGTGAGCCACTGCTGCAGGGTCCCCGCGTCCGCCGGCAGCTCGGGGACCAGGATCTCCTTCGGGACCGGCTGCGAGGCGTCGTCCGCCGCGTCCGCCAGCGCGGCCTGCTCGCCGTAGAACTGGGTGACGAACCGTTCGACCAGCGCCGCGGTGTCCGGCGTCTCGTCCGTCTTGTCGATCACCCAGCCGCGCTGGCCGCGGACCCGGCCGCCGCGGACGTGGAAGACCTGGACGGCGGCCTCCAGCTCGTCCTGCGCGAACGCGACGACGTCCGCGTCCGTGCCGTCGCCGAGCACCACGGCCTGGCGCTCCATGGCCCGCTTGAGGGCGCCGACGTCGTCCCGCAGGCGGGCGGCCCGCTCGAACTCGAGGTCCTCCGACGCCTGCTGCATCCGCCGCTCGAGCTCGCGGATCATGCGGTCGGTGCGCCCGGAGAGGAACTCGGCGAACTCCTCGACGATCTCGCGGTGCTCCTCGGCGCTGACCCGGCCGACGCACGGGGCCGAGCACTTGTCGATGTAGCCGAGCAGGCAGGGCCGGCCGATCTGGCCGTGCCGGCGGAACACGCCCGCGCTGCAGGTCCGCGCCGGGAACACGCGCAGCAGCAGGTCGAGGGTCTCCCGGATCGCCCACGCGTGGGCGTACGGGCCGAAGTAGCGGACGCCCCGGCGCCGCGGGCCGCGGTAGACGTGCAGCCGCGGGTACTCCTCGTTCAGCGTGACCGCGAGGACCGGGTAGGTCTTGTCGTCCCGGTAGCGGACGTTGAACCGCGGGTCGAACTCCTTGATCCAGTTGTACTCGAGCTGGAGCGCCTCGACCTCGGTGCGGACCACCGTCCACTGCACGCGGCCGGCCGTGGTCACCATCTGGCGGGTGCGCGGGTGCAGGCCGGCGACGTCGGCGAAGTAGCTGTTCAACCGCTGGCGCAGGCTCTTCGCCTTGCCGACGTAGATCACCCGGCCCTGCGGGTCGGAGAAGCGGTACACGCCCGGGGCCTCGGGGATCGTCCCCGGGGCCGGGCGGTAGGTGGCGGGGTCCGGCATGGCCTCCCCAGGGTAGAGCCGCCCCCCGACACGCCGTGCCGCCCGGGCGGTGTCGGGGTCCGGGGCCCGGGGGTGTATCCCACCGGGACCGGCCGGAACTGTCGGTGCGGTCGGGTAGACCGTACCCCGAACCGAACGGCCGTTCGAAGGAAGGCTCCCCGATGACCACCGGCACCCCCCTCTCCCCCGACACCGCCGCCCGCGCCGACCGGCTCGACCGGGTGCGGAAGCTGCTGGCCAAGGCCGAGCGGGCGGGCACGCCCGAGGAGGCCGAGACCTACAACGCCAAGGCCGTCGAGCTGATGGCCCGGCACGGGATCGACGAGGCGCTCCTCGCGGCGGACGACCCGCGTCGGGACGAGATCGGCATGGTCCGGATCGGGATGGAGGACCCGTACTCGGCGGGCAAGGCGCGGCTGCTCGGCTGGACCGCGGCGGCGCTGCGCTGCCGGTGGGTGATGCACGGGGCGAGCGGGGGGAAGGTCGCCGCGGTGACGGTGTTCGGGTTCGCCTCGGACCGCGAGCGGGTGGAGCTGCTGTACACCTCGCTGCTGCTGCAGGCCACGGGCCGGCTGGTCCGGCTGAGACCTCCCTGGCCGGACGAGTCCGTCGCGGCGTACCGGCGGTCCTGGCTGCAGGGCTTCGCCGCCCAGGTCCACCAGCGGCTGCTCGAGGCCGAGGAGCGGGCCGCGGCCGAGGCGTGCGCGCAGGCCGGGGGCGACCGGGAGCGCGCGGTGGGCACGGCGCTCGTGCTGGTCGACCGCGGCGCGCAGGTCGACCGCGCCTACGCCGAGGCGTTCCCGCACCTGGGGCGGGCGCGGCGGCCGTCGCTCTCCGGTAGCGGGTTCGCCGAGGGCGCCGAGGCGGGCCGGCGGGCGGACCTGGGCGGGCGGCGCCTCCGCGACGGCCGGGGCGCGGCTCCCCGGCGGCTGGCGGCGGGACCGGGCTGACCGGACCGGCTGACTGGCGGGGCGCGGCGGATCCTCAGCTGGGCAGGTCGAGCAGCGCCTCGACCGTCGTGAGCAGGGTCGTGCCGGTGACGTGCGGCAGGTCGATCGAGGCGGGCACGCCGTCGCCGGCCCGCAGCACCAGCGCGCCGACCAGGCCGGCCCGCATCGCGCCGTGCACGAGGTACCCGTGCGCGGACACGAACGCGGTGGTCTCGGGGTCGATCCGGGCGGCGGCGCAGGCCAGCCGGTAGGCCTCGGGGTCGGGCGGCAGCACGCCCAGGTCGTCGCTGGCCACGGTGCCCCGCAGGTATGTCCGTAGGCCCGTGGCGTCGAGGGCACCCGAGGTGTGGTCGCCGCTGCCCTGCGCCACCGCCCAGGCGGGGATGCGGGAGCGGGCGAGCACGGTGAGGGCGGGCTCGGCGTCCGGGAAGGCGGGCAGCGTGGTGAAGCCCTCGGCGATGTGCGCGAGCGCGTCGTCCGGGAGCTTGTGCCCGGTCGCGGTGCGCAGCGCGTCGGTCAGCACCCGGGCGAAGGCGACCGGGGTGCCGGCCAGCGCGAAGCCCATCGCGTCCCGCAGCGCGTGCGCGAGGAACAGCTCGTACTCGTGCTCGGGCCGCCCCACGTCGACGAACCGGCGCCGGAGCCCGTCCGTCCGCAGGACGGTGTCGTACACGTCCACCAGCACGGCCCGTGGGCGCCGCGGCCGCCGCGGGCCGACCGCCCCGGTGCCTCGCGGTCCTGCGGGCCGCCCGTCGTGACCCGTCGTCATGCGTCCACCTCACCGTGCCGGGGCGTCGCGGCGGGGAGACCCGGCCGTCCGTACACGTTCGATCACGCTCCGCAACGCGGGGGTCATCCTCACCTGTACGCCAGTGTGCACGGCTCTCCGGCCCCGGGCCCGCGCCGAGCGGTCGCCGTCCCGCGACGAGCAGCGCCGGGCTCGCCCGCGGCCGGCGCCGGACCACCCGCTCCCGGCGCGGGTGGATCAGTACCGGTGGTGCTCGGCGTCGTGGGCGAGGGCGGCGTCGATCTCCTCGGCGGCCACGTCGAGGTTCTTCATCGCCTTCGCCATCTGGCCGACGCTCGGCACCGAGGCCGGGTCCGGCCAGGATCCCGGCTCCCACAGCCCCGCGCGCAGGAAGGCCTTCGCACAGTGCAGGAACAGCTCCTCCACCGTCACCACGACGGCCAGCACCGGGCGCACACCCTGCACGGTGAGCCGGTCGAAGAAGGGGGCGTCCCGCACCAGCCGGGCCGTGCCGTTCACGCGCAGGGTGTCCGACCGGCCCGGGATCACGAACAGCAGACCGACGTGGGGGTTGCCGAGGATGTTGCGGAAGGCGTCGAGCCGGCGGTTGCCGCGCCGGTCGGCGATCACCAGGGTGTGCTCGTCGAGTACCAGGACGCTCCCGGCCGGATCGCCCCGGGGCGTGACGTCGCAGGTGCCGTCGGGCCCCGAGGTCGAGAGGAGCAGGAAGGGCGAGGCCTCGATGAAGGTGCGGGCGGACTCGTCGATCCGCCCGATGTCCTTCTCCCAGAGCGAGGGGTGCGGGTCGGGGACCACCTCCCGCAGCTCGTCGAGGGTCGTGACGACCTGCAGGTCCGCGGCGGACGGCTCCGACGGGGCGGCGGCGATCTCCATGTCGGGTAAGGTAACCCTCACTTCCCGCGGAGCGGCAGCCCCGTCCCGCCCGGGAGCGGCCGGCCCCGCGTCGGGTGCTCAGTCCTGCGCGCCCCGGCGCGCCGCGGCGTGCAGGGCCCGGACCGTCCGGATGGCGTCGACAGCGTGCTGCCGGTCGACGGCCTGGATCGCCAGGACCGGCAGGTACTCGTAGTCCGGCAGGTCCAGCCGGGCCCAGGAGGCGCCGTCGGGGAAGGAGACCCGCTCCACCTCGGACCAGGGCAGATAGCGCGGCAGGGCGACGTTGCGGACCTCGATGCCGTGCTCGTCCGCCCGCACCCGCGGCCGGGCGAACAGCGCGAGGCCGGCGGCGATGAACAGCCCGAGCAGCACCATGGCCACCTGGTCGGCGAACCGGAAGAACACGCCCGTGGCCGTGTTCCGCAGGACGACCGCGATCACGACGAAGATCACCACGATCGCCGCCGCCGACACCCAGCCCAGCCAGAACGCGAGCCGGGGGCGGATGGTCACCGCGCCGGGCCCGCGGCCCGGGCGCGCCGGCCGCTCGCGCACGTCCGAGGACATCCCGCTCACGCCAGCTCCCGCAGCTCGGCGAGCACGACCGCGGTCCGCAGCGCCGCCACGGTGGCCTCGGCCCCCTTGTCCTCGCTGCTGCCGGGCCCGCCGCTGCGGTCCACCGCCTGCTCGACGGTGTTCGTGGTGAGTACGCCGTTGCCGACCGGGGTCGACTCGTCGAGCGAGACCCTTGTCAGGCCGGCCGTCACGGAGTCGCACACGTACTCGAAGTGCGGAGTACCGCCCCGCACCACCACGCCCAGCGCCACGACGGCGTCGTGCGTGCGGGCGAGCTCCTGCGCCACGACCGGCAGCTCGATCGTCCCGGGCACCCGGACCACCGTCGGCACCGCCCCGGCCTTCTCCGCCGTGGCCAGCGCCCGCTCGAGGAGCGAGTCGACGATCTCGGCATGCCAGGTGGCCGCCACGACACCGATCCGCAGCCCTGCCGCGCCCGTCAGGTCACCCGCGTCCGCGGGCCTGCCCTCACCGCTCATCGCCCGTCTCCGGCACCCTTGGTGTTCACGCCCCCAGTCTCCCAGGCCCGGCGGCGCGTCGGGGCCCGGGACCCGGGCGGATGCGCGGCGGTCAGCCGCCCAGGCCGTCCGTGAGGCCGTCGGACAGGTTGCCCGGTCCGTCCGATTCGCCCAGGTTCGGCAGGTCGTGGCCCATCCGGTCCCGCTTGGTGCGCAGGTAGCGCAGGTTCTCCGGGTTGGGCCGGATCGGCATCGCGATCCGCTCGGTGATCCGCAGGCCGTAGCCCTCGAGGCCGGCCCGCTTCTCCGGGTTGTTCGTGAGCAGCCGCATGGACTTCACGCCGAGGTCGGAGAGGATCTGCGCGCCGATCCCGTAGTCGCGGGCGTCGGCGGGCAGGCCCATCGCGAGGTTGGCGTCGACGGTGTCCGCCCCGGCCTCCTGCAGCTGGTAGGCCTGCAGCTTGTGCAGCAGGCCGATGCCCCGGCCCTCGTGCCCGCGCATGTAGAGCACGACCCCCCGGCCCTCCTGGGCCACGGCCTCGAGGGCGGCGTCGAGCTGGGGGCCGCAGTCGCAGCGCAGCGAGCCCATGACGTCCCCGGTCAGGCACTCGGAGTGCACCCGGACCAGCACGTCCTCGCCGTCGCCCTCCGGGGTGCCGACGTCGCCCTTGACCATGGCGATGTGCTCGATCCCGTCGAGCAGCGAGTCGTAGCCGAAGGCCACGAACTCGCCGTGCGCGGTCGGGATGCGGGCCTGGGCGACGCGCTGGATGTGCTTCTCGAAACGGCGCCGGTAGGCGATCAGGTCGGCGATGGTGACCAGGGTGAGCTCGTGGTCGGAGGCGAAGACCTGCAGCTCGTCGCCCCGGGCCATCTCGCCCTCGTCCTTCTGCGACACGATCTCGCAGAGCGCGCCGGCGGGCGAGAGCCCGGCCATACGGGTGAGGTCGACGGCCGCCTCGGTGTGCCCGGGCCGGCGCAGCACGCCGCCCTCGCGGGCGCGCAGCGGCAGCACGTGCCCGGGCCGGACCAGGTCGGTCGGCTGGGTCGTCGGATCGGCCAGCAGCCGGATCGTGTGCGCGCGGTCGGCCGCCGAGATGCCGGTGGTGACTCCCTCCTTGGCGTCGACGGTCACCGTGAAGGCCGTGCGGTAGGCGTCGGCGTTCGTGTGGTGCATCGGCGGGAGGTCGAGCCGGTCGCACTCGGTGTCGGTGAGCGCCACGCACACGTAGCCGGAGGTGTAGCGGACCACGAAGGAGACGAGCTCGGGCGTGGCCTTCTCCGCCGCGAAGATCAGGTCGCCCTCGTTCTCGCGGTCCTCGTCGTCGACCACGACGACGGGCTTGCCCTCGGCGAGGTCGCGCAGGGCACGCTCGATCCGCTCGAAGCCGCCCGCGAGGCCGGCTGCGGCGGCGGCCCCCTGGTGAGCGATCTCGGTCACTTGGCACCGTCCTGTCCGTGCTGGTCCTGGGGCTGCTCGGGCTCGCGCCCCGCGCCGGCCGGGCCGCCCACGTACCCGGCGGTGAGCCGCTCCACGTACTTGGCCACGACGTCGACCTCGAGGTTGACCGGGTCACCGGGGCCGCGCAGGCCGAGCGTGGTGTCGGCGAGCGTGGTGGGGATGAGCGCGACCGAGAAGGTGTCGCCGTCCGTGGCGGCCACCGTCAGGGACACGCCGTCGACCGTGATCGACCCCTTCTCGACCACGTACCGGGCCAGGTCCGGCGGGAGGCTGAACCGCACCTCGTCGCTGCGCTCGCCCGGGGTGCGCTCGAGCAGTGTGCCCACGCCGTCGACGTGGCCCTGCACGATGTGCCCGCCGAGCCGGGCGCCGGCCTGCAGCGCTCGCTCGAGGTTCACCTTCACGCCGGGGGCCGCCCCGCCGAGCGAGGTCCGCTTCAGCGTCTCGGGCACCAGCTCGAGGCGGAACTCGTCGCCCTGCGCCCCGCCGGGGTCGGCGACGGTGAGACAACAGCCGTTCACCGCGATCGAGTCGCCGTGCGCGGCGTCGTCGGACACGCGCGGTCCCCGCACGGTCAGCACGACCACCTCACCGGACTGCCGGACGTCGACGATCTCGCCGACCTCCTCCACGATCCCCGTGAACATGGGCTCCGCCCCTCCCGCCTTCCGCTCCACGCCGTGCGTCAGCCCGTGGCCGGCCGCGCGTCCACCAGCACGTCCCCGCCCACGGTGCGCACCCCGTCCACGTGCAACCGCCGGATCGCGGCGATCGTTCCCACACCCGCGTCGGCCAGCGCCGCCGGCCCCGCACCGAGCAGCGCGGGCGCCAGGTAGGCCAGCACCCGGTCCACCCGGTTGGCGGCGAGGAAGGCCCCCGCGAGCCGCGGGCCGCCCTCCAGCAGCACGTCGACGGCGCCACGGTCGGTGAGCGCCTTCAACACGTCGTCCGGCGAGTGTGTCCGCAGGTGTAGCACGTCCGGAGCGTCCAGCCGCGATCCCGGGCGAATGTCACTGTGGCCCACCACAACACGGAGGGGCTGGCGCTCCCGGTCCGTGCCGTCCGGGTATCGCGCCGTGAGGGCCGGGTCGTCCGCCCGCGCGGTCCCCGTGCCGACCACGACGGCGTCGACGTGGGACCGGAACTCGTGCACCTCCGCGCGCGCCTCGGGCCCCGTGATCCAGCGGCTGGTCCCGTCCGCGGCGGCACTGCGCCCGTCGAGCGTGGCGGCGAACTTCCAGGTGACGTGCGGGCGGCCGGCGCGGACGGCGTGCAGCCAGGCGCGCAGCGGCCCGCCCGCGACCTCGTCGGCGAGCGTGCCGACCGTCACCTCGACCCCGGCCCGGCGGAGGACCTCCGCGCCGCCCGCAGCCAGCGGGTTCGGGTCGGCCACGGCGATGTGCACGGCCGCGACCCCGGCCCCGAGCAGCGCCTCCGTGCAGGGCGGCGTGCGCCCGTGGTGCGCGCACGGTTCGAGGGTGACGACGGCGGTGCCGCCGCGGGCCCGCTCCCCCGCCTCCCGCAGCGCGACGACCTCGGCGTGCGGGCCGCCAGCCGGGGCGGTGGCGCCGACGCCCGCGACCTCACCGGCGGCGTCGAGCACCACCGCGCCGACGGGCGGGTTGGGGCTGGTCGCCCCGTGCACGGCCGTCGACGCCTCCAGGGCGCGCCGCATCGCCCGCTCGACCGGCGGGGCCGGGCGGGCCGGGACGGTCACCCCGACCACCGCGGGTGCGCGGACACCGCCTGCTCGCGCAGCGCGGCCACGGCCTTGCCGGGGTCGTCGGCGCCGTAGACGGCCGAGCCCGCGACGAAGCAGTCCACACCCGCCTCGGCCGCGGCCTCGATGGTGGAGGCGGAGATGCCGCCGTCGATCTCCACGAGGACGTTCAGGTGCCCGGTGTCGACGAGCCGGCGCGCCTCGCGCACCTTGTCCAGCACCTCGGGCATGAACGCCTGGCCGCCGAAGCCGGGCTCGACGCTCATCACCAGCAGCGTGTCGTAGTGCTTGAGGAGCTCGACGTACGGGTCGAGCGGGGTGCCCGGCTTGATCGACAGTCCGGCCTTGGCCCCGGCCGCGCGCAGGTCCTTGGCCAGCATCACCGGGTCGGCGGCGGCCTCGACGTGCACGGTGACGTTGTAGGCCCCGGCCTCGGCGTACCCCGGCGCCCAGCGGTCCGGGTCCTCGATCATGAGGTGACAGTCGAGCGGGATGTCGGTCGCCTGGAGCAGCGACTCGACGACCGGCAGGCCGAGCGTGAGGTTCGGGACGAAGTGCGCGTCCATCACGTCGACGTGCAGCCAGTCGGCACCGCGTCCCTCGCCGGCGGCCCGGTCGGAGACCGCCGCGGCCTCGTCGGCGAGGTGGGCGAAGTCGGCGGACAGGATGCTCGGGGCGATCAGGGGACGCACGACCGCAGGGTACTGCCCGGCCCCACCGAGGCAGCCCCCGCGCACCCTCCGGACTCCGTCGAGACGCAGCTCACAAGGCTCGTCGAGCGGGGCGGGCAGGAAGACACCCCGCTGTGCGCGCCACACCCGCTGGGGCGCCACCGCGCACCCGCACGCCGCTCCCACACCCCGTCGACGGCCTGTACGGCGCTTCGGCGGGTGTGCGAGCTCGGATCGGGAGCCTGGACTTCGATGCCGCTCGGACGCGCCGGAGCGGGCCACGGCGCGGGGTGCCGGTGGCACACCCGTTCCGGCGTTCCACACCTCGTCGACCGGGTGTGCGACCGACCCCGCGGGTGTGGGACACGGCGGCGGCGGGTGTGCGAGGACCGGCCGGATGTGCCGAGCGTCAGAGCTCGCGCGCGGGCCCGGCCCTGCACGGCCGAGCCGGGGGCCGTGCTGCGCGGGCGCGAGCCGGGCGCCGGGCCGGGGCTGTGCGGCGCGGACGTCGGCGCTCAGGCGGTTCGGCGGAGCAGGGTCAGGAACATGGCGTCCGTGCCGTGCCGGTGCGGCCAGAGCTGCACGTGCGGGCCCGGGCCGAGCTCCGGGACACCCGGGAGGTACTCCCGCGCGTCGAGCCGCTCGACGGTCACGCCGAGGTCCTTGCGGCGGACGATCCCGCCCACCACGCCGACCGTCTCGGACAGGTGCGGCGAGCACGTCACGTACCCCACGACACCGCCCACCCGGACGTGCCGCAGCGCGGCGAGGAGCAGCTCCCGCTGGAGCTTGGCCAGCCCGGAGACGTCCTCGGGCCGGCGCCGCCAGCGCGCCTCGGGGCGGCGGCGCAGTGCACCGAGCCCGGTGCAGGGCGCGTCGACGAGCACCCGGTCGAACACCCCGTCCGGCAGCGGAGCCTCCCGGCCGTCGGCGTGGTGGACCGTGACCGGCAGGCCCTCGGTCGACTTGCGCACCAGGTCGGCGCGATGGTCGGCCTGCTCGACGGCGTCGAGCGTGCCCCCGTCGAGCCCGACGAGCGCGCCGAGCAGCACCGCCTTGCCGCCCGGGCCGGCACACAGGTCCAGCCAGCGGCCGGTGTCCTCGCCCACGAGCTCCACCCGCGCGAGGGCCAGGGCGACGAGCTGGCTGCCCTCGTCCTGCACGGTCGCCACGCCCTCGCGGATCGCGTCGAGCTCGCCGACCTCGCCGCTGCCGGGCTCGAGGTGCACCCCGTACGGGGAGTACGGCGCCTCGGTCCCGCCGGTGACCAGCGCCAGCTCCTCGGCGGTGATCTCGCCCGGCTTCGCCAGGAGGTGGACGGCCGGGCGGGCGTCGTCCGCGGCGAGCGCCGCGGGCAGCTCCTCGTGGGAGCCGAGCGCGTCGGCGAACGCCTGGCCGATCCACTTCGGGTGGGCGTGCACGAAGGAGGCGTGCCCGACCGGGTCCTCCTTCTCGTCCGGCGCGAGCTCGGCGAGCCAGGCGTCGGCGCCCTTCGCCGCGGCGGTCTCGGCGACCTTGCGCAGGATCGCGTTCACGAAGCCGGACGACCGGGAGCCGGCCAGGCCGCGGACGATGTCGACCGAGGTCGCGACGGCCGCGTGCTCCGGCACGCGCATCCGCAGCAACTGGTAGGTACCGAGCCGCATGGCGTCGACCAGCGGGCCCTCGATGCGGTGCAGGGGCCGGTCGGCGCAGGCCTCGATCACCGCGTCGAGCTGGCCGGCGGCACGCAGGGTCCCGTAGCCGAGCTCGGTGGCCAGACCTGCGTCCCGGTCCTTCAGCCGGTACCGGCGCAGGATCGACGGCAGGACGAGGTTGGCGTACGCGTCGCGCTCGCGCACCGCGGTGAGCAGCTCGAACGCCGCCTGCCGGGCCGGGTCGCCGGCGGGCGGGCCCGGCGGGTTCGCCCGACGACGGGGCGGGCCGGAGTTCCGGGGCCCCGCGCCGCGGTCGCGCCGCGGGCCGCCCTGACGGCGGTCACCGCCGCGCTCACCCCGGCCGCCCCGATCACGGTCGCCCCACTGGCCCCGGTCGCGGTCGCCGCGGCCCCGGTCGCCCGGGCCGCGGTCACGATCGCCCCAGCTCCGGCCACGGTCGCCGCGTTCCCGTTCGCCCTGCCCGCGGTCGCGGTCGCTCGACCCGCGCTCACGATCGCCCCAGCTCCGGGCATGGTCCTCCCGGCCCCGGTCGCCCTGCCCGCGGTCACCGCTGCTCGGGCCACGCTCACGGTCGCCCCAGCTCCGGCCCCGGTCGTCCCGTCCCCGGTCGTCCCGCCGCCGATCGTCACGTCCCCGGTCGTCCCGAGCGCGGTCGTCGCGCTCGCGGTCCCACTCGCGCCGGCCACCGCCACGCTGATCGCCGCGCCACCCCCCGCCGCCCTGGTCACCGGACCGGCCACCGCCGCGCTCGGAACGCCGACCACCGTCGCCCCGGCCACCCCGCGGCCCGCCGTCACGCGGCCCGCCCCGGGATCCGCCCTGGGGCCCCCCGCGCGGTCCACCACCGGAGCCGCCCCGGTCGCCGGCTCGGTCGCCACCCCGGTCGTCACCGCGCCGGTCGAAACCCCGCCGGTCGAAACCCCGCCGGTCGCCGCGCTCGCCCCGCCCCTCGGGACCGGACCGGTCGCCGCGGCGGCGCTCGTCGTCCTGCTCGCTCACGACAACGACTCCCCCGCCTCGATCCGGACGCCGCGGGCCCAGTCCGCCGCCGGCATCGCCTTCTTCCCCACCGGGCGGACCTCGCCCAGCTGCACCGGCACGGTGGCCGTGCCCACCAGCACCCGCTTCTTCTCCGCCCGCAGCTCGCCGGGCTTGAGGTCGGTCTCGCCGGTGCGCACCGGGGTGACCGGCCCGAGGCCCAGGCGTTGACCGCGGAACTCCGTCCAGGCGCCGGGGTCCGGCGTGGTCGACCGGATGAGCCGGTCCAACGGGACGGCCGGCGCGGACCAGTCCACCCGGGCGTCCGCCACGGTGACCTTGGGCGCGTGCGACACGCCGTCCGCCGGCTGCGGCACCGCGCGCAGCGTGCCGTCCTCGATACCGTCCATGGTCGCGACGAGCAGGGCGGCGCCGGAGCGCGCGAGCCGGCCGAGCAGGTCGCCCGAGGTGTCCCGCTCGCCGACCGCCTCGGTGACCACGCCGTAGGTCGGGCCGGTGTCGAGCCCCTCCTCGAGCAGGAAGGTCGTGGCGCCGGTGATCTCGTCCCCGTGCCGGATCGCCGCCTGCACCGGCGCGGCGCCACGCCACGCCGGGAGCAGCGAGAAGTGCAGGTTGACCCAGCCGTGGGCCGGGACGTCGAGCGCCACCCGCGGCACCAGCGCCCCGTACGCGACGACGGGCGCGCAGTCCGGCGCCAACTCGCGCAGCGCGTCGAGGAACTCCGGGTCCTTGGGCCTGGCCGGGGTGAGCACGGGCAGGCCGGCCTCGTCGGCGAGCGCCCCGACGGGCGAGCGGACGAGCCGGCGGCCGCGCCCGGCCGGGGCGTCCGGCCGGGTCAGCACCCCGACGACCTCGTGCCGCGGCGACTCGAGCAGCGCCCGCAGCGCCGGCACGGCCGGCTCCGGGGTGCCCGCGAAGAGCAGCCTCAACGGGCTTTCCCGAACATCGGGTGCGGGCTGACCTTGACGACCGGCTCGGGCCGGCCGAACCAGTCCGCGGCGCGGATCTCGGCCATCGCCCGCTTGCGGGTCTCCGGGTCGAGCCGGTCGACGAACAGGACGCCGTCGAGGTGGTCGGTCTCGTGCTGGATGGCCCGCGCCAGCTTCGCGGTGCCCTCGACCGTGATCGGCTCGCCGTGCATGTTCCAACCGGTCGCGACCACGTTCAGCGCCCGGCGGCAGTCCCAGCCGAGCCCGGGGATGGACAGGCAGCCCTCCGGGCCGAACTGTTCCTCGCCGTCGACCGCGTTCCAGGTCGGGTTGACCATGTGCCCGGCCACGCCGTCGACCTCGAAGCTGAACACGCGCAGCCCGACGCCGATCTGGGGCGCGGCGAGGCCGGCGCCGCCCTCGTCGTGCATGGTGTCGGTGAGGTCGGCGACGAGCTTGCGCAGCTCCGCGTCGAAGGTGGTGACGGGCGCGGCGGGGGTGCGCAGCACCGGATCGCCGAACAGGCGGACGGGCTGAACGGACACGGAACTCCAAACGATCGGGATCTGCCCCGATTGTGCCACCCGGGCCGGGAGCGGCCGGTCGCCGGAGCGGTCAGCCGATCTCGGCCGGATCGAGCCGCACCCGGACGGCGTCGGGTGCCTTGCGCGTGCTGCGCGAGGCCTGCGCGGCGTGCAGGTGCCGGGCCAGCGCCCGCCCGTCCGTGCGCGGGACCCGCAGCAGCGCCCGCTCCCGCACCTCGCCCGCGCTCTCCCCGGGCTCGGGCGGCGTGTCGATCTCCACCGGCCCGAGCACCTCGACCTCCGGGCCCCCGTCCTGCGCCGCGGCGAGGACCGCGTCGACGACGTCGGCCACCGCGCCGGGCGTGCCCTCCACCGCCGCCATCCGCACGGCCGGCGGGAACCCGACCTCCGCCCGGGACGCGAGCTCCTCGGCCGCGAACCCGGCCGGGTCCCAGCGCACGAGCGCCTGCACGACCGGGATCGCCGACTCGGCGACGACGATCACGCGGCCGCCGTCGGCGTGCGGCCGGACCAGCGCCGCCGCGGCGAGCCAGCGGCGCAGCGCCTCCTCCGCGACCCGCAGGTCGGCGCGGGAGAGCATGGCCCAGCCGTCGAGCAGCAGCGCGGCCCCGTACCCGCCCGGCACGGTGGGCTCGGCCCCCGGTGTCGCGACGACGATCTCGGGCCTGGTGGGCACCGAGGCCAGGACGGGCGCGCCGCCGCCCGAGGTCTTCACGGGCACCCCCGGGAAGGCCCGGCCCAGCTCCTCCGCGGTTCGTCGCGACCCGACCACGCCGGCGCGCAGGCGGCGCGACCCGCAGCCGCCGCAGCGGAACGCGGGCTCGGCGCGCCCGCACCAGCGGCAGGTCGGCAGTCCCGGGTCGGCGTCCGTGCCGCCGCGCGGGAGGCCCAGCGGGCCGGCGCAGTGCCGGCAGCGCGCGGGCTCGCGGCAGTGCGCGCAGGACAACCACGGCAGGTACCCGGCGCGCGGGACCTGCACGAGCAGCGGACGGCCCGCGGCGAGGGCCTGCCGGGCCGCCTCGAACGCGACGGCCGGGACCCGGGCCGCGCGGGCGTCCGGGTCCCGGGCGAGCTGGGTGTCGGTCTCGCCGATCGCGGTGACCCGCGGGGCGGCGGCCCGCACGGTGGCCCGGTCGCCCACGATCGCCGACGCCCACCGGGACTCGACCAGCAGCTGCGCCTCCGCGGTGCGGGCGAACCCGCCGACCAGCAGCGCGGCGCCCGCGGCGTGCGCGCGGGCCACCAGCACGTCCCGGACCTGCGGATACGGGGCGCGCGGCTCGGCGTGGCTGTCGTCGCCGTCGTCCCACACGGCGAGCAGGCCCAGCTTCTCGACGGGCGCGAAGGCCGCCGACCGGGTCCCGACGACGGCGCGCACCGCCCCGCGGCGCACGGCCAGCCAGCGCCGGTACCGCTCGGCCGGCCCGAGCTCGGCGGTCAGCGCGACCACGGCGTCGGCGCCCAGCTGCTCGCCCAGCGCGGCGCAGGCGGCGTCGACGTCCCGCTGGTCGGGCACCACGAGCAGCGCCCCGCGCCCGGCGGCGAGCGTCGCCGCGGCCGCCTCGGCGAACCGCGCGGGCCACGACTCCCCCGGCAACGCCTGCCACACGGCGTGCGCGGCCCGCCCGCCCGCCAGCGCGTCGAGGTACGCCGCCCCGTGCTGGTAGCGCGCCCAGGCGGCGGGGTCGGGTGCCTCGACGGGCGGCAGCTCCCGCTCGCGCGGGGTCTCCGCCTCGATCCGGGCGTGCCGCGGCGGTACCGCCATGCGCACGACGTCGGCGAACACGCCCGCGTACCGGTCCGCGACCGCCCGGCAGAGCGTCGCGACCTCCGCGGTGAGTACGGGCTCGGGCGAGACGACCTTGTCGATCCACGCCAGCCGCCCGGTGTGCCCGGACTCCTCGACCCGCTCGAGCAGGTACCCGTCGACCAGCCGGCCCGCGAACCGGACCCGCACCCGCACGCCGGGGCGGGCCTGCTCGTCCAGGTGGGTGGGCACCCGGTAGTCGAACGGCCGGTCCAGGTGCGGCAGCGGGACGTCGACGGCCACCCGGGCGACCGGCTGCACCGGCGCCGCGGTCCACTCCCCGCGCGTCCGCGCCGCCGGCGCCCTCCGGACGGCCTTTCGCACGGGCCCGCTCACACTCACCCCTCACGCACTCCCGGAGCGCACGAACGGCACTCTCGCTCACCAGATGTGAGCGAACGCGCCGCTCGCCCGATCGAGCAGCCGGGTCTCAGGCCCCCGCGAGCGACTTCAGCGCCTCCGCGCGCGAGGTGTCCTCCCACGGCAGCGCGATGTCCCGGCGGCCGAAGTGGCCGTAGGCCGCGGTCGGCGCGTAGATCGGGCGCAGCAGGTCCAGGTCGCGCACGATCGCGGCGGGCCGCAGGTCGAACACCTCGGTGATCGCGCTCTCGATCTTCGCCGGGTCGACGCGGGCGGTGCCGAAGGTCTCCACGAACAGGCCGACCGGGGCCGCCTTGCCGATCGCGTAGGCGACCTGCACCTCGATCCGCTCGGCCAGCCCGGCCGCGACGACGTTCTTGGCCACCCAGCGCATCGCGTACGCCGCGGAGCGGTCCACCTTCGACGGGTCCTTGCCGGAGAAGGCGCCGCCGCCGTGCCGGGCGAACCCGCCGTAGGTGTCGACGATGATCTTGCGGCCGGTGAGCCCGGCGTCGCCCATCGGACCGCCGATCACGAACCGGCCGGTCGGGTTGACCAGCAGCCGGACGTTCGAGGTGTCCAGGCCGAGGTCCCCGATCTCCGGCTGGACGATCTTCTCCAGCACGTCCGGCGCGAGCATCCCGTCGAGGTCGACGTCCGCCGCGTGCTGCGTGGAGAGGACCACCGTGTCGACGCGGACGGGCTTGTCGCCGTCGTACTCGATGGTGACCTGGGTCTTGCCGTCCGGGCGCAGGTACGGCAGCACGCCGCTCTTGCGGACCTCGGTGAGCCGCCGGGAGAGCCGGTGCGCGAGCGCGATCGGCAGCGGCATCAGCTCGTCCGTGTCGGTGTTCGCGTAGCCGAACATGAGGCCCTGGTCGCCGGCGCCCTGGCGGGCGATCTCGTCGTCGATCGACTCGACCCGGCTCTCGTACGCGGTGTCGACGCCCTGGGCGATGTCCGGCGACTGCGCACCGATGGCCACGTTGACGCCGCAGGAGTTGCCGTCGAAGCCCTTCGACGACGAGTCGTAGCCGATCTCGAGGATCTTGTCCCGGACCAGGCCGGGGATGTCGGCGTAGGCGCTGGTGGTGACCTCGCCCGCCACGTGCACCTGACCGGTGGTCACGAGGGTCTCCACCGCGACCCTGCTCTTCGGGTCCTGGGCGAGGAGCGCGTCGAGGATCGTGTCGCTGATCGCGTCGCACATCTTGTCCGGGTGACCCTCGGTCACCGACTCGCTGGTGAAGAGCCGACGGCCCACGTTCGCCACGCGCCACTCCTGCCGAGGTCGTCGCTCCCCTGGCGGCGTTGCCGGCTCCGCCGCTGACGCGGGCGGGGCGGGGTGCTGATCGCTGGTTGCTGTCGACCGCAGGGTAGTCGACCGGGGCCCTCCGCAGGCGACCACGCTCGCGCCGTGACCGACCGTGACGGATCGTGTCGGCAGCGCACCTCCCGCCACCCCTTCGGGTGGACCCCGGCCGGGGTCCCGAATCGGTAACGGGCGGCGTCGTTGGGACCGGTGACACCGCAGCCGCACCCGGCCGACGCCCCCGCGTCGCCCGCTCCGGGTCGCGGTCGACCCACTCTCGGAGGTTCCTCCCCATGAAGGTGACTGCACTGCAGCGACCCGGCCGCGCCGCCGCGGCGGTCGGCGGCGTGCTCGCCGTCGGCGCTGCCGGGCTGATGGCCGTGCTCGCCGGCACCGCGTCCGCCGCGACCACCGGTACCTGCACCGACAACGTCAACGTCCGCGAGGAGCCGGCGGAGGACGCAGCCATCGTCGCCGTCTGCGACCGCGGCACCGAGGTCCAGGTCGGCGAGACCCGCAACGGGTTCGTCAAGCTGGAGAACCTCGACGGCTGGGCGGTCGAGGACTACGTGAAGACGGACGGCACCGCCGCCGACGCCGACACCCCGGAGGACGCCGGCCTCACGCGCGGCGAGGACGGCGGGAACGGCGCCCCGGAGACCACCGACGCCCCGTCGGCCTCGGGCACCGACTCGCCGGAGAACGCCCCGGCCGACGGCGAGGACGGCGGCGAGGAGGCCCCGGCGGAGCAGGCGCCCCGGGGCGTGGGCGGCCTGTTCGGCGGCTGATCCCGCCGCGCACGGACGAGGGGCGGTCCCGCGGGACCGCCCCTCGTGCGTTCTCGGGTCGTATCGGGCCGTGGCGACCGCTCGGTCGGGCCGCCGGTCCGACCAGCCCGCTCGGTCGGGCCGCCCGGTCGGATCGGCCCGTTCGGTCGGGCGCCGGTCGAATCAGGCCCCTCGGTCTGGCTCGGGCTGGCCCGCTCGGTCGGGCCGGCCGTCAGCGGGCCGCCCGTCAGGCCAGCCGTGCGGCGACCGCGTCCCACAGGCGCGAGGCCAGCAGCGCCTTGGAGCCGTTCGGGACCACCGTCTCGCCGCCGTCCGCGCCGAGCAGCCAGCCCTGGTTCTCGGTGTTCTCGAAGGCCCCGCCCTCGCCGACCCAGTTGACCAGCAGCAGGTCGCAGCCCTTCTTCGCGAGCTTGCGGCGGCCGTACTCCAGCACGTCCGCGGTGTCGTCCCCGGTCTCGGCGGCGAACCCGACCACCACCTGGCCCGGATCCCGGGCCGCGACCAGCTCGGCGAGGATGTCCGGGTTGAGCGCCAGGTGCAGCGCCTCGGGCTCCGACCCGTCCTTCTTGATCTTGTGCTCGGCGAGCGCGGCGGGCCGGAAGTCGGCGACCGCGGCGGCCATCACCACCGCGTCCGCGCCCTTGGCGGCCGCGTGCATCGCCTCGCGCATCTCCAGTGCGGACCCGACCTTCACGACCTCGACGGCCGCGGGGTCGGCCAGCTCGGCCGTGTGCCCGGCGACGAGCGTGACGTGCGCGCCGCGCTGGGCTGCGACCTTCGCCAGCGCGTACCCCTGCCGGCCGGACGACCGGTTGCCGAGGTAGCGGACGGGGTCGAGCGGCTCGCGGGTGCCCCCGGCGGAGACGACCACGCGCCGGCCCTCGAGGTCCCGGGGCAGCGCGTCCGCCCGCTCGAGCAGCAGCCGGGCGACCTCGGCGATCTCGGCGGGATCGGGCAGCCGGCCGGGACCGGTGTCCTTGCCGGTGAGCCGCCCGGACGCGGGCTCCATGACGATGGAGCCCCGCTCGCGCAGGGTCGCGACGTTGGCCCGGGTGGCCGGGTGCTCCCACATCTCGGTGTGCATCGCCGGGACGAAGAGGACCGGGCATCGGGCGACGAGCAGCGAGCCGGTGAGGAGGTCGTCCGCCCTGCCCTGCACCGCCCGGGCCAGCAGGTCCGCGGTGGCGGGGGCGACGACGACCAGATCGGCCTCCTGGCCCAGCCGCACGTGCTGGACCGACGGCACGTCCGAGAACACGCCGGTGTGCACCGGCTGCCCGGACAGCGCCTCGAAGGTGGCGGCGCCGACGAAGTGCAGTGCCGACCCCGTGGGCACCACGCGGACGGAGTGCCCGGTCTCGGTGAGCCGGCGGAGCACCTCGGCGCTCTTGTAGGCGGCGATGCCGCCCGCCACGCCGAGCAGGACCTTCGGTGTCGTCATGCCGTCGTCACGCCACGGTCAGGCCGTGCCCACGCAGCCGGCCGGGCTCACTCGCCCTCGGTGTGCTCGAGCAGGCCGCTCTGGATCTCGCGCATGGCGATCGACAGCGGCTTCTCGCGGGGGCCGGGCTCGACCAGCGGCCCGACGTACTCCAGCAGGCCCTCGCCGAGCTGGGAGTAGTAGTCGTTGATCTGCCGGGCGCGCTTGGCCGCGTAGATCACCAACGCGTACTTCGAGCTGACCTTGTCGAGCAGGTCGTCGATGGGAGGGTTGGTGATGCCCTCGGGGGTGGAACCGGCGACCGCGCCGGTCAGCGGCATGCTCACTCAGAAACTCCAGAGACGGACGAGTGCGGGACTTCCGCGGGTGCGACCAGCAACTCTACCAACCGGTCGACGACGGCCTGCACCTCGTCGTTGACCACGACGACGTCGAACTCGTCACGCGCCGCCATCTCCTCGATCGCGGTGCGCAGCCGGCGCTCCCGGACCTCCGGGGTCTCGGTGCCCCGGTCGGTGAGCCGCCGGGCCAGCTCCTCGAAGGAGGGCGGCTCGACGAACACCGTGACCGACTCCGGCATGACGCGCTTGACCGAGCGGGCGCCCTGCAGGTCGACCTCGACGAGCACCGGGTGCCCGGCGGCGAGCTCGCGCTCCACCGGCTCCCGGGGGGTCCCCGAGCGCTGCAGTCCGCCGTGCACCTCGGCCCACTCCAGCAGTTCGCCCGCGGCGATCAGCCGGTCGAACTCGGCCCGGTCGACGAAGTGGTAGTGGATCCCCTCGACCTCGCCCTCCCGCGGCGCCCGCGTGGTCGCGGAGACGCTGAAGTGGAGGTCGGGGAGCTCCGAGCGGAGCCGGTCGACGATGCTGCTCTTCCCGACCCCCGAGGGGCCCGCGAGCACCATCAGCCGGCCCCGGCGGGGCGGCGGTCCTGCCGGCACGCCGCCCCCGCTCAGGAAGGGAACTCGTTCAGCAGCGCCTTGCGCTGCCGCTCGCCCAGGCCGCGCAGGCGGCGGCTCGGGGCGATCTCGAGGCGCTCCATGATCTGCGCCGCGCGGACCTTGCCGACGCTGGGCAGGGCCTCGAGCAGGGCCGACACCTTCATCTTGCCGAGCACCTCGTCGGTGTCCGACTGCTTCAGCACCTCGGCGAGGGTGATCCCGCCGCGCTTGAGCCGGTCCTTCAGCTCTGCCCGGGCCCGGCGGGCGGCCGCGGCCTTCTCCAACGCGGCGGCACGCTGTTCCTCGGTCAGCTGGGGAAGGGCCACGGTCTCCTCCGTCTTTCGTCGTGCGCGATGGCGGTCGCCGGTGGGGGCGATCGCCGTCCCCGGTGGGTTGTGCCGGGGTCGGGAGCGAACGTACCCACGCACCCGTTCGGGATGCCAACGGGGGTGCCACCTGTGGGTTTGATGCCACAGGCCCGGTCGTCCACACCCGTCCGGGTGATACCACGAGCGGCCGCGCGGAGGCTACGCCGACGCGCCCGTTCACCGCTCGGGACCGGCGCGTCGCCGGTGGCGTCCGTCACGGACGGGCCGCCCGCGGGCGCTCCGGGGCTCAGCCCGCCTGCTCCACCGACCGCAGGGCGCGCAGCCGGGCCGGCGTGAGGTCCTCCTTGTTGATGTACGCCACGGCCCCGCACTGCGCGGCGTCGCCGGGCAGGTCGTCGAGGGCGTAGGTCGACAGGAGCACCACGACCGCGTCCGGATCGCTCGCGAGGATGCGCCGGGTGGCCTCGATCCCGCTGATCCCGGGCAGGTTGATGTCCATGAGGACGACCGCGGGATGCACCCGTTCGGCCTCGACGAGGGCCTGCTCGCCCGTCTCCGCCTCGGCCGCGACGCGCCAGCCGCCGACCATCCCGACGACGGTGCGCGCCACCGTCCGGAACGGGCGCTGGTCGTCCACGATCAGGACGTCCACCACCTCGTCCGACGAACCGGCCACTGTCGACACCTCCGCGTCCCCCGACACGCACGGCACCCGTCCCGACCGCGCGGTTCCGCCCAGCCTGCCGGGCCGCACCGACGGGCGCCATGGTGCCACCACCCCCTCCGAACGGGTGAATCCCGGGCCCGGAGGTATCAGACGCCCGCCGCAGGTGATCGGCGGCCGCCGGTGGCGGGGGACACCGCCCTCAGCGCAGGGCGGTGAGCGCGGCGGCCAGCTCGTCCCGCTGGGCCTCGGCGGCGGCCCGCAGCGCCGCCACGCCCGGCCCGGCCCTGAGGATCGAGCGCGAGGCGGCGGGCAGGACCAGCCCGGACAGGCCCGCGAAGCGCTCCGCGACGTCCCGCGGGGTCGCGCCCTGCGCCCCGAGCCCCGGGGCCAGCACGGCGCCGTTCAGCGCGCCGAGCTCGAGCCCGTGGTCGTGCGTGGCGCCCACGACCACCCCGACGTCGCCGAGCGGCGACGCCCCGGTGTTGCGCCCGGCCGCGCCGTCGACCATCGCCTGGGCGACGGTGCGCCCGTCCGCCGCGGCCGGCTCGCGGGCGAGCTGCACCGAGCCGCCCTCGGGGTTGGAGGTCCGGGCCAGCACGAACACCCCGCGCCCGGCCTCCTCGGCGGCGCGGAAGGCCGGCTCGAGGGAGCCGAACCCGAGATACGGCGAGACCGTGATCGCGTCCGCGGCGACGGCCGCGCCGACGCCGAGGTAGGCGTCGGCGTAGCCGTCCATGGTCGAGCCGATGTCGCCGCGCTTGACGTCGAGCAGCGACAGCGTCCCGCGGCCGGCGAGATCGGCGAGGGTGCGCTCCAGGACCGCGATCCCCCGCGAGCCGTGCCGCTCGAAGAACGCCGCCTGCGGCTTCACGACGGCGACGTGCCCGGCCAGGGCCTCGACCGCGGCGGCGCAGAACCGGGACAGCCCGTCCGCGTCGTCCGTGAGGCCCCACTCGGCGATCAGCCCGGGGTGCGGGTCGATGCCCGCGCAGAGCGGCCCGAAGCGGTCCACCGCCGCCGCGAGCCTCGCCCCGAACCCGGTCACGGGCGCGCCTTCTTCAGCGCGGCGTGCGCGTCCTGCAGCGACCGGACACCGATCGAGCCGCGCAGCTTCGCCTCGATGCCCTGCACCGCCGCCGAGGCGCCCTGCACCGTGGTGATGCACGGGACGCCGCGGGAGACCGCCGCCGCCCGGATCTCGTAGCCGTCGACGCGCGGCCCCGAGTTCCCGTACGGGGTGTTGACGATCAGCGCGACCTCGCCGGCCAGGATCTGGTCGACGATCGTCTCGCCCTCGTCCTTCTGCGAGTGCTTGCGCGCGACGGTCACCGAGATGCCGTGCCGGCGCAGCACCTCGGCGGTGCCCTCCGTGGCGAGCACCTCGAAGCCGAGGTCGGCGAGCCGGCGCACCGGGAAGACCATGGCGCGCTTGTCCCGGTCCGCCATCGACACGAAGACCTTGCCCGCCTCCGGCAGTGAGCCGTACGCGGCGGCCTGGGACTTGGCGAACGCGGGCCCGAAGGACGCGTCGATGCCCATGACCTCGCCGGTCGACTTCATCTCCGGGCCGAGCAGCGGGTCGACGCCCTGCCCGCTCGGGGTGCGGAAGCGGTTGAACGGCAGCACCGCCTCCTTGACCGCGACCGGCGCGTCCGCGGGCAGCTCGCCGCCGTCGCCCTGCTGCGGGAGCATCCCCTCCGCGCGCAGGTCGGCGATCGAGGCGCCCAGCATGATCCGCGCCGCGGCCTTGGCCAGCGACACCGCGGTCGCCTTGGACACGAACGGCACCGTGCGCGACGCCCGGGGGTTGGCCTCCAGCACGTAGAGCGTCTCGCCGTGCAGGGCGTACTGGACGTTGAGGAGGCCCTTCACCCCGACTCCGTGCGCGATGGCCTCGGTCGAGGTCCGCACCGCCTCGAGCACGCTGCGGCCGAGCGTGATCGGCGGAAGGGTGCAGGAGGAGTCGCCGGAGTGCACGCCGGCCTCCTCGATGTGCTCCATCACGCCGCCGATGAAGACCTCCTCGCCGTCGCACAGGGCGTCGACGTCGATCTCCACCGCGTCGTCGAGGAACCGGTCGACGAGCACGGGCCGGTCCGGCGAGATCGTCGTGGCGCGGGCGATGTAGCCGGCCAGCGAGGACTCGTCGTACACGATCTCCATGCCGCGACCGCCGAGCACGTACGACGGCCGCACGAGGACCGGGTAGCCGATCCGGTCCGCGATCTCGCGGGCCTGCTCGAAGCTCGTCGCGGTGCCGAACGCCGGAGCCGGCAGGC
Organism: Pseudonocardia yuanmonensis; assembly: GCF_039542425.1. Lineage (NCBI taxonomy): Bacteria > Bacillati > Actinomycetota > Actinomycetes > Pseudonocardiales > Pseudonocardiaceae > Pseudonocardia > Pseudonocardia yuanmonensis. The sequence continues at coordinate 283,819 of NZ_BAABIC010000003.1, forward strand.
CCGCCTTGCGCAGCACCTCGCCGAACGCCCCGCGGTCCTCCGCCAGGTCGATGGCCGCCGCGCTGGTGCCCACCACGGGCACGCCGGCGGCGGTGAGCCGCTGGGCCAGGCCGAGCGGCGTCTGCCCGCCGAGCTGCACGATCACGCCCGCGACGTGCCCGGACTCCTGCTCGGCGTGCACCACCTCCAGGACGTCCTCGAAGGTGAGCGGCTCGAAGTACAGGCGGTCCGCGGTGTCGTAGTCCGTGGACACCGTCTCCGGGTTGCAGTTGACCATGACGGTCTCGAACCCGGCCTCGCGCAGCGCCTGCACCGCGTGCACGCACGAGTAGTCGAACTCGATGCCCTGGCCGATGCGGTTCGGGCCGGAGCCGAGGATGAGGACCTTCGGCTTCTCGGTCTGCGGCGTGATCTCCGACTCCGCCGCGGGGTCGGTCTCGTAGGCGCTGTAGTGGTACGGCGTCCGGGCCGCGAACTCCGCCGCACACGTGTCGACGGTCTTGTACACGGGCCGGATGCCGAGTCGGTGGCGCAGCGTCCGCACGCCGTCCTCGCCGGCGAACTCGGGGCGGATCGCCGCGAGCTGCCGGTCGGAGAGGCCGGCCCGCTTGGCCCGGCGCAGCAGCGTCCCGTCGAGCACGGGCGCGGCCTCGATCTCCGCGCGCAGCTCCACGAGCAGCTGGACCTGGTCCACGAACCACGGGTCGATGCCGGAGATCTCCGCGACCTCGTCGACCGTCCGGCCGGCCCGCTGCGCGCGCTCGACGGCGTAGATGCGCCCGTCGGTGGGGTTGCGGATCTCGTCGTCCGTCGGCGGGGAGGCCGGGTCCGGCGTGGTCCAGAAGCCGACCGCGGAGCGCTCCATGGAGCGCAGCGCCTTGCCGAACGCCTCCGGGAAGGAGCGGCCGAGCGCCATGGCCTCGCCGACGCTCTTCATCGTCGTGGTGAGCTCGGGGTCGGCGCCCGGGAACTTCTCGAACGCGAACCGCGGGATCTTGACGACGACGTAGTCCAGCGTCGGCTCGAACGCGGCCGGGGTCTCGCCGGTGATGTCGTTGCGGATCTCGTCGAGGGTGTAGCCCACGGCGAGCTTCGCGGCGATCTTCGCGATCGGGAAGCCGGTGGCCTTCGACGCCAGCGCCGAGGACCTGGAGACGCGCGGGTTCATCTCGATGACGACGAGCCGGCCCGTGTCCGGGTGGACCGCGAACTGGATGTTGCAGCCGCCGGTGTCGACGCCGACCTCGCGCAGCACGGCGATGCCCACGTCCCGCATGTGCTGGTACTCGCGGTCGGTGAGGGTCATGGCCGGCGCGATGGTGATCGAGTCGCCGGTGTGCACACCCATCGGGTCGAGGTTCTCGATCGAGCAGACGACGACCACGTTGTCGTGGTGGTCCCGCATGAGCTCGAGCTCGAACTCCTTCCAGCCGAGCACGGACTCCTCGATCAGCACCTCGGTGACCGGCGACGCGGCCAGCCCCGCGCCGGCGAGCCGCTCGAGCTCCTCGTCGGTGTGCGCCATGCCGGAGCCGAGCCCGCCCATGGTGAACGACGGCCGGATCACGACCGGGAGCCCGAGCTCGCCGACGGCTGCCCGGACCTCCTCCATCGAGTGGCAGACCGCCGAGCGCGGCACGTCGCCGCCGACGGCCTGCACGATCTCCTTGAACTTGAGCCGGTCCTCGCCGCGCTGGATCGCGTCGACGTCCGCGCCGATGAGCTCGACGCCGTAGCGCTCCAGCACCCCGTTCTCGTGCAGGGCGATCGCGGTGTTCAGCGCGGTCTGCCCGCCCAGGGTCGCCAGGAGGGCGTCCGGCCGCTCGGCGGCGATGACCTTCTCGACGAACTCCGGGGTGACCGGCTCGACGTAGGTGGCGTCGGCGAACTCCGGGTCCGTCATGATCGTCGCCGGGTTGGAGTTGACCAGCGAGACCCGCAGGCCCTCGGCGCGCAGCACGCGGCAGGCCTGGGTGCCCGAGTAGTCGAACTCGGCGGCCTGTCCGATCACGATCGGGCCGGAGCCGATCACCATCACGTGCCGGATGTCCTCGCGGCGCGGCATCAGACCGCTCCCCCGTTCTGGTCGAGCAGGCGGTGTCGGCCGCCGGTCTCCTCGGTGCCGGCCTCCCCGTGGGTGACGGGGTTGTCGGTCATGAGCTGGCAGAAGCGGTCGAACAGGTCCGCGGCGTCGTGCGGGCCCGCGGCCGCCTCCGGGTGGTACTGCACGCTGAAGGCCGGGAAGTCCAGGCCGGTGAGGCCCTCGACGCAGCCGTCGTTGGGGCAGGTGTGGCTGACGACGCCGGTGCCGAACGGGGTGTCGAAGCGCTCCCCCGCGCTGCCCTCGACCGCGAAGCCGTGGTTCTGCGAGGTGATCGCGACCCGTCCGGTCGCGTGCTCGACGACCGGGATGTTGATCCCGCGGTGGCCGTAGCGCAGCTTGTAGGTGCCGCGGCCGAGCGCTCGGCCCAGGATCTGGTTGCCGAAGCAGATCCCGAACAGCGGGATCCGCCGCTCCAGGACCTGCCGGGTGAGCTCGACCGGGACGTCCGCCGTGGCCGGGTCGCCCGGGCCGTTGGAGATGAACACCCCGTCCGGCCGGATCGCGAGCAGCTGCTCCAGCGAGGTGTCGGCGGGCAGCACGTGCACCTCGATGCCGCGCTGGGCCATCATCCGCGGGGTGTTGAACTTGATCCCCACGTCCAGCGCGGCGACGGTGAACTTCTTCTCGCCCACCGCCTCCCGCACGTACGGGCTCTTCGTGGTGACCGCGCCGTAGAGGTCCGCGCCCTCCATGCCCGGGCTCTGCCGCACGCGCTCGACGAGCATCTCGTCCGAGCCCAGGGAGGTGCCGGAGAAGACGCCGGCGCGCATGGCGCCGCGCTCGCGCAGGTGCCGCACCACGGCGCGGGTGTCGATGCCCGCGATGCCGACGATCCCCTGCCGGCGCAGCGCGTCGTCCAGCGAGCCGGCGGCCCGCCAGTTCGACGGCCGGCGGGCGGGGTCACGGACGGCGTACGCGGCGACCTGGATGCCGGTGGACTCGTCGTCCTCGTCGTTCCAGCCGGTGTTGCCGATCTGCGGCGCGGTCTGCACCACGATCTGCCGGTGGTAGGAGGGATCGGTGAGGGTCTCCTGGTAGCCGGTCATCCCGGTGGTGAACACGGCCTCGCCGAGGGCCTCCCCCACGGCGCCGAACTCCTCGCCGCGGAAGATCCGCCCGTCCTCGAGGACGAGCACCGCCTGCCCCGTCGTCATGCCATTACCTTCCCGTCGCGGGCCGTGACCCGGCCACGCAGAACCGTGGCGACCGCCGCTCCGGGCAGCCGCATTCCCTCGTACGGCGTGTTCGCCGCCTTGCTCGCCAGTGCCGCGCCCCGCACCGTCCACTGCGCGTCCGGGTCGACCAGCGCGAACGTCGCCGGTTCCCCGACGGCGATCGGCCGGCCCTGGTCCGCCAGGTTGCCGATCTCGGCGGGCCGTTCCGACATCACCCGCGCGACGCCGTGCCAGTCCAGCAGGCCCGGCTCGACCATGGTGTGGATCACCACCGACAGCGCCGTCTGCAGGCCCAGCATGCCCGGCTTCGCGGCCGCCCATTCCGTGTCCTTGTACTGGGACGCGTGCGGGGCGTGGTCGGTCGCGACGACGTCGATCACGCCCTCGGCCAGCGCCTCGCGCATCGCCTGGGTGTCCGCCCCGGTGCGCAGCGGCGGGTTGACCTTGTTGACAGGGTCGTAGCCGGTCAGCCGCCCGTCCGTGAGCAGCAGGTGGTGCGGGGTGACCTCGGCGCTCACCCGCACGCCCTGCGCCTTCGCCGCCCGCAGCACCGCGATCGAGTGCAGCGAGGAGACGTGGCAGACGTGCAGCGCGGCACCCGCCTCGCGGGCCAGCGCGCAGTCCCGCGCGACGATCGTCTCCTCGGCGGTGGCGGGCCAGCCGGCCAGGCCCAGCCGGGACGCGATCGGGCCCTCGTGCGCCTGGGCGCCGCCGGTCAGCCGGTGGTCCTCGGCGTGCTGGGCGATCACGACGTCCAGCGCGCTCGCGTACTCCAGCGCCCGGCGCATGATCAGCGGGTCGTGCACGCAGCGGCCGTCGTCGGAGAACATCCGCACCTGCGCCGCCGACGCCGCCATGGTCCCGAGCTCGGCGAGCTTCTCGCCCTTCAACCCGGTGGTCACGGCACCGACGGGGTGCACGTCGACGAGGCCGACCTCCTCGCCGCGGCGCCGCACGTGCTCCACGACGACGGCGGTGTCGGCCACCGGGTCCGTGTTCGGCATGGCGAAGACCGCGGTGAACCCGCCGAGCGCGGCGGCGTGCGAGCCCGTCTCGATCGTCTCGGACTCCTCGCCTCCCGGCTCGCGCAGGTGCACGTGCAGGTCGACCAGCCCGGGGAGCAGGACGTTCCCGCCGGCGTCGAGCACCTCGGTGCCCTCGGGTGCGCTGAGTCCGGTGCCGATCTCGGCGACGACGCCGTCGCGGACCAGCAGGTCCACGGCGTCCTCGCCGTAGGGCTTCGCGTCGGTGATGAGCAGGTCTGTCATTCGGGCGCTCCGGCCAGCAGGTGGTAGAGGACGGCCATCCGCACGTGCACGCCGTTGCGCACCTGGGCGAGGACCGCCGCGTTGGGGGCGTCGGCCACGGCGGGCGCGATCTCCATGCCGCGCACCATCGGGCCGGGGTGCAGCACGGGCGCGCCCTCCGGCAGCAGCCCGAGCCGGTTCTCGTTGAGCCCGTAGGCGATCGAGTACTCGCGGGCGGAGGGGAAGAAGCCGCCGTGCATGCGCTCGGCCTGCACGCGCAGCATCATCACCGCGTCGAGCGCGGGCAGCTCGGCGTCGAGGTGGTGGCTGACCCGGCACGGCCACTCGGCCACGCCCGTGGGCAGCAGCGTGGGCGGGGCGATCAGCACGACTTCCGCACCCAGCGTCGACAGCAGCAGCACGTTGGACCGGGCGACCCGGCTGTGCAGGACGTCCCCGACGATCCCGATCCGCCGCCCGGCGACCGAGCCGAGCCGCTCCCGCAGGGTGGCCGCGTCGAGCAGGGCCTGGGTGGGGTGCTCGTGGGTGCCGTCGCCGGCGTTGACGATCGAGGTGTGCGTGCCGGTGTTCGCGGCGTCCTTGTCGGCCCAGCCGGCGATGCGGTGCGCCGCGCCCGAGGCCGGGTGTCGCACGATCACGCAGTCCGCGCCCATCGCCGAGATGGTCAGCGAGGTGTCCCGCAGCGACTCGCCCTTCGACACCGACGAGCCCTTGGCGCTGACGTTGATCGTGTCGGCGCTCATCCACTTGCCGGCGATCTCGAAGGACACCCGGGTGCGGGTGGAGTCCTCGTAGAACAGGGTGACGACGGTGCGGCCGCGCAGCGTGGGCAGCTTGCGGACCTCGCGGCCCAGCAGCGTGTCCTTGAGCCTGCTCGCGGTGTCCAGCAGGCCGGTCGCGGTGGCCGCGTCCAGGTCCGCGATCGAGAGCAGGTGCCTCACGCGCCGCCCCCGTCGACGGTGGGCTCCCGGGGCTCCGCCTCCGCACCGATGGTCGGCTCCGCGGGCTTCGCCTCCGCACCGATGGTCGGCTCCGCGGGCTTCGCCTCCGCACCGATGGTCGGCTCCGCGGGCTTCGCCTCCGCACCGATGGTCGGCTCCGCGGGCTTCGCCTCCGCACCCCGCTCGATCAGCACGCCGTCCCGGTCGTCCGACTCGGTGAGCAGGACGAGGATCTTCTCCGCGCGCGAGGTCGGCACGTTCTTGCCGACGTAGTCCGCGCGGATCGGCAGCTCGCGGTGGCCGCGGTCGACCAGCACCGCCAGCTGCACGGCGCGCGGGCGGCCCTCGTCCCGCAGCGCGTCGAGCGCGGCGCGGGTGGTGCGGCCGGACATGAGGACGTCGTCGACGAGCACGACGAGCTTGCCGTCGATCCCGCCCTCCGGCATCGCGGTGTCGACGAGCGCGCGGGCGGGGCCGCGGCGCAGGTCGTCCCGGTACAGGGTGACGTCGAGCGAGCCGACGGCCGGGGCGGCGCCGGTGAACTCGGTGACGGCGGCGGCGAGGCGGCGGGCCAGCACGGTGCCGCGGGTGGGGATGCCCAGGAGGACGAGGTCGCCGGTGTTGCCGGGCCCGAACGCCGTCTTCTCGATGATCTGGTGCGCGATACGCGCGATGGTGCGGGTGACGTCGGCGCTGCTCAGCAGCTCACGGGCAGGACCCTGCCCCGGTCCGACGTCCCCGCGGCGATCGTTCGCCACGAGGCGCTCTCCTTTCCCGCCTCACGGGACGGGGTTAAAGGAACTGTCGGGGCCCGAGGTTAGCAAGCGGGCCGCGCGCGGGCCGCGCGGGCGCGGGCGCCGTTCGTCACGTTCCGGGCCGGTCGCGACCCGGTCGCGCGGCGGTCGCGGCGGGGTCCGCGCGAGGTCACGGCCGCATCACGATCGGGCAACGCGGCGGTCCGCCTCCGCCGGCGCCCTGACGCGTCCGGTGCCCGACGACGGTCACGGGGCGTACCGTCACGCAGGGCCACACCCACATGGACACCATGCGTACCAACGCTCGCGGGGTGTCGTGGCCGGGCGGGCGACCCGCCCGATTGATACCGCCGTCGGGGGACGAACCGTCCTTCGATCGGGTGGGAAAGCCTCACCTGGCACCCGTCCGGGGCCACCCGGCTTGACCTGCGACGCGACACGGGCGCATGATTACTCTGCGTATTGATCGACAGTGGCGAGGGTGGCCGCGGCAGCGGGGACACCGACCTCGTCCCACGACGAGACCAGCGAGCACCACCGGAGCGCACGGACGCTCAGCACCACCCGCTCACCACTCAGCGGTACGAGGTCCGCTTTCGGCCCACCGGCCGGGAAGACCAGGAATGAGGAGATCGCCACATGGGCGACTACGCCAAGGCGCTCGGGAGCAAGCTCCGGGCCATCCGGCAGCAACAGGGGCTGTCGCTGCACGGCGTCGAACAGAAGTCCGGGGGCCGCTGGAAGGCGGTCGTCGTCGGGTCGTACGAGCGCGGCGACCGCGCGGTGACCGTCCAGAAGCTCGCCGAGCTCGCCGACTTCTACGGCGTCCCGGTGGCCGAGCTGCTGCCCGAGGGGCGCGTGCCCTCCGGCTCGGAGCCGGCCACGAAGATCGTCATCAACCTCGAGCGGCTCCAGCAGCTGCCCGCGGACAAGGTGGGCCCGCTGGCCCGCTACGCCGCCGCGATCCAGTCCCAGCGCGGCGACTACAACGGCAAGGTCCTGTCCATCCGGGCCGAGGACCTGCGCTCGTTGGCGATCATCTACGACATGACCCCGGGCGAGCTGACCGACCAGCTCATCGACTGGGGCGTGCTGCCGCCGGAGGCACGGCCCTCGCACCGGGTCGAGTAGGAGCCGCACGGCGGGTGGGCATCCGCCCCGCACGGGACCGCGCACCGGGGAAGGGCGCGCGGCACCGGGACGACAGTCCGGCGGAGGCGGTGATCGACGGCGGCGGTCCCGGGTTCCCGGGCCGCCGCCGTCGTGCTCCTGCCTCCTGGGGGCATCTGGTGGATCATCCGCCGCGGTCTCGGCGCCCGGACGACCCCTGGCTGCGTTGTCGCCGGGCCCGAATACACCCGGTATGAGGACCCCGCTCCGCCTTGCCAGGAGCCGCCCGGATCACCGAGCCCATCGACGGTGATCCACCAGACGCCCCCTAGCGGCTCAGGGACGCGGCTCGCGGAACAGGCACTCCTGGGTGAGGCTCGCGACGTGCCTGCCCGTGCGGTCGTGCAGCGTGCCGGTGTACCAGTTGCGGCCGCCCGCAGCGCTGCGCGGCACCAGGTCGATCAGCATCCACTCGTCCGCCCGCACCGGGCGGTGGAACCAGAGCGCGTGGTCGAGGCTCGGGCCGGGCACCCCGCCCGCCACCGGCGGGAACGCGCCGAACATGTCCGAGATGTAGGTCAGCGCCGAGGCGTGCACGAGCGGCTCGTCGGCCAGCGGCTCGGTGCAGCGGGTCCAGTAGCGGACCGGGTAGCTGCGGGCGCCGGGGTGCGTGGTGACGGTGCGGCCCTCGAAGCCGAAGACCCGCGGCACCGGCGCGCCGGGCAGCGTGTCGGGATCGGGCGCCTCGGGCACCGGGTCGACGGAGATGTCCGGGCCGCCCTGGTCCACCGCGAACGAGGCCGCCATGTTGAAGATCACCTCGCCGTCCTGGATCGCGACGACCCGGCGGGCGGTGAAGGAGCGGCCGTCGCGGTCCCGGTGCACCTGGAAGACGGTGGGCCGGGAGGAGTGGCCGCCGCGCAGGTAGTAGCCGTGCAGGGAGTGCGGCGCGCGGTCCTCCGGCACGGTCCGCCCGGCCGCCAGCAGCGCCTGCGCGGCCACCTGCCCGCCGAACAGCGCGTGCTCCTCCTCGAACACCGTGCAGGCGCGGAACAGGTCACGGTCGATGCGCTCGAGGTCGAGCAGCTCCAGCAGCGTCGGCGCGGGCCCGACGGTCGTCATGCGAGAACCTCCCCGGGGGTCGCGGCACGGGAGTGCCGCCAGTCGGCCAGCAGCGTACGCAGCCCGGTGACCAGCGCGATCGGCGAGTCGATCATCACGTGGTGCGCGGCCGCGGGGATCTCGACGACGGGCACGCCGCGGCCCAGCCGGTCGCTCACCATCTCGCCCATGTCCTTCGGCATCAGCCCGTGCTCGGCACGGAACAGCGCGACGCGGCAGCCGGGGATGTCCAGGTCGTCCGGGGTCAGCGGGTCGCGGGCGAACACCCGCGGGTCGAACTTCCACGACCACCCGCCCTCGACCGCCCGCAGCGAGTGCTCGGCGATGTGCGCCAGCACGTACGGCTCGCCCTCCTGCGGCGGAACGGTGCGGAAGTGCCGGATCGCGCGCTCCCGCTCGGCGTAGACGCGCAGCGGGCCGAAGGCGCGCCGCTGCCGGGCGGCCCGGTCCTCCGGCGGCATCTCGCGCACCGGCGTGTCGATCGCGACGGCACCGCCGAGCCGGTCGCCGAACTCCTGCGCGGCGACCAGCGCGACCATGCCGCCCATGCTGTGCCCGAGGATCACCGGCAGCGGGGCGAGCCCCGCCGCCCCGGCGACCGTCAGGGCCTCCGTGGCCCACTGCCGGAGGGTGTAGCGCTCGCGCCGGCCGGAGTCGCCGTGCCCGGAGAGGTCCAGCGCGACCACCCGGCGGTCCTCGGGGCCGACGAGCAGCGGGCCGAGATGGTCCCACCACCGCGCGTGCGCCGCGCCGCCGTGGATCAGCAGCACGCCCTCGCCGGGCGGGCCCCACGCCCGGAAGGCGACGGCGGCGCCGTCGACCTCGACCGCACCCGTCTCGGGCTCCTCGGCGAGGGCGGCCCGGAACCAGGCCGGGTCGTCGCCCCGAAGGTCGTGGACGGGTGGCACGGGCGGCTCGGGCACGGGCGGCTCCTGCGGTGGTGGGCGGCGGGGGCGGTTCGGGTCTCCGGGACGTTACGGCACCCGGCGTCCGTTCCGGCCCCGTCCGCCGGTGGTGTCGGGGTGATCGGGACCGGTGGCCTCGTCGTCGGTCTCGTCGCCGATCCCGCGGGCCGCGAGGGCCTCCCCGAGCTCGTCGGCGTGCCGCAGCGTGCGGACGACGAAGGGCACGGCGAAGGCCGTCGGCGAGCGCTCCGCGCCGCGGGCCCGGGCGGCCTCGCGGACCGAGCCGGCGATCGCGGACAACGTCGTGACGGCCTGCACGGTCAGCCCGACGAGCAGGCCGAGGCGGTCCGCCCGCACGCCGATCCGGCGCAGCGGACCGAGCGCGCGCTCGACGGTCGCGACGACGCCGTCGATCCGGGTGGTGAGGGTGAACAGGCCCGCCGCGGCGAGGGAGGCGGCGAGGCGCAGCACGGTCACCAGGGCGGGCTGCCAACCCAGCAGCCAGACCTGCAGCGCCCCGACCAGCACGGCGAGCAGGAGCAGGGTGCGCAGCAGCGGCAGGACGCGGTGCACCGGGATGCGCGCGACCGCGTGACCGACGGCGAGGAGCACGCACGCCCCGCCCAGCCAGGCCGCGGACCCGACGAGCACCACCGCGGTGACCAGGACCAGCAGCGCGAGGAGCTTCGCCCCGGCCGGCGCGCGGTGCAGCACGCTGTCCCCGGGCGAGTACAGCCCGAGCGGGGTCACGTCTCGCACAGCTTCCGGTAGTACCGCAGCGCGGGCTCCGGCTCGTCGTCCGCCACGACCCGGCCCTCGTCGAGCACCACGACCCGGTCGAAGCCGGTCAGCAGGTCGAGGTCGTGGGTCACCAGCAGCACCTGCTGCCGCAGCCCCGCGAGGATCTCGGCGAAACGGCGGGTGTTGCGCAGGTCGAGCAGGGTCGTCGGCTCGTCGCACACCAGGACGTCCGGGTCCAGGGCCAGCATCCCGCACAGCGCGAGGAGCTGCTTCTGGCCGCCGGAGAGCTGGTGGGCGGGATGGTCGGCGTAGCCCTCCAGGCCGTGCGCGGCGAGCACCTCCGCGGCCCGGTGTGCCCGCTCGGAACGGGACGATCCGCTGCGCCGCAACGAGAACGCGACGTCCTCCCCCGCCGTCGGCATCACGATCTGGCTGTCCGGGTTGGTGAACACGAACCCGACCCGGCGGCGCACGGCGGAACCCTTCGCGACGGGGTCGAGGCCGTCGACCAGCACCCGGCCCTCGGTCGGGTGGACGAGGCCGTTGACCATGCGCGCCAGCGTGGACTTGCCCGAGCCGTTGGCCCCGACGAAACCGATCCGCCGCTCCGGGAGCGCGAGGTCGACCTCCTGCAGCACCACCCGCTCCTCGTAGCGGTGCCCGACGCCCTCGAAGACGATCACCGTGCTCCCCCCGGCGGTACCGGCTCCCCGTCCGGCCCGACGGCCTGCCAGAGTGCCGCGACGCCGAGGCCACCGCCCGCCGAGAGCGCCGTCAGCCCCAGCCCGCCGCGGCCCTGCCGCACGAGCTGCGCGAACAGCCGCACCACCAGCACCGCGCCCGACGCACCCCAGGGATGGCCGAGCGCGATCGCGCCGCCGTCCGGGTTGACCGCCCCCTCGTCGAGGCCCGCCGCGTCGAGGCAGGCCAACGCCTGCCCGGCGAACGCCTCGGTGAACTCGGTGACCTGCGGCGTCCCGTGCTTCAGCAGCTCGCGCAGCGCCGGCACGACGCCGAGCCCGAGCCGCCGCGGGTCGCAGCCGGAGGTCGCGCTCGCCACCAGCCGCAGCCCGGGCAGGCTCCACCCCCGCCGCACCCGCTCCGACACGATCAGCACCGCCGCCGCGCCGTCGCTCACACCGCAGGAGTTCGCCGCCGTCGCCGTGCCGTCCGGGGTGAACGCGGGCCGGAAGCGCGCCAGCCGGGCGGCGGTGAACCCGGCGCGGGGGCGCTGGTCGCGGCGGACCCCGGCCACCTCGACGAGCTCGTCGTCGAACCGGCCCGCGGCCTGGGCCGCCACCGCCCGCTCGTGGCTGCGCAGCGCGAACCGGTCCTGCCGTTCCCGGGAGATCCCGGCCTCCGCCGCGACCAGGTCCGCGGCCTCCCCCATCTCCGGGTCACCGAGCTCCGCGGGGGCGAACGGCGCCCGCGTGTAGGGCTGCGGCGGGTCGGTGCGCCACGAGCGGTGCGGTGCGGTCGAGGCGCTCTCGACGCCGCCGGCGAGGTAGGCCTCGCCCTCCCCCGCCCGGATCAGCGCGGCGGCCAGGGTGATCGCGGCGAGCCCGCTGGCGCACTGCCGGTCGACGGTCAGGCCGGGGACCTCCGCGCCGAGCCCGGCGCGCAGGGCGGCGACGCGGGCGGTGTTGCCGCCGGGGCCGAAGACGTTGCCGAGCAGGACGTCGTCGACACCCCTCTCGGCGCCGGTGGTCGGGCCCGCCTCGTCGAGCAGGGCCCGGAGCACGGGGGCGGCCAGCTCGTCGGCCGTGAGGTCGCGCAGCACACCACCCGCGGTGCCGATCGGGGTGCGGCGGGCGGCGACGATCACCGGGGCGGTCGTGTCCGGCGCGGTCACCGCAGGGACTCCGCGTCCAGGATGCCGGCGGCCAGCTCGTCGGCGATCACCGCCCGCGCGGGCTTGCCGGAGGCGGTGCGCGGCAGCGCCTTCGCCCGCAACCACACCCGCGGCCGCTTGCCGGGCTCGAGGGCCGCCCGGGCCGCCGCGCGCAGGTGGGCCAGTGCGGGCTCCCCCTCCACCACGGCGGTGACCAGCGCTCCGAGCCGGGCGTGCGGGGTCGCGGCGACCACGACGTCGTCGACGCCGGGGACCACGCGCAGTACGGACTCCACCTCCTCGGCCGCCACCAGCCGGCCCCCGCTGGAGACGACCGCGGAGCCGCGGCCGTGCACCGTGAGCACGCCGTCGCGGAGGTCGACCCGGTCCCCGACGGTGCTCCACTCCGCCGCGGGCTCGAGCCGGCCCGCGCGCAGGCGGCCGTCGGCGGCGAGGGGCGAGCGGACCCAGAGCATGCCGTCCCGGACCTCCAGGTCGACGCCCGGCACCGGCCGCAGCCCGCCGTCGCGCCGGATCGCGATCAGGGAGTGTTCGGCCGAGCCGTAGTACTCGACGAGCTCCGCGCCGGGGAAGGCGCGGGCGAACCGGGCCTGCAGGCCGTCGCCGAGGTGGGCGCCGCCGCAGACGACCGTCCGGAGCCTCGTCCCGGCGGGAGCCCGTTCCTGGGTGGCGACCAGGTCGGCGAGCATGGCGGGCACGACGTGGATCGTCGCGGCCTCGCGGGCGTCCGCCGCGCGCCCGAGCCGGAGCTCCGCCCCGCACCACAACGCGTGGAGGGCCCCGAAGAGGAAGAGCGACGAGCTGAGCGGGCCGGCGATCAGCACCGGGCCGGGCACGGGGCCGAGGGCGGCGAAGCTACGCAGCCACGAGTCGCGGGAGCGCTGCAGCACGGTCGGGCGGCCGCTGCTGCCGGAGGTGGTCGGGAGGTAGAAGGGGGTGCGGCCGTCGCCCGCGGGCGGGACGCGGTCCGCGACTCGCGGCTCGGTGGCGATGGTGCCGGTGCTGGTGGGGCCGGTGCCGGCGAAACCGGTGCCGGTGGGGTCGGGAAGGGTGACGACCAGGTCCGGGCGGGCGTCGTCGAGGACGGCGGCGCGTTCCCGGACGGTCCAGCGCGGTTCGACGACGAGGGCCGCGGCCCCGAGCAGGTCGGCGCCGAGGAACCAGGCCAGGACGTCGGGGCCCTGCGCAGCACCGTGAGCAGGGCCCTGTCCAGCAGCATGAGCAATGCCGTGAGCAGCACCGTGAGCAGGGCCGTGACCGGCAGCACGAGCAGCCCCGGGAGCGGTCCGAGGAGCACCGTCGGCGACCTCGAGCGCCACCCGGCTCCCTTCCCGCACGCCCCGCCGCGCGAGCTCCGCGGCGGCCCGATGGGCACGCCCGAGGAGCCCCGGCGGCAGCGCGGCCCCGCCGAGGACGGGCGGCGTGGCCGGCCGGTCGGCTGCCGCGGTCACCGCGTCCGCGTCCCCACCAGGCGTCCGGGCAGGGCGCGGTGCACCACCGACGCGATCAGCGCCGCGACCACGACCTTGGCGAGGTCCCCGGGCACGAAGACCAGCGAGCCGGTGAGGGCGGTGCTCCAGGAACCGGTGTACACGGCGAGCCAGGGCACGCCGATCAGGTAGTCCGCGACCAGCCCGGCGAGGGCGGCGACCAGCAGCAGCGGCAGCCCCGGTCGCCCGCGGCGCGCGCCGGCCTGCGCGATCAGGCCCGAGACCAGCGCCGAGAGGATCCAGCCGAGCAGGAACCCGCCGCTGGGGCCGACGAACGGCGCGAGCCCGCCACGGCCCCCGGACAGCAGCGGCAGCCCGATCGCCACCAGAGCCAGGAACAGCACGACCGCGAACACCGCACGCCGCGCCCCGACGAGCACACCGGCCAGGAACGGCCCCATGTTCTGCACGACGATCGGCACACCGGTGGCGCCGACGTACACCCCCGGGAAGAGGCCGAGCACCGCGATGAACGCGGCGAGGACCACGGTGGTGGCCAGATCGGTGGCGGGCGACGACGCTCGGGCGGGCACCCGACGAGGCTAGTCGAGCGTGCCGCCGTTTCCCGAGGTCCCGCCGCTGTCAGCCGCGCCACTCCCGGTCCGACGGCGCGCAACGACGGCACCTCGAGTCCCGCGGGCACCCCTCGCCCCCGCAGACCCACGGCGAACCGCCACACCGCCCGGCAACCGCGCCTGCCCCCGGCCGGTGATCGCCACCAGCGGTACCTGGCGGCCACCCCCGGCCGCGATGCACCGCGGACAGCGATGTCGGGCCGGCCAGCCCGGCTGCCGTGCAGCGCACCGACATGATCTGCAGCTGCGGTACGTGGCGGCCACCCACGGCCGGCAGGTACCGCGAAGAGCGATCATGGTCGGTGGCGCGGAACCCCCACCGCCCTCCGCCCGCTGATCACTGCGAGCGGTACAGGACGGCCACTCACGGCCGCCCTGCACCGCGGGCGACGATCATGGTCGCCGACGCCCCTCGGAGTTCGCGACCCCGCCCGACCCGGCCGGGCGACCCGGCTCGACCCGCGTCGCGCCGCCGGTCCGACCCGGCACCGCTGACCCGGCCCGGCGTCGTCGCCGGCGGACCGTCAGCCCGCCAGCACCGCGTCGATCTGGCCCATCGCGAGCCGCATGCCCTCCTCCATGCCCATCGCCGAGAGCTTCTCGAGGTCCTCGAGGGTGGCGAAGGTGCTGACGGTGGTCATGCGCGTGCCCGATCCCGTGGCCTCCAGCGTGACGACCCCGTGGGTGGTGGGCATGTCCGGGTTCGGCTCGCCGTCCTCGCCCGCGAAGCCGTCGTCGAACTCCAGCCGGTGCGGCTCCTCGATCGCGGTGATCCGCCACCACCCGCCGGCCTTCTCCCCCTCGGGGCCGGTCATGTAGTAGCGGGACCGGCCGCCGACCACGAACTGGTGCTCGACGAAGGTCGCCGGCCAGGTCGGCGGGCCCCACCAGCGCTCCAGCCGGCGCGGGTCCGCCCACACCTGCCACACCTGCTCGACGGGGGCGTCGAACTCGGCGACGAAGGTCAGGGTCAGGGTCTCCGGGTCCTTGCGGACGTCGATCACGGTCATGGTTCCGTCCTCTCCTCCGGGTTCTGCGGATCCCCGCCGGGGGCGTCCTCGGCGAGGATGTCCTCGATGACCCGCACGCGGTGCCGCCAGATCCGCTCGTAGTCCGCGAGCAGGCGGGCGGCGCGCTGCAGGGCCTCCGGGTTGCCGTGCACGAGCTGCTCCCGTCCACGTCGCTGCTTGGTGACGAGCGCGGCCCGCTCGAGCACCGCCACGTGCTTCTGCACCGCGGCGAAGCTCATGTCGTACCGGCGGGCCAACGTCGAGATGGACTGCGCCTCGCGCAGCACCTGCTCGACGATGTCGCGCCGGGTCGCATCGGCGAGGCCGCGGAAGATCCGGTCGACCTCGTCCGGGCTCAGCCCACGTACAACCACGTGGTTGTACGTTAGGGGACGAGCCCACCCGGGACAAGCCCTCTCAGCGCGCCGCCGCCAACGCGAGCAGGACCACGGCG
The DNA here is from genome assembly GCF_039542425.1 of Pseudonocardia yuanmonensis. Classification (NCBI taxonomy): domain Bacteria; kingdom Bacillati; phylum Actinomycetota; class Actinomycetes; order Pseudonocardiales; family Pseudonocardiaceae; genus Pseudonocardia; species Pseudonocardia yuanmonensis. The sequence continues at coordinate 299,321 of NZ_BAABIC010000003.1, forward strand.
GCGTCGGCGGGCCGGGTGAGGTCCCGCCCGGTCAGCACGGTGAACCGGCGCAACCGGTTCAGCACCGTGTTGCGGTGGCAGAAGGACCGCTCCGCGACCTCCTTCACCGACCCCGACCCCGCGAACGCCCGGACGGTCTCCAACAGCCGCTCCCGCTCCCCCGGCAGCGCCGCGGCCAGTCCGCTCAGCACCGAGTCGACGAGCTCGGCCGCGGTGTCCGCGAGCCGTCCCGCGGCGAGCGGCAGCCAGGCGTCGGCCGGCTCGACGGGCCCCGGCCCCGAGGTCACCGACGCGATCTCGGTCGCCAGCCGCGCGGACCGCGGAACGTTGGCCAGCCCGTGGGCGAGCGGCCCGACCCCGCACGGGACGCCGTCGAGCGCCGCCCGCACCGGCGCGCCCGTCGCGCCCTGCCAGGCCGCGATCAGGACGCTGTGCGCCCCGGTCGACTGCACGTGCACCACCCGGCCCCCGGCCGCCAGCGCCTCGGCCGCCCGCCGCAGGGCCGCACCGGACGCGGCGTGCGCGGCGGCGACCAGGAAGTCCCCGTCGACGTCGACGGCCAGCGCGAGCGCCACGCGTTCGACCTGGTCCGGATCGGGGTCCTCGCTGCCCAGCAGCTCGCCCACCAGCGCGGTCCGCTCGCCGTGCCGCTCGCGCGCCAGCAGGGCGGCCTCCTCCTGGTAACCGGACTGGATCTGCAGCGTGTAGTCCTCGACGACCGCCCACACCTGCTCGACCCGCGCGACCAGGACGTCCCGCTCCTCCGGTGTCGCGCGGTCGCGCAGCGCCGACCACAGCACGCGGAAGTCCAGCCGCACCGCCGACAGCAGCTCGTTGAGCGGGACGCCGCGGCGGGCGCGGTCGCGCCCGATCGTCTCGCCGACGTGCGCCAGCCGCTCCGGGACGTCCTGCCCCGCGATCCGGCGCAGCAGGTGGTCGAAGGTCAGGTCCGCGTCCGTGACCAGGCGGTCCGGGGGCACGAGCCCGCGCCCGTACGGGGCGATCCGGCGGACCCGCTCCACGAACTCGTCCACCAGCCCGCCGGAGTCGGCCCGCAGCCGGCCGACCAGGACGGCCCAGCGGGCGTCGTCGCTCGGGGACTGCGCGGGGCTCGCCGCCGAGCCTGCCGCCGGGTCCACCGCCGAGATCGACGCAGTGTCACGCGGGTTGTGCATGTGCACATCATCCCCGTCACATCGCGCTGCGCGAAGTGCTACCCATGCGGCCACGGAACGACCACGCTGTGCCCGTGCACCTGACCCCGCGAGAGACCGAGCGGCTGCTGCTGCACAGCGCGGCCTCGCTCGCGCGCCGCCGCCTGGAGCGCGGCGCCCGGCTCGGCGCGCCGGACGCGATCGCCCTGGTCTGCGACGAGATCTGCGAGATGGCCTGGGACGACCTGCCCTACGAGGAGGTCGTCGCGCGCGCCCGCACGGTCGTCGACCCGGCCCGGCTGGTCGACGGCGTCGCGGCGGCGGTGCCGTCCCTGCAGGTGGAGGCCCTGTTCCCGCACGGCACGGTCCTCGTGCACGTCGACCACCCCTTCGGCGCCCCGCCGACCGACGGGCCCGGGGCCGTCCGCGCCGAGGGCCCGCCGCGCGAGCTGGCGCCCGGTCGCGAGCGCGGCACCGCCCGCCTGCACAACCGCGGGCACCTGGCGATCTGGGTGTCCTCGCACGTCCAGCTCGACCGGCTCAACCCGGCGTTGCAGGTGGACCTGGCCGACGCGGGGAACTTCCGGCTGGATCTGCCGGCCGGGACGTCGCTGAAGGTGGAAGCGGGCGCAGAGCGGGAAGTCCCGGTGGTCCGGATGGGAAGGACGCAGGCATGACGACCGTCGAGCGCCGCGAGTACGCCCGCCTCTACGGACCGACGACCGGCGACCGCATCCGGCTCGCCGACACCGACCTCTGGATCGAGGTCGAGGCCGACGACACCGAGCCCGGCGAGGAGCTGCTGGGCGGCTGCGGCAAGACGGCCCGGCACGGTGCGCTGGTCAGCAGCTCGGCGGACCGGGCGAGCGCCCTGGACATGATCGTGCTCGGGGTGGTGCTGGTCGACCCGCTGCTGGGCGTGCGCAAGACCAACATCGGGATCAAGGACGGCCGGGTCGTCGGCGTCGGGCGCGCGGGGAACCCGCAGGTCCAGGCCGGGGTGGAGCTGGAGGTCGACGCCCACACCGCCATGATCACCGGTGAGGGCCTGATCGCGACCCCGGGCATCGTCGACTCGCACGTGCACCTGTCGAACGCCGATCTCGCCCCCGCCGCGCTGTCCGCCGGGGTGACGACGCTGGTCGGGATGGGGATGGGCGGCGTGTGGGACGTCGGCGCCAACCCGCGGCACAACCTGCACACCCTGATCGAGGGCTGGGCGGACGTGCCGATCAACGCCGCCTTCCTGGCTCGCGGCAGCTCCACCAGCGCCGCGCTGCTCGACGAGGCCGTGGCCTCGGGCGCCGGCGGGTTCAAGATCCACGAGGACTGGGGCGCCACTCCCCCGGTGATCGACACCTGCCTGGGCGTCGCCGAGGGCGCGGACCTGCCGGTCGCGCTGCACACCGACACCCTCAACGAGTCCGGCTACCTCGCCGACACCCTCGACGCCGTCGCCGGCCGCACCGTGCACGCCTACCACGTCGAGGGCGGCGGCGGACACCCCGACCTGCTGACGATCGTCTCGCAGGCCAACGTCCTGACCTCGTCGACGACGCCGACGCTGCCGCTCACGCCGTCGACCGTCGCCGAGCTGGGCCCGATGACCCTGACGGTGCACCGCGGGCACGCCGACGTTCCCAGCGACGCGAGCATCGCCGCCAGCCGCATCCGCGAGCACGCGATCTCCGCGGAGAACGCCCTGCACGACTCGGGCGCCATCGCGATCGTCAACTCCGACGCCCTCGGCATGGGCCGGATCGGGGAGACCGCGCGCCGCACCTGGCAGCTGGCCCACGTGCAGGCGACGCTGGCCGGCGAGACCGGCCCGGACGTCGTCAACAACGCCCGGGTCCTCCGCTACCTGGCCAAGCTCACGCACAACCCGGCGGTCGCGCACGGGCTGGCCGGGCACGTCGGCTCGGTGCGGCCGGGCCTGCTCGCCGATCTGGTGCTGTGGAACCCGGCGTGGTTCGGCGCGCAGCCCGACCTGGTGCTCAAGTCCGGGTTCGTCGCGTGGGGCGCGACGGGCTCGGGGTCCGGTTCGACCCGGCTCACCCAGCCGCGGCGCATGCGCCCCTTCTACGGCGGGCTCGGCACCGCACCCGCGCGCCTCGCGCACGTCTTCGTGTCCGAGCACGCCGACCGCGCGAGCCTGCCGGCCGGGCGGGTGTACTCGACCATCGCGGACAGCCGGGGCCTGACCTGCGGGGACATGCTCCACAACACGGCGACCCCGCGGGTCGAGGTCGAGCCCGAGCCGATCCCGGTCCGTGTCGACGGCCGCGAGGTGCCGCTGCACCGCTCGCCCACCCTGCCCCTGACCCGGCTCCACCACCTGGGATGAGCATGATCGACCTGCTTCTCACGAACGCCGTCGTCCACACCCTGGACGACGCCCACCCGCGCGCTCGGTCCGTCGCGATCCACCAGGGCCGGGTGTTCACCCTCGATCCCGAGGGCCTGCGGGCCCGCCGGGAGATCGACCTGCAGGGCGCCACCGTGGTGCCCGGCTTCGGCGACGCGCACAACCACATGGCGTGGTTCGGCCAGTCCCTGGTGGAGATCGCCCTGGCCGGCCTGCCCGACCTCGACGCGCTGTACGCGGCCGTCGCCGAGCGGGCGGCGACGCTCCCCGAGGACGCCTGGGTCGTCGGCTCCGGATACGACGACACCACCCTGGGCGGGCACCCCCACCGGCGTGCGCTCGACCGGGCCGCGGGAGGGCGCAAGGTCTGGCTCAAGCACCGCTCCGGGCACGTCTGCACGGTCAACTCGCCGGTGCTCGACCTGATCGGGGACCGTCCGGTGCCCGAGGGTGGTGTGGTCGTGACCGACGCGGACGGGCCGACCGGGACGCTGGAGGAGCAGGCCCAGAACCTGGTGGGCGAGCTCGTGGTGCCCCACCCGCTGGCCGACCTGTCGGCGGCGATCCGTCGGGCGGCCGCGGTCTACGCGTCCGAGGGCCTCACCCACGTCACCGAGTGCGGCGTGGGCGGCGGCTGGATCGGCCGGTCCGGGCTCGAGCTCGGCGCCTACCAGCAGGCCGGCCCACTGCCGGTCCGCGTGCAGGCCATGCCGGTCTCCGACGCCCTGCACCCGCTGCGCGGGCACGCGAGCGACCCGGACCGCTTCGGCCTCGACCTCGGCCTGCGCACCGGCTTCGGCGACGACATGCTGCGGCTCGGCCCGATGAAGATCTTCCTCGACGGCTCGCTCGTCGCCCGGACCGCGGCGATGCTGCACCCCTTCTGCGACCGGCACTCCCACGGTTACCTGCAGGACGACGCCGAGCAGCTGCGCCGGCGGGTCGTCGACGCGCACGTGTCCGGCTGGACGGTGGCCGCGCACGCCATCGGGGACCGGGCCGTCGACCTCGCCCTCGACACCTTCGCCGACGCGCAGAAGGAGCGCCCGCGCCCGGAGGTGCGGCACCGCATCGAGCACGCCGCCGTGACCACCGAGGCGCAGATCGCGCGGATGGCCGACCTCGGCGTCACACCCGTACCGCAGGCGCGGTTCCTGTACGAGATCGGCGACACGATGGCCGCGGCGGTCGGCCCCGAGCGGGCCGACGCGCTGTACCGGGTCGGCGGCTTCCACCGCGCCGGCCTGCGCGTCCCCGGCAGCTCGGACCGGCCGGTCGCGCTGGGGGCGCCGCTGCTCGGCATGCAGTCCATGGTCGAGCGGCACACCCGCGACGGGCTCGTGCTCGGCCCCGACGAGCGCGTCACGGCCGCCGCAGCGCTGCGGGCCTACACCCTCGACGCGGCGTGGATCGCCGGCGACGAGCGGGTCCGCGGCTCCCTCACCCCCGGCAAGCACGCCGACCTCGTCGTCCTCGGCGACGACGTGCTGTCCGTCCCCGCCGACCGGATCGGCGCGACCGAGGTGGTCGCGACGCTCCTCGGCGGTCGTCCCACGCACGGTTCCCCCACGCTCGGTCTCGACCCTGAGGAGATGTCATGAGCACACCGGCGCACACCGCGGTCGTCAGCGACCGGGAGGCGCGGAAGGTCGCCTTCGGCGCCTTCGTCGGCACCGCCCTCGAGTGGTACGACTTCTTCCTCTTCGGCACGGCGGCCTCACTGGTGTTCAACCGGCTGTTCTTCACCGGCTCGCCGGTGGCCGCCACCCTCGCCGCGTTCGCGACCTTCGCCGTCGGGTTCGCCGCGCGGCCGCTGGGCGCGATCCTCTTCGGTCACCTCGGCGACCGGATCGGGCGGCGGACCTGCCTGATCGTCACCGTCACGATGATCGGCATCGTCACCGGGCTGATCGGCGTGCTGCCGACCACCGTGTCGATCGGGGTCCTCGCGCCGATCGCGCTGACCGTGCTGCGCCTGCTGCAGGGCATCGCGGTCGGCGGCGAGTGGGGCGGCGCGGTCACCCTCGCCGTCGAGCACGCGCCCAAGGACAAGCGCGGCCGGTACGCGGCGATGCCGCAGATCGGCTCGCCCATCGGCACGCTGCTCTCCTCCGGCGCCTTCCTCGCCGTGTCGGCGCTGCCGCAGGAGAGCTTCGACTCCTGGGGCTGGCGGATCCCGTTCCTGGTCGCCTTCCCGCTGCTGGGCGTGGCGCTGTACCTGCGGCGCCGGGTCGAGGAGTCGCCGCTGTTCGAGCAGCTGCTGGCCGAGGACGAGCGGGCGAGCTCGCCGGTCAAGGACGTGCTGCTGCGCTCGTTCCCCCAGCTGATGGTGGGCGCCGGGTCCGCGTTCCTCGGTGTCGGCGGGTTCTACCTCGCCACCACGTTCGTGATCAGCTACGGCACCGCGACGTTGAAGCTGCCGCAGGCCCTGATGCTGGGCGCCACCCTCGTCGCGGCCGCCGTCGAGATCCTCGTGCTGATCACCGGCGGCCGGCTCGCGGAGCGCTACGGCGCCGCCCGAATCACCGTCGCAGGCGGCCTGATCTCCGCCGTCGCCGCGTTCCCGATGTTCTGGCTGATCGACACCAGGGGCACCGCGCTGGTGATCCTCGGCGTGACGCTCGGCGTCGCCTGCCTGTCGATCCCCTACGCCGTGTCCGGCGCCCTGCTCACCGAGCTCTTCCCGGCGCGGCTGCGGTACTCGGGCGTCGCCCTGTCCGCCAACGTCGCCGGGGTGGTCAGCGGGTTCGTGCCGCTGGTCGCGTCGGCCTTCCTCGCCGCGGCCGGCGGGGCCTCGTGGACCGCGGCGGTCCTGCTGATCGTGATCGCCCTGATCACGGCGGTGTCGGGCATGCTCGCCCCGAAGGTCGCGCTCGGGCGCGACGACGAGGTGCAGGAGGTCGGTGTCGATGGCCGGGTCCATGGCTGACGGTTCGGGAGGGACCGAGCGGACCGCGGGGGCGCTGCTCGTCGCGCAGCTGGAGGCGCTGGGGGTGCCCCGCGTGTACGGCGTGCCCGGCGAGAGCTACCTCGAGGTGCTCGACGCGCTGCACGACTCCCCGGTCGAGATGGTCGTGTGCCGGCAGGAGGGCGGGGCGGGGTTCATGGCGCTGGCCGAGGCCCGGCTCACGGGGCGGCCCGGGGTCGCCGCCGTGACCCGCGGCCCGGGCGCCGCCAACGCCGCCATCGCGGTGCACACGGCGTGGCAGGACGCGACACCGATGGTCCTGCTCGTCGGCCTGATCCCGGTCGCCGACCGGGACCGGGAGTCCTTCCAGGAGTTCTCGCTCGCAGGGTGGTTCGGCACCACGGCCAAGCGCGTGATCACGCTCGACCGCCCCGAACGCGCCGCCGAGCAGGTGGCCGAGGCCTTCGCGGTGGCGACGGCGGGGCGGCCGGGCCCGGTGGTGATCGGCCTGCCCGAGGACGTCCTGACGGCCAAGACCGCGGCACCCGTCGTCCCGGCGCGGGCGGTCTCCACGGGAGCGGTGTCCCCCGCCCAGGCCGGTGAGCTGGAGGTCCTGCTCGGGCGGGCCGAGCGGCCGCTCGTGATCGTGGGCGGGACCGGCTGGACGGCCGACTCGGCCGCCGCCGTGACCGCGTGGTGCGAGCGGCGGCGCTTCCCGGTCGTCGCGGACTGGCGCTGCCAGGACATGGTCGACCACGACAGCCCCGCGTACGCCGGCTGGTTCGGCTACGGCTCCGATCCCGGCCTGCTCGACGCCCTCGACCGCGCCGACCTGCTGCTCTTCCTCGGCGGGCAGTACGGCGACGTCCTGTCCGGCGGCTACACCCGCGGCAACCCCGACGCCCCGACCGTCGTCGTCTCCGCCGATCCCGACCTGCGGGCCCACCAGCGCCGCGTCGACCTGCACCTGCTCGCGACCCCGGACGCCTTCGCCATCGCACTCCCCGAGGGACCCGCGGCGGACCCGGCCTGGCGGGAGGGGCTGCGCGCGGCGCGCGAACGGTTCGCGACGCCCGGGGCCCCGGTGAGCAGCGGGTACGTCGACCTGGACCGGGCGACCGCGGCGCTGGCGGAGCGGATGACGCCGGACGCGATCGTCGCGCACGGCGCCGGGCAGCACGCGATCTGGGCGCAGCGTTTCCTCCCGCGGCACTCCTTCCCCTCCCTGCTCGCCCCGCGCAACGGGGCGATGGGCTACGGGCTGCCCGCCGCCGTCGCGGCCTCGCTCGTCCACCCCGGGCGGCAGGTCGTGTGCGTGGCCGGGGACGGCTGCTTCCTGATGAACGGCCAGGAGCTCGCCACCGCCGCGGCGTACGGTGCCACCCCGCTCGTGGTCATCGCCGACAACTCCGGCTACGGCACGATCCGCCAGCACCAGCAGCGCCACCACCCGGGCCGGCCGAGCGGCACCGCCCTGGTCAACCCGGACTTCGGCGCGCTGGCCCGCTCCTTCGGCCTGCACGGCGAGCGGCTCTCCCGCACGGACGACGTCCCGGCCGCGCTGGACCGCGCCCTCGCCGCCGTCGCGGGAGGCCGGGCCGCGGTGCTGCACCTCGACGTCGACCCGGAGATCCTCCAGCCGCGCGGGGTCTGAGCGGTGGCGGCGTGGAGGGTGGCGGCGTGCAGGGTGTCAGGGCAGGTCGGGCGCGGTCAGCACGCCCCAGCCCAGGATCCAGGCCGTGCGGTCCAGCCTGCGCTCCATCCGGTCGTAGGCCTTGCGGTACGCCGGGCCGCCGTCCTCGGCCTTCGGGTCGTGGTGCGCCCAGACCTCCTCGGCGGCCTCCCATGCGAGCGCGCGCGTGATCCGGACCAGGAGGTCCGAGGCGGCGTTCCCGAACCTGTCGACGGGGCTGCCGTCCGGCGCGACGTCGGCCAGGAAGGCGTCGAAGTCCTCCCGGAGCTGGTCCATCTCCTCGGCGAAGATCTCGTTGACCTGGTCGTAGTCCGAGCGCCGGTCGGCGTTCGGCGGGAAGGTCCGCCAGGTCTCGAGCAGCGCGAAGGCCAGGTCGTAGTTCACGTGGGCGTTCACGCCCGCGGCGGCGAAGTTGACGTGCCCGATGCCGGCCTTGCGCCGGCGCTCGAACAGCACGTCCCAGCTCTTCGGGGTGTCGCCACGGCCGCCCTCGTACGCCCTGATCGCGGCGATGTACCGCCTCGCGAACTCGAGGTCGAGCAGGGTCAGGAAATCCGGGTCCTTGAACTCCCGCTTCGGCTTGCGGCCCTCCACGGTGTCCAGCACGTTCTGCGTGATGATCGTGTAGAGCCGCGAGAAGCAGGAGATGCCGTCGACCTCCGGACGCATGATGTCCTCGGCCGACGCGTCGCGGACGGCGCTCAGCACCCTCACCACGTCCGCGATCGTCGTGACGTCGCTGCAGCAGTCCGCCAGGTTCCGTGTCACCGTCCGGGCTCCCCTCTGTGTCCGCCCCGACAGAGGAGAGCACGGACGGCGGTCCGGCGATACCGACCGACGGCCCGGGCCTTCGGCTCGATGCTGGGCGGCTCGATGCTGGGCGGCTCGGCGGTGGGCGGCTCCGTGGTGTGCGGCTCCGTGGTGTGCGGCTCAGTGGTCTGCGGCTCAGTGGTGTGCGGCGCGCTTCACGGTCGTCTGCAGCGCGGCCAGCAGCTCACGGGCGGTGTCGAGGCTGAGCTCCACCGCCACCCGCGCCCCCGGCCCCTGGTCCGGGTTGAGGAAGTCGATGTTGACCGTGTGCTCGTCCGGGGCGTGCACGGGGTGGTCGTAGTAGACGGTCGCGGTGCGCAGCGGGAACCAGCCCTCCGGCCCCTTCCCGCTGCTGCGGGCGACCTCGATCTTCTCCGTGGAGTAGGTGCACACGGCTCAGCCCGCCAGGTGGGTCGCGAAGAAGGCCTCGACGTGCCGCCAGCCGTCGGCCGCCGCCTCCGGCCGGTAGCTCGGCCGGTCGACGGAGAAGAAGGCGTGCCCGGCGCCGTCGTAGCGGTGGAACTCGTAGGTCTTGCCGTGCTCCTGCAGCAGCTTCTCCAGCTCGTCGACCTGCTCCGGTGTCGGGTAGGAGTCGTCGTTGCCGAACAGGCCCAGGATCGGCGCCTTCACCTCGCCGACGCGGTCGGTGAGCGGCTGCACCTGCAGCGGGAAGCCCTCCGGCGGGGTCCCGACGACGAACGCGCCGTAGCAGTCCACGGCCGCCTGGACGTCGACCTCGATGCTGCTCAGGAAGGCCTGCCGGCCGCCGGAGCAGTAGCCGATCACGCCGACCTTCCCGTTCGACGTCGGCAGGTCGCGCAGCCAGCGCGCCGCGGCTCTCGCGTCGCCGACGAACCGCTCGTCCGGCACGCCGCCCTGCGCGCGGGCCGTGGCGGCGGCGTCGTCCGGTGCCGCGCCGGGTGCCTCGCGGCTGTAGAGGTTGACGCAGATCGCGTCGTAGCCGAGCACCGCGAAGCGGCGCACGACCTCCTTCGACTCCCGGTCGTAGCCGGGCATGTGGTGGATGACGATGACCCCGCCGCGGGGTCCGGGGGCCATCGGCCGGGCCGTGTAGGCCTCGACCGGGTCGTCGCCGTGGCCGCGGATGCCCACGGTCTCGGCCAGCACGGCGTCGTACGCCACTTCGCGCCTCCTCGACGATCTCCTGTGTCCGCCCTGCTTACCCTCCCCGCGCGGGCCCCCGCGAGCCGGACCCGTGGACGAACCGCCCGAACCGATCAGAAGGAGACACCGTGACCGGCACCGAGACCCTCTGGCACCCGTTCGCCGCCATGCATGCGGTGCGGCGGTCGCAGGTGACGATCACCCGCGCCGAGGACGTCTGGTTGTGGGACACCGCCGGCACCCGGTACCTCGACGCCACCGCCAGCCTCTGGTACGCCAACGCCGGGCACGGCCGGCGGGAGATCGTCGACGCGGTGACCGAGCAGCTCGGGAAGCTCGACGCCTACCACCTGTTCACCGACTTCGCGAACGAGCCCGCCCTCGCCCTGGCCGACGCGCTCGCGGCCCGCGCGCCCGTCGAGGCCGGGAAGGTCTTCTTCACCAGCGGCGGCGGAGACTCGATCGACACCGCCGCCAAGATCGCCCGGGCGTACTTCGCGCTGACGGGGCAGCCGGAGCGCACGATCCTGCTGCACCGCGAGCACAGCTACCACGGCACCCACGGGCTGGGGACCGCGCTCGCCGGCATCCCGGGCAACCGGGTCGCGCCGCCCTTCGTGCCGGACGTCGTGCAGACCGCCTGGAACGACGCCGAGATGCTCGAGGAGACCATCCGCGAGCTGGGTGCCGAGCGGGTCGCCGCCTTCTTCTGCGAGCCCGTGATCGGCGCCGGCGGGGTCCTCCCGCCGCCGCCCGGCTACATCGAGGCCGCCGCCGAGGTGTGCGCCCGGCACGGCGTGCTCTTCGTCGCCGACGCCGTGATCTGCGGCTTCGGCCGGTTGGGGAACTGGTTCGGCATCGAGCGGTTCGGGGTGCGGCCGGATCTCGTCGTGTTCGCCAAGGGGGTGACGTCCGGGGTGCAGCCGCTGGGCGGCGTCGTCGCGTCCGGGCGGGTGGCGGCCCCGTTCTGGGACGAGCCGGGCCGGGTGTTCCGGCACGGCCAGACCTACTCCGGGCACCCCGCCGCCTGCGCCGCCGGGCTGGCCACGATCGGCGTCTACGAGCGCGACGGCCTGTTCGAGCGGGCCACCGCCCTGGAGGCCCCGCTGGCCGAGCGGCTCGCCGGACTGGCCGACCACCCGCTCGTCGACCACGCCCGCGGCGGTACCGGCTTCCTCGGCGCGCTCGAGCTCGAGCCCGGGCGGCTCGCGGCGACGCCCGGCCTGCCCGGCGCCGTGGCGAACGCGGTGCGCGAGCACGGCGTGCTGGTCCGCCCGATGATCTCCTCGCTCGGCTTCTCGCCGCCGCTCACCGCCACCGAGGAGCACCTGGACCTGCTGGCCGACGCCGTGCGGAAGGGACTCGATCAGGTCGCGTGACGCCCTGGAGTGTGGCATGCCACTCCCCTAGGGTCGGACCGGGAACGTCGAGGAGGGATGGCACATGAGCGCAGGGCTGGAACGGTTCCGCATGCTGATCGGCGGCAAGCCCGCCGACGCCGCGTCGGGGCGCACCTTCGAGTCGCAGAATCCCTACACGGGCGAGCCGTGGGCGGAGATCCCCGACGCCGGCACCGAGGACGTCGACGCCGCGGTCGCCGCGGCGCGCGCCGCGCTCGACGGCGAGTGGGGCCGAACCACCGGCTTCGCCCGGGCGGCGATGCTCCGCCGGCTCGGCGACCTCGTCGGGGAGAACGCGGAGCGGCTGGCCCGGCTCGAGGTCAACGACTCCGGCAAGCTCTACCGGGAGATGATCGGCCAGCTCAACGGGCTGGGGTCCTGGTACCACTACTACGCCGGGCTCGCCGACAAGATCGAGGGCCGGCAGATCCCCTCGCCCAACCCGAACTACCTGGTGTACACGCGGCGGGAACCGGTCGGGGTCGTCGCGGCGATCACGCCCTGGAACTCGCCGCTGCTGCTGATGACGTGGAAGCTCGCGCCCGCGCTCGCGGCGGGCTGCACCGTCGTCGTCAAGCCGTCCGAGCACGCGCCCGCCTCGACCCTCGGCTTCGCGGAGCTGATCGAGCAGGCCGGGTTCCCGCCGGGTGTGGTCAACGTGGTGACCGGGCTCAACCGGGAGGTCGGGGCGCACCTGGCCGGGCACCCGGGCGTCGACAAGGTGGCCTTCACCGGCTCGACGGCGACCGGGCGCGCCGTCGCGCACGCGGCGGCGGAGAACCTCAACAAGGTCACCCTCGAGCTGGGCGGCAAGTCGCCGCAGGTCGTGTTCCCCGACGCCGACCTGCAGGCGGCCGCGAACGGGCTGATCGCCGGGGTGTTCGCGGCGACGGGGCAGACCTGCATGGCCGGCTCGCGGCTGATCGTGCACGAGTCGGTGCACGACGAGCTGGTCCGGCTGGTGGCCGAGCGGGCGGCCACGATCAAGCTGGGCGACCCGAACGACCCGGAGACCGAGATGGGCCCGGTCGCCAACGCGCCGCAGTACGAGAAGGTGCTCGGCTACCTGCGGACGGCGCAGGAGGAGGGCGCGACGGTCGCCTACGGCGGGGCCGCCGAGGACGGGCTCGGCGGGTACTTCGTGAAGCCGACCGTGCTCACCGGCGTCGGCCCGGCGTCGACGGTGGTGCGCGAGGAGGTCTTCGGCCCGGTCCTGTCCGCCTACACCTTCACGGAGGAGGACGAGGCGGTGAAGCTGGCCAACGACACCCCCTACGGGCTGGCCGGCGCCGTCTGGACCAAGGACGTGCACCGGGCGCACCGGGTCGCCGCCGGGATCCGGGCGGGCTCGGTGTGGATCAACGCCTACCGCGTGGTGGCGCCCAGCGTGCCCTTCGGCGGGTTCGGCGCCTCCGGGCTGGGCCGGGAGAACGGCATCGCCGCGATCGACGAGTACCTGGAGAACAAGTCGGTCTGGGTGGAGCTCACCGGCGGCACCCGGGACCCCTTCACCCTCGGGTAGACGATCGGCGTGTGTCGCGCGGACGGCGGTGACGGGGGCGCACCCGCGCAGGCCGGGGCCCCGGGTCCCCCGGACCTCGACGCGTTCTGGGCCACGACGCTCGCGCAGCTGAGCCAGGTCCCCGTCGACCTCCGCCGGACCCCGCGCCACGCACCGAGCGCCCACACCGTCGCCCACGATCTGGAGTTCCGGTCCTGGGGCGGGCAGCCGATCCGCGGGTACGCGATCACCTGGGAGGATGCGGCGCCCCGGCCCCTGATCGTGCACGCCCACGGATACCGGTCGCAGGCCGTGCCCCGGCTCGGGTGGGTCCGGGCGGGCTGCCACGTCCTGGGCTTCGACGTGCGGGGATTCGGCCGCTCCCTCGCGGCGGTCCCGGCACCGGCACCGGCGGGTTGGCTCCTGACGGGCGCGCGCGGGCCCGAGACGTCCGTGCTGCGCGGCGCCGTGTGCGACTACGTACGGGCGACCGAGGTCGCCGCTGCCCTGAACGTCCCGACGCTGCGGGCGATCAGCCACGGCGTAAGCCTCGCGGGTGGGCTGGCGCTGATGGCCGAGGCGGTGGCGCCGCGCGCGGACCTGCTCGTACTGGGGGTGCCCACCTTCGGCTGGACGGAGGGCCGCCGCCTGCTCGTAGAGGCCGGGTCGGGGGCCGAGATCTCCTCGTTCCTCGACCAGCACCCGCAGTACCCCGAGGACGACCTGCAGGCGGTCCTGTCCTACTTCGACACCGCCCTGCTAGCGCCCCGTGTGCGGTGCCCGACCGTGATCGGCCTCGGCGTGGTCGACCGCGTGGTGCCGTGCGCCACCGTCATGGCGGTTGTCGAACCGATCCGGGCCCCGCGCGAGGTCATGACCTTCCCGGTGAGCCACGACGCCGGCCCCGCCATGCGCGCCTGGGACCGGTTCGACGAGCGCTGGCTCGGGCTGGCCGTCGGCGGGGTGCCGGACGGGTTCGGGCAGGACGGGTTCGGGCAGGACGGTTCCCCTGGTCAGCGCAGCGCCGCCGCCTCCCGCACCCAGGCCCGGTAGCGCGGGGTCAGGTCGTCGTCGACGAAGCGCGCGACCCGCTCAGGATCGGACGGGTCGGCGACGACGGCGGACATCCGGAACGGCTCGGCGACCACGGCGCCGAGCACCGCCCGGCTGAGCCGCTGGTCGAAGTTCGCGACCGCCACCGGGACGATCAGCGGTTCCGGGTCGAGCCGGGCGGCCAACCGGAACGCGCCGAGGCGCAGGCGGCCCGGCGACCCCGCGGTGGGACCCGGCCGGCCTTCGGGGCAGATGACCAGGTCGACACCGGCGCGCAGCGTCGCGGACGCCTCGGCCACGAAGCGCTCGTACCGCTCGGCCCGCTGCTGCGCGGTCGGCGGCCCCTCCTCCGAGGACGGGACCATGACATAGCCCAGGCGGGCGTAGTAGCGCGCGTGGCCCGCCTCGTGCCAGTGCGAGTCCCGCACCACGCGGACCGGCGCCCGCCCGTAGGTCCGGTAGAGGATCATCGACGAGACGAAGTGCGTGTCGAGGATCAGGCTGAACCCGTTCGGCAGCCGGTTGCCGGGGTGGCTGTCGAGGTGGTTGCACAGCACGACATTGCCCGGCGTCGGCGGCAGCCGGTCGAGGCCCGCGATGCGGTGGTCCGTGTGCGCGAACAGGTCGACGAGCGCCCGGCAGGACCGGGCCCGGACCTCCGCGGGCGGGAGGTCCGGCGGCGCCGAGGCGACCGCCTCGTACACCCGCTGCAGTCCCAGGTACACCCGCAGCTCCCGACGGACACCCGCGAGCACGTCGAGCGCCTCCCGCGCGATCTCGGCCTCGACCGCGTCGGGTCCGTCACGGATCACCTCCAGCGCCCGGAACGCGTCGGCCACGGTCGGGCGGGATCGAAGGTAGCCGGGGATGCGGTGGAGCGGCGAGGTCACCCGCAGCTCCTCGGCCCGCAGCGCCACGAGCGCGGCGACCGCGTCCGTCTCGTCGTCGTACCGCCCGGTGACGAGCCGGGTGTGCTGACGCCGCAGCTGCCCGCCCGCCAGCCACAGCAGCAGCTCGTGCAGGCGCGCCGCGAACGCCCCGTCGAGGCGGCAGGAGGCGTCGATCACCTCCCGGTCCACCCGCAGCAGCCGGGTGCGGGAGGTCGCGTGCGCGTCCCAGCGGTACCGGTCGGGCGGGACCAGGCCGTCCCAGCCCACGGGGTAGCCGGGCGTCGTGACCGCCCGCCGCACGATCCCGTCGACACCGACCTCGACGCCGCCTTCGAGCCCGCCGTCGACCCCGCCGTCCCTGGAGCCGTCGACCCGGCCGTCGGTGTCGGGTCCGGTGTCGGGTCCGGTGCCGGATGCCGGGCCGAGGACGATCTCGCCCTCGACGAGGAACCACAGCGCCGACCCGCGCTCGCCCTCGCCGTAGAGGCGCCCGCCGGCCGGCAGGGTCACCCATGTGGCGTGCTCGGCGAACAGGTGCCGGTCGCCGTCGTGCAGCTGGTCGAGCAGGGCGAGCCCGGCGAACCAGCGGCGCACGGCGACGACGTCACGCATCGCCGGAGACCTCGGACAGGGCGGACGGCCCGGACACCTCGGACGGCCGGGCCGCCCCGGACACTCCGGCCGGCTCGGCCGCCTCGGTCGGCGCGGACGCGGGGTGGGCCCACCGCGCCTGCAGATCCCGCGTGCGGTCCGCCAGCGCCCCCGCCACCAGCCCGCACACGGCCGCCGTCCAGCGCGGCGGTCCGTCGCGCACCACCGCGAGCGGCAGCATCACGATCCGCGAGTCCGCGTCGGCACGGATCGTGGCGGTCGCCCGTCTCGGCGCGACCAGGCCCGACCAGCCGAACACCCGCCCGGGCTCCTCGGTGGCCTCGACCACCAGGTCGCCCGTGCCCGCGAAGTCGATCAGGGTCGCGATCCGGCCCTGGACGAGCACGATCAGGCCGTCAACGACGGCCCGCTGCCGCAGCAGGACCGTGCCCTGTGCGACGTTGTGCACCGTGGACCGGCGGTCGAGCTCGCGGATCAGCGCGGCGGGCAGCGCGGACCCGCCCGGTAGCAGATCGCCGAGCGGCGGCGACGACGGTGGCGGCAGTGACGACGCCCCGGCACCCATGCCCCGATCATGGGGTCCACGGAGCGGGGCGGGGCAGGGACCTTCGACCCTGCGTGCGCCCCACGCCGGTCGGCAACACTTCCCACGGCGCGGCGGCGCGGCCCGCCCGGCGGTCTGCCGGCGCGGTGGACCACGAACCGTGGGGACGACGATGTCCGAGACCGAGATCGCGCTGGCGACGCTCAGCCCCGACGAGTGCCGGGCCCTGCTCGTCACCCATCGCCCGCGGCTGGGCCGGCTCGCCTTCGTCGCCGACGGCTGGCCGCTCGTGCTGCCGGTGAACTTCGCCGTCGACGGCGACGGCGTGTACGTCCGGTCCGCCGCGGGCAGCAAGGTCGCCGCCGCGGCCCGCTGCGAGCGGGTGACCTTCCAGATCGACCACGTCGACGAGGTGTGGGAGGAGGGGTGGAGCGTCCTGGCGTTCGGCCGGCTGCGCCTGGTCGAGGACCCGGTGGAGCTCGCCCGGGCCCGCCGGCTCCCGTTGCGGCCGTGGGCGAGCGGAGACAGGCCCTGGTTCCTGCGGCTGGAGGTCGAGTCGCTGTCGGGGAGGTGCATCGCCTACCCCTGACGGCCGCGAAGGACCGCCCCGGGAGCGGCACCGCCGCCTGCGGCGGGATCCTGTCGGTGCCCCATGCGAACATCTGTTCGTGTCCCGGATCCGGAGTCGTGCGGAGGCGAGCATCCTGCACGCCGACCTCGACTCCTTCTACGCGTCCGTCGAGCAGCGCGACGCGCCCCGGCTGCGGGGGCGCCCCGTGATCGTCGGCGGCGGGGTGGTGCTCGCCGCCAGCTACGAGGCGAAGGCGTTCGGGGTGCGCACCGCGATGGGCGGGCGGCAGGCGCGGGCCCTCTGCCCGCACGCGGTCGTGGTGCCGCCCCGGTTCTCGGCCTACTCCGAGGCCAGCAAGGCGGTCTTCGCGATCTTCCGGGACACCACGCCGGTGGTCGAGGGGCTGTCGATCGACGAGGCGTTCCTGGACGTCGGGGGCCTGTGGCGGATCGCGGGCGCGCCGGTGGCGATCGCGGAGCGACTGCGGGCCCGGGTGCTCGCGGAGGCCGGCCTGCCGATCACGGTCGGCGTGGCCTGCACGAAGTTCCTGGCCAAGGTCGCGAGCGGCGTCGCGAAGCCGGACGGGTTGCTGGAGGTCCCGCCCGGCGGTGAGCTGGACTTCCTGCACCCGCTGCCCGTCGAGCGGCTGTGGGGCGTCGGGAAGGTCACCGCGGCCAAGCTGCACGCGCTGGGGATCCGCACGGTCGGCGAGGTCGCGGCGCTGGGCGAGCCGGCCCTGGTGTCGCTACTCGGCCGGGCGTCGGGGCGGCACCTGCACGCGCTGGCCCACAACCACGACCCGCGCGTGGTCGAGACGGGCCGGCGCCGCCGCTCCATCGGGTCTCAGCGCGCGCTGGGCCGCCGGTACCGCTCCCCCGAGGAGATGGACGCGATCCTGGCCGGGATCGTCGACCGGCTCGGCAAGCGGCTGCGCGGCGCCGAACGCACCTGCCGCACGGTGGTGCTGCGGCTGCGGTTCGGCGACTACACCCGCGCCACCCGCTCGCACACCCTCGCCCGGGCCACGGACCACACGCCGACCCTGCTCGAGGCGGCGCGCCGGCTGCTGCGGGAATCGCTGAGCATGATCCTGGAGCGCGGGCTCACGCTGATCGGAATCTCGCTCACGAACCTCGACACGGACGACGCGATGCAGCTCGCCCTGCCGTTCGACCGCACGAGCGGGCCGGAGCTGGACCGCACACTGGACTCGCTGCGCACCCGGTTCGGCGCGGAGTCGGTCACGCGGGCGGCGCGGCTGGGCCGGGACCAGGGGCTGGAGGTGCCGATCCTGCCCGACGGATGAGAACGGCCCCGGGAAGGGATCTGCCGGTATCGGCGAGGGGGCTCCCCAGTCCCCGCCGATACCGGCACCCTGTCCAACGAGCGGGGGCGCCGGGAGTTGCCCGTCGGGTTCGTTGCGGGCGCGTGAACGGTGGTCGAACCGGGATCAGCCCGCGGGGGCGCGGCCGGACCACTCCGGCTCGACCTCGGCCCAGCGGCGGGTCCACTCGGCGTCGTTGCGGCGCGCGGTCCAGCGCCGCACGAGCCGCCACGCGGCCAGGAGCAGCAGCACCGCGGCGAGCGCCACCCAGCCCGCCGCGACCACCCCGACCAGCAGGCCGGCACGCGGCGACGTCGGCGCCGGCACGGGCGTGCCGCTGCGGTCTGTCCACACCGGCACGGCGGAGCCGGTCGTCGCGCTCATCGGGACGGTGACCACGCCGCTGCGGGGTGCGCCGTCCGGTGCGGTCCAGATCGCCCTGGCGCGGCGGGTGCCCGGACCCACACCGTCCGTCACCGCGGGGCCGGCCGACGAGTCGGTGACCGTCGCCAGCACGCGGCTGCGGTCCGCCGCCTCCTCGAACGCCCGCGCCGACACAGCTCCGTGCGCCGCGGCGCCGACCAGCCCGGCGAGCACCATCGCGACCACGCCGAGGGCGCAGAGCAGGACGGCCACGGCGTCCTCGATCCGGTCCGTCCGCCTGCGCGGCAGCCCGCGGCCGCGGCGTCGCCTCTCCACGGCCGGGTTCTCGTGCGGGCCCACCCCCGCCGTTACGCCCGGTTCCCGCCGGGTGTCAGAGGCCGAGCGTGGCCAGGCGCTCCTCGTAGCGGGCGCGGACGTCCTCGAGGTCGCCGCCCGCGTCGAGCTCCTCGGCATAGATCGCGGCGGTGTCGGCGCCGGTCTCGGCGACCCGCGCGAACCACTTCTCCTGCTCGGCCCGCCAGTACCCGACCACCCCGTAGCTGCCGGCCGGCAGCGCGAGCTCCTGGCGGAGGTACCGGCGGACCGCGCGCGTCGCCGAGGCCTCGCCCGCCACGTAGACGTAGCCGGGGCCCGGCGACAGCTGCGCACCCCGCACGAGCTCGTCCAGCCGGCTCGGCACGCGCCCCAGCCCGGCGGTGTGCATCCACCGCACCTGGGCGCCGGACAGCTCCTGGGCGTCCTCGCGATGCGGCACCTCCACGAGCACCGTCGTCGGCAGCCGGTCCGCCGACTCCTCGACGATCCGGCCGAGGGCGGGCAGCGCCGTGACGTCGCCCACGAGCAGCTGCCAGCGGGCCGCCTCGGGCCGGCGGAACCAGCTGTTCCGGTGCGTGATCGCCAGCCGGTCGCCGACCTGGGCCCGGGCGGCCCACTCGCCGCCGAGCCCGCCGGGGTGCAGCACGATGTCGACGGTCAGCCGGCCCGGCTCCCACCGCCGCACGGTGTACCAGCGCCCCACCTCCGCCCCGGGGAAGCGCAGCACCACGGCCTCGTCCGGGACCCCGAGGGTGTCCAGGTCGGTCAGCGCGGGTCCGCCGAGGCCCACCCGCACCAGGCTCGGCGACAGCCGCTCGACGCTCTCCGTCACCACGGGGACGGGGCCGTTCTCCAGCTCGGTGGCCATGTCGTGCGACCTCCAGGGACGACGTTCGGGCAACGGAGGTGAGGCTAACCAATACGGGCGGCGGCGTCGATCAACCCGCTCCTCACGACCGGGTTCGACCAGGGGGCTGCCGTAAGGCGCCTGCATCAACTAGCGTGCACCTCCAGAGGCCGACGTCGGCGTCGGGCGAAGCGAGTCGCGGAGGTACGGGCACGATGGCGTGGGACTTCTCCACCGAGCCGGAGTTCGAGAAGAAGCTGGACTGGATGCGGGCGTTCGTCCGGGAGGAGATCATCCCGCTCGAGACCCTGGACATCGACCGCGAGACGTACGCGAGGATCACCGCTCCGCTCAAGGAGAAGGTGAAGGAGCAGGGCCTGTGGGCGGCGCACCTGCCGCCCGAGCTCGGCGGCGGCGGGTTCGGGCAGGTGAAGCTGGGCCTGATGCACGAGATCCTGGGCCAGTGCAAGTTCGCCCCGGGCATCTTCGGCAACCAGGCGCCGGACTCGGGCAACGCCGAGCTGCTCGCCATCGGCGGGTCGCCGGAGCAGAAGGAGCAGTGGATGCACCCGCTGCTGCGCGGTGAGCTGCGGTCCTGCTTCTCGATGACCGAGCCGGGTGCCGGCGCCGACCCGACGCTCCTCACCACCCGGGCGGTGCTCGAGGGCGACGAGTACGTGATCAACGGCCACAAGTGGTTCTCGTCGAACGCCTCGGCCGCGGACTTCCTCATCGTCATGGCGGTCACGGACCCGGACGTCTCGCCCTACCAGGGCTCGTCGATGATCATCGTCCCGGTCGACACACCGGGCGTGAACATCCTGCGCGACATCCCGGTCATGGACCACTCCACGGTGCACCCGCGCCTCGAGGGCGGGCACGCGGAGATCATCTACGACAACGTGCGGGTGCCGAAGGAGAACCTCGTCGGCAACCCCGGGGACGGCTTCAAGCTGGCCCAGCAGCGCCTCGGCCCGGGCCGCATCCACCACGCGATGCGCTGGCTCGGCCAGTCGCAGCGCGCCTTCGACATGCTCTGCGAGCGCGCGGTGTCGCGGTACGCGCACGGTTCGGTGCTCGCCGACAAGCAGATGATCCAGGACTGGGTCGCGACCTCGGCCGCGGAGATGCAGGCCGCGCGGCTGCTCACCCTGCACGCGGCCTGGAAGATGGACCAGGTCGGCGCGTCGAACGCCCGGAACGAGATCGCGATGATCAAGTTCTGGGGCGCGAAGGTGCTCCACGACGTGATCGACCGCGCCATCCAGATCCACGGGTCGCTGGGCTTCTCCGGTGACCTGCCGCTGGAGCAGATGTACCGGGCCGCGCGCGCCGCCCGCATCTACGACGGCCCGGACGAGGTGCACAAGGCCACCGTCGCCAAGCGCATCCTGCGCGGCTACGAGGCGCACGACGTGCCGAGCGAGCACGTGCCGACGCGCACCGAGGCCGCCCGCAAGAAGTTCGCCGAGTACCTCGAGCTGGCCACGGCGAACAACTGAGCCGGCGCCGGCCGGGGTCCGACGGGGGGACCCCGGCCGGCCGTCCCTCCCCCGTCAGTCCGCCCGGGCCGCCCACGCCCCACTCCTCGACCTCGGCCCGCCGGCGCCGCTTGTCCTCCTCCGGCGCGAAGGTGGCGTCGACGGAGTTGCGCGCCAGCCGGGCGAGTCGCGGCCGGTCCAGGCCGAGGTCGCGTTCGACGGCCCGTGGGTCACCTGGGTCTGCGGGTCGAAGAACACCTCCGCCCGCCGGATCCCGGCCGCCCGCGCGTGGTCGAGGTACCCGGTGGCCGGCTCGTGGAAGTCCTCCTCGGCCGGAGCACGGCGAGATTCGCGTGGTCGGGTCAGTCCTCCGCCACGAACCGGTACACGTGCCCGTCCCGCACCACGTGCCCCGCGCTGCTGCCGGCGAAGTGGGTCCCGAGCACCAGCGCACCGGAGGCGGCCGCCGTCTCGAGCAGCTCCCGCCGCGTCGCACGGGCGAGGTCCGGGTCGCCGTCGCCGGTCGCCGTCCACTCGGGGTGGCGGCACTGGATCGGGTGGTGCAGGACGTCGCCGGTGATCACGCAGCGGTCGCCGATCCAGACGCTGAGGTGGCCCGGCGTGTGCCCGGGCGTCGCCCGCAGCTCGACGCCGTCCGCGAGCGCGCGGTCGCCTGCGACCGGATCGACGAGCCCGGCGTCGAGCACCGGCCGGACGGAGTCGGCGAACGCGGGCGCGTGCAGCGGGTCGTCGGAGCGTCCCCACGCGTCCAGGTCGGCCGCCCCGAGCAGGTAGCGGGCCCGGGGGAAGGTGGGGACCCACGCGCCGTCGACCAGGCGGGTGTTCCAGCCGGTGTGGTCGAGGTGCAGATGCGTGCAGACGACGGCGTCGACCGAGTCGGGTGCGAAGCCCTCGTCGGTCAGGTCCGCCAGGTACGGGCCGGTCCGCCGGTGGAAGTCCGGGATCAGCGGGCGCTCCTTGCCGTTCCCGCAGCAGGTGTCGACGACGATGCGCCGGCCGTCGACCTCCAGCAGGTAGGAGTGCAGGCTCATCCGGTACCGGCCGTGGGCGTCGACGAAGTCCAGCGCGAGGTCGGGCTCCGCGGCGACCGCGGCCGGTGTGGCCTCGGCGAAGAAGTCGACCGGGAACGGCATGACGTGCTCCACCACCCGGCTGATCCGCACACCGTCGACGGTCCACGTCATCCGTCGCAAGCTACCCGCGCGGCGGCCTCACCGGGAGCCCTCAGAACCGCCGGTTGGCCAGCACGGGGACGGCCTTGCGCGCCGCGTCGACCTCGTCCAGGTCGACGTCGGCCACGAGGAGCCCGGGCTCCTCCCCCAGCTGCCCGACGACGGCGCCGTACGGGTTCGCGACCAGGCTCGCGCCGATGCCCGTCGGCGCCTTGCCGCGCTCGCGTCCCACCGTCGCCGGGTCGGCCTGGTCGCAGGCCGCGACGAACGACGTCGAGTCCAAGGCACGCGCGCGCACGAGCAGGTCCCACTGCTCCCGCTTGCCCGGCCCCGCACCCCAGGACGCCGGGGCCAGGACCAGCCGCGCCCCGCGGTCGCCCAGCTCCTGGTAGAGCCCGGGGAAGCGCAGGTCATAGCAGGTGGTGAGGCCGATGGTGCGGCCGTCGACCTGGATCGTGCGCACGCCCGTGCCCGGGGCGACGGTGTCCGACTCGGCGAACCCGAACGCGTCGAACAGGTGGATCTTCTCGTAGGACGCCTCGACCTCCCCGCCGGTCGCCAGCAGCGTGTTGTGCACGCGCCCGTCCTCGGCCGGGGTGAACATGCCTGCGACCACGGTGATCCCGGCATCCTCGGCGATCGCCCGCACCCGGTCCGCCCACGGGCCGTCGAGCGGCTCGGCGACCGGGCCGAGCTTCACGCCGAAGCAGCACATCGTGGCCTCGGGGAACACCACGATCCGTGCGCCGGCCTCCGCGGCCGCGCGGGTTCCGTCCGCGACGAGCCCGAGGTTGTCCTCCGGCGACGGGGTCGACACGATCTGGGCCAGGGCGATCCGCATGGCCTCAGGCTGGCATCCCGAGCATCCGACCCGCCAACTCTGCGTACAGCAGCCCGAGCGCGTCGGGGGTCCACGGGCCGTCCGGGACGAACCACCGGGCGACGTCGATGCCGAGGGAGAGCACGGCGGCGCTCGCGCCGCGCACGTCGGGCACGGTGAAGGCACCCTCCTGGACACCGCGCGTGATCAGCCCGCGCACCACCCGCTCGGTGTCCCGGCGCAACCCCGCGACCACCGCGCCGTGCCCGGCGGTCAACGCGCCCTGCTCGTACTGCACGACCCGCGCGGTGGTGCGCTGCTCGGCGTGCCAGCGGGTGAAGGCGTAGACCAGCACCCGCATCGCGGTCGCGGGGTCGTCCTGCGCGGCGGCCGCGACCACGAGGTCGCGCGCGATGGCGTGCCCGCGCCGGCTGAGCGCGAAGAGCAGCTCCTCCTTCGACGCGAAGTGCACGTAGAGCGCGGCCGTGCTCAGTCCCGAGCCCTGCGCGATGTGCTTGAGCGACGTGCCGTGGAAGCCCCGCTCGGCGAAGGACTCGAGCGCGGCGCCGACGATCGCGCGCTGCGTCGCCGTCGCCCACTCCGCCCACAGGTCCAGCCCGGCGAGGATCCGCTCCCCCGCCGCGCTCGTGTCCGTGCCGGTGACCTGCGCCATGACCCGCTCCCCTTGACGTCGCCGCCGCTCGCGCCCACCCTACTTACTGATCGATCAGTAACCTCCGGGAGCGACGATGCCACGAGGCGACCGCGACCTCATCCTGTCCCGCCGGGACCTGCAGTTCCTGCTGCACGACTGGCTGCACGTCGAGGAGCTGACCAAGCGCGAGCGCTTCGCCGAGCACTCCCGGGAGACGGTCGACGCGGTGCTGGAGCTCGCCGCGGACCTCGCGGCCGAGAAGTTCGCGCCGCACAACAAGCGCAACGACGCGGAGGAACCTCGCTTCGACAGCACCGACGGGGTCGGGCGCGTCGTGCTCCACGACGAGGTCGCGCCCGCGCTGCGCGCGGCGGCGGAGGCCGGCCTCCTGTCCGCGACGATGGACGCCGAGGTGGGTGGCCTGCAGCTGCCGCACGTCGTGGGCACCGCGGTGCAGGCCTGGTTCCACGCCGCCAACATCGGCACCTGGGCCTACGCCATGCTCACCGTGGCCAACGCGAACCTCCTGCTCGCGCACGGCACGCCGGAGCAGATCGCGACCTGGGTGCCGCCGATGCTGGAGGGGCGCTACCACGGGACGATGTGCCTGTCCGAGCCGCAGGCCGGCTCGTCGCTCGCCGACATCACCACCAAGGCCGAACCCCAGCCGGACGGGTCCTACCGGCTGCGCGGCACCAAGATGTGGATCTCCGGCGGGGAGCACGAGCTGGGCGAGAACATCGTCCACCTGGTGCTGGCGAAGATCCCGGGCGGCGCGGCCGGGGTCAAGGGCATCTCGCTGTTCCTGGTGCCCAAGTTCCTGGAGAACGGGGAGCGCAACGACGTCGCGCTCGTCGGGCTGAACCACAAGATGGGCTACCGCGGCACCGTCAACACCCTGCTCAACCTCGGCGAGGGCGCGCACACCCCGGGTGGCGCCCCGGGCGCCGTCGGGTACCTCGTGGGCGCGGCCGGCGGCGGCCTGGCCGCGATGTTCCACATGATGAACGAGGCCCGCATCGGGGTCGGGGCGGGCGCGGCGGCGCTCGCCTACACCGGCTACCTCAAGTCCCTCGACTACGCGAGGACCCGCCCGCAGGGCCGGCCGGCGGGCGCGAAGGACCCGGCGGCCCCGATGGTCCCGATCGTCCGGCACGCCGACGTGCGCCGGATGCTGCTGGCGCAGAAGGCCTACGCCGAGGGCGCGCTCGCGCTCGTGCTCTACTGCGGCCTGCTCGTCGACGAGGAGCGCACCGCCCCGTCCGAGGCCGACCGCACGCGGGCGCACCTGCTGCTGGAGACGCTGACGCCGATCGCCAAGAGCTGGCCCTCGCAGTGGGGGCCGGAAGCCAACTCCCTGGCCATCCAGGTGCACGGCGGCTACGGCTACACCCGCGAGTACGACGTCGAGCAGCACTACCGGGACAACCGGCTCAACCCGATCCACGAGGGCACGCACGGCATCCAGGCCGCGGACCTGCTCGGCCGCAAGGTCGTCATGGCCGGGGGCGCCGGGTTCACCGCGCTGCAGGAGACCCTGTCCGCCACGATCTCGCGCGCCGCGGAGGCCGGCGAGGAGGCGGCGGAGTACGGCGCCGCGCTGCGGGCCGCACTCGAGCGGCTCGTCGAGGTCACCGCCGCGCTCCACGCCCACCCGGACGCCGAGGAACGGCTGGCCAACGCTTCGGTCTACCTCGAGGCGGCCGGGCACGTCGTCGTCGCGTGGATCTGGCTGGAGCAACTGCTGGCCGCGGCCGGGCGCGACGACGAGTTCGGCCACGGCAAGCGCGCCGCCGCCCGGTACTTCTTCCGGTTCGAGCTGCCGAAGGTCGGCCCTCAGCTCGACCTGTTGGCCTCGCTCGACCGGACCTCGCTCGACACCGATCCCTCCTGGCTCTGAGGAGCGGGGTCCGGTCCCGCGCGGCGGGTGAGCACGATCCCGACGACGACCACCACCGCGGCGATCAGCGCCGTCATCGCCAGATCGAACCGCGAGCCCTCGCGGAAGGCCATGTACACCAGCATGACCGGGATGACCACGATGACCGCCCAGGTCAGCACGGGATAGGCCCACATGCGCACGGGCAGCGCGACGTCCTCCCGCTCCAGCCTGCGCCGCATCCGCAGCTGCGACACCGCGATGACCAGGTACACGAGCAGCGCGATCGCGCCGGACGTGGCGAGCAGGGTGGAGAAGACCTCCTCCGGGAACACGTAGTTCGCGATCACGGTGAGGAAGCCGACGGCGGTGGAGGCGAGCACGGCGATGCGCGGCACGCCCCCCGCGGTGGTCCGCATGACCGCCCGCGGCGCCTGCCCGCGGCGGCCGAGCGAGTAGATCATCCGCGAGGCGGTGTAGAGCGCGGAGTTCAGGCAGCTCGCCACGGCGACCAGGACCACGACGTCGACGATCAGCTTCGCGCCGGGGACGCCGATGGCGTCGAGCGCGGTCTGGTACGAGCCGTTCTCCGGCAGCGCCGGGTCGTCCCACGGCACCAGGGCCACGACCAGCAGGATCGAGGCCAGGTAGAAGACCGAGATCCGCCAGATCACCGAGCGCGTCGCCCGGCCGATCTTCTCCGCCGGGTTCTCGGACTCCGCCGCCGCGATGGTGACGATCTCCGTACCCATGAAGCTGAACATCGTCACGAGCACGGCGGCGACGACGGCCCCGACGCCGTTGGGCAGGAAACCGCCGGTGTCCCACAACCGGCTGACGCCGCTGACCTGGCCGCCGGGCAGGATCCCGAGCACCGCGAGCACGCCGATCGCGATGAAGGCGACGATCGCCACGACCTTGAGCAGGGCGAACCAGAACTCGAACTCGCCGTAGTTGGCGACGTTGAACAGGTTCGTGACGGTCAGCAGGATCGTGATCACCAGCGCCCACGCCCACTGCGGCACGGCCGTGATCCACGAGTTGAGGATCGTCGCGGCCGCCGTCGCCTCGACCGGGATGACCAGCACCCAGAACCACCAGTAGAGCCAGCCGACGCTGAACCCGGCCCAGCGACCGATGGCACGGTCGGCGTAGGTGGAGAAGGAGCCCGAGTCCGGGGTCGCCGCCGCCATCTCGCCGAGCATCCGCATCACCAGGACGACGAGCAGCCCCGCGAACGCGTAGGCCAGGAGCACGCCGGGCCCCGCCGTCGCGATCGCGGTGCCGGACCCCACGAACAGGCCCGCCCCGATGACGCCCGCGATGCTGATCATCGTGACGTGCCGGTCCTTCAGTCCCGCGCTGAGCTGCGAGTCCCCCGCCATGTCGGCTCCCTCCGGCGCCCTCGTCCGCGGGCGTGTCGGGGAATCATCACGCCGCGCAACGGTCTGCGCAGCGCGGGGCCGGAGCTGGCAGGGTGCGCCGCATGGCCCGCGTCGTGTACTCCGCCGCCATGTCGCTCGACGGCTACATCGCCGGGCCCGGCGGGGACATGGCCTGGCTGGCGCCGCACTTCGGGCCGGATCCCGACGCGGACGAGCTGGCCGCCCGCACCGGCGCGCTGCTGACCGGGGCCCGGACCTGGCGCGGCGACGACCCCAACGCCGGCACGGACGCGGAGGGCGCCTTCGGCGGGACCTGGACCGGGCCGTCGATCGTCGTGACGCACCACCCGGACCCCTCGCCCCCGGCGGACGTGACCTTCGTCGGCTCGGTCGAGGAGGGGCTGGACCTCGCGCGCGCCGCGGCCGGGGACCGGGTCGTCAACATCCTGGGCGCCGACCTCGCCCGGCAGTGCCTCGCCCTCGGGGCGGTCGACGAGATCGCGGTGTCCGTGGTCCCGGTGCTGCTCGGGGACGGCGTGCGACTGTTCCACTCCCTCGGTGGGATGTCGATCCGGCTGGAGCGGACCCGGCTCACGGGCCTCCCCCACACCACGACGCTCTGGTACCGGGTGGTGGGGCGGTAGGCCGGCCCGGGCGCATCAGACAGCACCGGTCGCCAGTCCTGCTCGCACCGGAGCGCCGGCGGATCGGACTGGTCGACGTCCTGCTCACCGAGGCGGAAACGTGACCACCGAGGAGCCGCTCCTGCCCGAGCCTCCGCCGCAGGTTCCCCACGGTCCGGACCCGGACCTCGACCAGCCACCCTTCGTCCCCCCCGACGACGAGGCGTGCGGCCTGGTCGAGCCCGTCCGGCCCGAACCCGACCGGCGACCGCCGGCGATCGACCTCGACGAGGAGCCGCCGTTCTGACCGACTAGACCATCACGATCCCGCCGTCGATCATCACCGACTGGCCCGTCATGTAGTCGGAGTCCGGACCGGCGAGGTAGGAGACGAAACCGGCGACGTCCTCCGGTGTCTGGACCCGCTTGAGCGCGATCAGCTCGGTGTACTGCTTGAGCGTCTCGCCCCGCTCGTTGCCCAGGTAGGGGCCCATCTTCTCGTCGATGAGGTCCCACATGTCCGTGCCGACGATGCCCGGGCAGTACGCGTTGACGGTGATCTTGTACTGCGCCAGTTCCTTCGCCGACGCCTGGGTGAGGGCGCGGACCGCGAACTTCGTGGCGGAGTAGTGCCCGAGGAAGTCGAAACCCGAGTGCCCGGCGATCGACGCCGCGTTGATGATCTTCCCGCCGCCGTGCTCCTTCATGTGCTCCGCGGCGGCCTGGATCCCGTAGACCACGCCGAAGACGTTGACGCCGAACATCGTCTGCAGGTCGTCGGGCGTCAGCTCGAGCAGGGTCTTGACCTGCGCGATCCCGGCGTTGTTGACCATCACGTCGAGCCCGCCGAGCTGGTCGACGGTCGTGGCGACGCCGTCGAACACCGCGTCCCGCGAGGTGACGTCGAAGGGCAACGCGATCGAGGACCCGCCCGCCGACGCGATCTCCGCGGCGACGGACTCCGCGCCCTCCTTGTTGACGTCGTTGACGGCCACGGCGTGTCCGTCCTTCGCCAGCCGCAGCGCGATCGCCCGGCCGATGCCGCGCCCGGCCCCGGTCACCAGTGCGACGCTCACGCGAGGACCTCCTTGGGCGAGACGAGGATCTTCACGTTCTCCTCCTTGTTGTCGATCAGTTCCCGGAAGCCGCCGGACACGATGTCCTCCAGCCCGATCCGGCCGGTGATGAACTGGGCGGCGTCGACCTTCCCGTCGCGCAGCAGCGCGATGGTGTCGGGGTGGTCGCCGCAGTAGGCGAGCGAGCCGATGAGGTTGACCTCGCTCATGACCAGGTCGTTGACGGCGACCTGCGGGACGTGGCCCCAGATCGCGACGTTGACGACGGTCCCGCCGGGCCGGACCGACCCGATCGCCGCGGCGAGGACGGCGTCGATCCCGGCGCACTCGAAGGCGACGTCCGCGCCCCCGCCGGTGAGGTCGAGGATCGCCGCGGGGGCGTCGTCGGTGATCGGGTCGATGATCACGTCGGCCCCCGCGGGCGTGGCCTTGGCCTTGCGCGCCGCCGCGGGCTCCACGACGACGACCTGCGAGGCGCCCGCCGCCTTGAGCGCCGCGGTGGTGACCAGCCCGATCGGACCGGCGCCGTAGACCACGGCGGTGCCACCCTCGCGCAGCCCGGACAGCCGCACGGCGTGGTAGCCGACGGCGAGGGGCTCGACGAGCGCGCCGAGGTCCGTCGGCAGGTCGCCGAGAGGGTGCACCCACCGCTGGTCCACCACGCAGCGCTCGGCGAACCCGCCCTGGTCGCCGGCCAGCCCGACGAAGCCGAGGCTGCGGCAGATGTTGTAGCGGCCCGCCTTGCAGGCCACGCACTCCCCGCACACCCAGTACGGCTCGACGGCAACGCGGTCGCCCTCGCTCACCCCCGTCACCCCGGAGCCCACCGCGGAGACCACGCCGGCGAACTCGTGGCCGAGCACGACCGGCATCTCCACGCCGGTGAGCGGGTGGGGCTCGCCCTTGTTCGGGATGAAGATCGGCCCCTCGAGGAACTCGTGCAGGTCCGTGCCGCAGATGCCGCACCAGTCGACGGACACCTCGACCTGGCCCGGCCCGACCACCGGGTCGGGGACCTCGTCGATGCGGATGTCGCCGGGACCGTGGAACCGCGCTGCTCTCATGTGTCCACGGTCACGCCGGGACGAGGCCCTGGGCAACGGTTGCAGTGAGGTTGCAGGATCACCCCATGACCACGAGCGCGGACACCGACGTCCCCGACCGGCGCGCGGTGCGCGAGTTCGCCCGCCACCTCTTCGGCGTGTACACCGCCGGTGGGCTGACGATGATGATCGACCTCGGGCACCGCACCGGGCTGTTCGAGGCCGCGGCGCGGGGCCCGGCGACGTCGGCCGAGCTGGCGGAGCGAGCCGGCCTGCAGGAGCGGTACGTCCGCGAGTGGCTGGGCGCGATGGTCACCGGCGGGATCATGACCTACGACGACGGGCGGTACGCCCTACCCGCCGCGCACGCCGCCGCGCTGACCGGGCCGGGCTCGAAGAACATGGCCCCGATGGCGGCCATGGTGCCGCTGCTGGGCCGCAACCTCGACGCGATCGCCGAGGTGTTCCGCGACGGCGGCGGGCTGCCCTACTCGGCGTTCGCGCCGGACTTCACCGGCGTGATGGACCAGCTCAACCGTCGCCCGCTCGACGAGCTGCTCGTCGACGCCTGGCTCCCGCTCGTGCCCGGGCTGACCGAGCGGCTGACGGCGGGCGCGCGGGTGGCCGACGTCGGGTGCGGGACCGGGCACGCGATGGTCCTGCTGGCCAAGGCGTTCCCGGCCTCGACCTTCACCGGCTACGACATCGCCGAGGACGCCCTCGACCACGCCCGCGCCGAGGCCGCCGCCGAGGGCCTGACGAACGTGCGGTTCGAGCGGGCCGACGCCGCCGCGTTCCGCCCGACCGAGTCCGTGGACGTCGCGTTCGCCATCGACGCGGTGCACGACCAGGTCGATCCCGCCGCGGTGCTGCGCGGGATCCACGACGCGCTGGTCCCCGGCGGCCGGTTCGTCATGGTGGACATGGCCGCGGAGACCGACCTCGCCGACAACGTCGGCAACCCCTTCGCCCCCTGGATCTACACGATCAGCACCCTGCACTGCATGACGGTCTCGCTCGCCGAGGGCGGCGCCGGGCTGGGCGCGGCGTGGGGCAGGGAGCTGGCCGTGCGCATGCTGGGCGAGGCCGGGTTCGGCGAGGTCACGGTGACCCCGGCACCCGGACAGGCGCTGAACCTCGTCTACGCGACGGAGCGGCCGGGCTGAACCCGGCCGCTCCGTGCCGCTCCGTGCCGCCCCGGGACCCCCGCGAGGCGGCCGTCAGGCCAATCAGGCCCGTCAGGCCTTGGCCTGCATGCTCTGCCGGGCGGGGTTGCCCTGGTCGTCCGCCTTCGGGTCCTTCTCCGCGGACTTCTCCCGGACCCCGGCCTCGATCCGGTCGCCGATCTCCTTGTCGATGTTGTGCCAGTACTCGAACGCGCGCTCGAGGATCGGCTCGGACACGCCGTTGAGCAGGTGCCCCACGACGTTGTCGACCAGCCGCCCCCGGGCGGCGTCGTCCATCACCTCGCGGACGAGCGTGCCGGGCTGGCCCCAGTCGTCGTCCTCGGCGTGGTCGACGTAGGCGGTGCGCATGATGTCGCCGTCGGCGTACCAGGTCGGCACCCGGCCGTAGCGCTCCGTGTCGGCGGCGGGCCCGCCGTAGGAGTTCGGCGCGTACACCGGGTCGGAGACCTTCTTCACCCGCATCGCGCCGTCCTTGGAGTAGGAGTGCGTCTCCACGACGGGCGCGTTGACCGGGATCTGCTGGTAGTTCCCGCCCAGGCGGTGGCGGTGCGCGTCGGCGTAGGAGAACAGCCGCGCCAGCAGCATCCGGTCCGGCGAGGGGCCGATGCCGGGCACCAGGTTGTTGGGCTGGAAGGCGATCTGCTCGATCTCGGTGTGGTTGTCCGTGGGGTTGCGGTCCAGCGTCATCCGCCCGACCTCGGTCAGCGGGTAGTCGCCGTGCGGCCACACCTTCGTCAGGTCGAAGGGGTTGAAGCGGTAGGTCTTCGCGTCCTCGTACGGCATGATCTGCACGGACAGCGTCCAGGACGGGAAGTCGCCGTCCCGGATGTGCTCGAACAGGTCACGGGTGTGGTAGTCCGTGTCCGCCGCGGCCATCTGGTCGGCCTCGTGCTGGGTGAAGCACTCGATGCCCTGGTCGGTCTTGAAGTGGTACTTGACCCAGAACTCCTCGCCCGCCTCGTTGATCCACATGTACGTGTGGCTCGTGTAGCCGTTCATGTGCCGCCAGGTGCGCGGGATGCCGCGGTCGCCCATCAGCCAGGTGACCTGGTGCGCGGACTCGGGCGAGAGGGTCCAGAAGTCCCACTGCATGTCGTGGTCGCGCAGGTTGTTGTCCGCGCGCCGCTTCTGGGACCGGATGAAGTGCTGGAACTTCATCGGGTCCTTGACGAAGAAGACCGGCGTGTTGTTGCCGACCATGTCGTAGTTGCCCTCGGCCGTGTAGAACTTGATCGCGAACCCGCGCGGGTCGCGCCACGTGTCGGGGCTGCCCCGCTCCCCCGCGACGGTGGAGAAGCGGACGCCGAGCTCGGTCCGGGTGCCGGGCTGGAAGAGCGCCGCCTTGGTGTAGGCGCTGACGTCGTTGGTGACCTCGAAGTACCCGAAGGCGCCGCTGCCCTTCGCGTGCGGCTGGCGCTCCGGGATGCGCTCCCGGTTGAACTGCGCCATCTGCTCGATGAGGTAGCTGTCCTGCAGCAGGATCGGGCCGCCGGGGCCGACGGTCAGCGAGTGCTCGTCGCTCTCGACCGGGATGCCGGCGTCGGTCGTGGTGGGGTGCGGGCGCGCTGTCGTCACCGGTTCTGGGCCTCCTCGTCGCGGCCGGCACGGGCCGCGACCGTCGTCGGTGGTCGTGCTGGTGTTCGGTGCGTGGTGGGCCTGCGGTGGTCGGGCGGACCACCACCTGACGGGCTACCCGAGCCGGGCCCGTTCGACACGTCCCGCACCGCTGGGCGCCCGGTCGCGGTCCGCGTATCGCAGGCCTGCATACCGCGTTCGTTCCGGGGGTAGTGACCTTCTGGCCCGAGCACGGAGGTACGCGAGATGGTCGACGACGACCGGCTTCCCCAGAGCGACGACGCGACGGTCCCGAGCGCGTCGCCCACGGTGATGTCCATGGACGAGGACCAGCTGTGGGACGTGGTGCGGTCGCTGGCCGAACCCGCGCGCGGCGAGCTGCGCGCCCTGTCCTGAGCCGGCCCCCGCGCACGATCCCCACCCTTCGCCGAGGTGATCGGCCTGGTCGCGCCGTGTAGCGTCGGGCTCCGACGGCGGCGACGACGCCGCCGCGAGGCTGCGGAGCGGTGCTGCGGCGGGTGGTGCACGGGTGATCGACGAGGAACGGGAACGGCTGCTGGCCGGTGAGGTGGAGCGCATCCCGCGCCGGCCGGAGATCGTCGAGTCCTGGCGGCGGTCGCGGCTGTCCGGGGTCGACCCGGACCAGCTGGAGCTGCCGCAGGCGCAGCCCGAGGAGAACCGCTTCAGCCGCACCGCCACGCCGGTGCTGGAGGCCGCGGCGGACACCCTGGTCGGCGCGGACACCAGCCTGATGCTCACCGGCCCGACCGGCACGGTGCTGTGGCGCTGGACGGACACGGACGACCTGCGGAGGCGGCTGGACCGGCGCTCGGTCGTGGTCGGCACCGAGTGGGCCGAGGAGCACGTCGGCACCAACGGGATCGGCACGGCGCTGGAGACCGCCCGGCCGGTCGTCGTGACCGGGGCGGACCACTACTCCGGCGCGTTGCACGGTTTCAGCTGCGCGGCCGCGCCGGTGCGGCACCCGATGACCCGGCGCGTGCTCGGCGCGCTGAACATGACCTGCCGCGCCGAGGACACGAACCCGCTGGTCCGGCCCACGCTGCTCAAGCTGGTCCGGGAGATCGAGGCGGAGCTCTACGGCACGAGCAGCGCCCGGGAACGCGAGCTGTTCCGGCACTACCTCAGCGCCCGGAGGCGCAGCGCGGCCGCGGTCGTGGTGCTCGACGGCGACATCCTCATCGCCAACCGCGCCGGCGCCCGCCTGGAGCTCGACCACCGGACCTGGTGGGCGCGGGCCCAGGACGAGCTGGCCGGGGCGACCGAGGTGACGGTTCCCGCGGGTCCGGACGGGCCCGAGGTCCGGTGCCGCGCGGTCACCTCCGCGGGCCGGACGGTCGGGTTGATCGTGACGGTCCCCGAGGCCGGCGAGAGACCGGCCGCGCCCGCCCGCCCCGCCGTCCCGCCGTCCCGGGCCACCGGCGAGCGGCTCGCCGACGCCGTGCGCCGCCGTCTCGGGACCGAACCGCTGCTCGTGCACGGGGAGCCGGGCACGGGCAAGACCACGCTGCTCGCCGGGCTCGGCCTCGCGGTGCACGACGCCGCGCGGCTGCCCGCGGAGGGCCTGCCGGCCTGGCTCGCCGCGGTCCGGGAGGCGCTCGACTCCGGGGTGGCCCTGACCCATCTCGACACGCTCGACGGCGGCGGCTGCGCCGCCCTCGCCACCCTGCTGGACGACGTCCGCGACAGCCGGGCGCGCATCGCCGGCACCTGGTCCGGTGACCCGACCAGCGCGACCCCTGCCCAGCAGGCGTTGCTCGACCGGTTCGGCCTCGACGCCGTCGAGGTGCCGCCGCTGCGCAGCCGCCCGGACGAGATCCCCGCACTGCTCGACGGCCTGCTCGACGAGCTCACGGTGGACCGCCGGGCACCGCGGCCGCGGCTCACCCCCGACGCCACGGAGCTGCTGCGCCGGCACCCCTGGCCGGGCAACCTCCGCCAGCTCGCCGGGGCCGCGCGCTGGCTCGCCCGCCAGGACCGCGCCGTCGTCGACGCGGACGACCTGCCCGCCCGGCTGCGCGCCGCGACGCCGCGGACCCGGCTGACCCCGATGGAGGCCGCCGAGGCCGACGCCATCCGGGAGGCCTTGCGGGACAGCGGTGGGAACAAGGTCGCGGCGGCCGCGCAGCTGCAGATCGCCCGCTCCTCGCTCTACCGCAAGATCCGGGAGTACGGGCTCTAGATCTCCCGCACGAGGTCGAGGGCGCGGCCGAGAGTGGTCAGGCGCTCGTCGAGCGTCCCGCCGGCGGGGTAGAGGCGCACGGTGTCCACGCCCGCGTCGCGCCACACCCGCAGCCGCGCCCGGACCATCTCCTCGGTCCCGATGAGCGTGGTGCCCAGCACCATCTCGTCCGTGACCAGCGCGGCCGCCCCGGCCCGGTCCCCGGCCTGCCACCGCTCGCGGACCTCGGCGGCGACCTCCGCCCAGCCCTGCCGGCTGTAGGCGGCGTTGTAGAAGTTCGTGGTGGCCGAGCCCATCCCACCCAGGCTGAACGCGAGCCCCTGCCGCCGCTCGGCGACCATGCCGCGCAGCTCGTCCTCGTCGGTCGCGAACGCGACCTCGGCGCCCTGGCAGACGTCCAGGTCGGCGCGGGTGCGCCCGGCCGCGGCGAGCCCCTCGTCGAGGGGGCCGAAGTAGGCCGCGGACCCCTCGGGCACGAAGCTCGTGCCCAGCCAGCCGTCGGCCGTCTCACCGGTCAGCCGCAGCATGCGCGGGGACATCGTGGCGAGGTAGATCGGGATGTCCGGGTTCGGGGCGGTGGACAGCCGCATCGGCCGGCCCTCGCCGCCGGGCAGCGGGATCCGGACGGTCTGTCCGGCGAACGCGACCTTCTCCCCCGCGAACGCCTGCCGGATCACCGCGATCGCCTCACGGGTCCGGGTGAGCGGGCGGGCGAACGGGACGCCGTGCAGGCCCTCGATCACCTGGGGGCCGGACGGGCCGAGGCCGAGGACGAACCGGCCCTCGGACAGGTCGGCGAGGGTGAGCGCGGCCTGCGCGATCGCGACCGGCGTGCGGGTCCCGACCTGCACGATCCCGGAGCCGAGGGTGATGCGGTGGGTGCGGGCGGCGAGGTGCCCGAGGACGGACGGGGCGTCCGACCCCCAGGCCTCGGCGACGAACACCGCGTCCATGCCGAGCTTCTCCGCCTCGACGACGAGCTCGACGGTCCGCCGGACGTCGCCCGCCGACCCCTCGACCGTGGTGGCGGTGCGCATCACGCGCCCTCGACGCGCTTCTTGATCGCCTCCACGGTGCCGGTCATGTTCTTCTCGAACTCCCGCAGCCGGACGAAGACGATCTTCTGCTCCTTGTCCGGCATCCGCTCGATGGCCAGGCTCAGCCCGGACGGCGCCGGCCCCATCCGCACCCACTGCCGCAACCGGGTGCCGCCGCCGGCCGGTTCGAGGGTGAACCGCCAGGTCGCCGTGGGGTTGTCGGCGTCCTCGACGGCCCAGGCGAACACCCGCGGCTCCTCGCACTCGACGACGTGCGACACGGTGGACCACTCCCCCAGCGCCTCGTGCGCGTTGTGGCCGCGGAACCGCGCGCCCACCCGCGGGGCACCGCCCTCCAGCCACTCCACCCGTTGCACCTCGGGGCTCTGCCCGGGCATCGCCTCGACGTCGACGACCGCGGGCCACACCTGCTCCGGCGGCGCGTCCACCCACGTCTCGACCTCGACGGTCGGCTGATCGCCGTAGCGGGCTCCGGTCCACTCCATGGGTGGGGGCTCTCCTCGTCCTCGGGGTAGTCGGCCCGGAAAGTCTCGCACGAAGAGTTTCGTTCGAAAACCCACGTGTCCGGAGGCCCGCACGGCCGGTCGGTGCAGTGCCCCCGGCGCCGATCTCCCGCGCCCGCTCGGCCTACCGACCAGTAGAGCGCTGCTTCGAAGATCCGCTGGTCACAGCCCGGTTGTGGGCACGCCGGGCGAGGCAGGAGACTCGACCCGGTCCGCCGTCTCCGACCCCGAACCAGGTGCCCCGAATGCAGGACCGCGCTCCGCGCCTCACCGGACTCGGGCACGCGTTGCCCGCCCGCGTCGTCACGAACGACGACCTCGCCGCGACGCTGGACACCTCCGACGAGTGGATCCGCACCCGCAGCGGCATCGCCACCCGCCACCACGTCGACCCGGGCACCGCGACCTCCGACCTGGCCGCCGAGGC
The DNA here is from genome assembly GCF_039542425.1 of Pseudonocardia yuanmonensis. Taxonomy (NCBI): domain Bacteria; kingdom Bacillati; phylum Actinomycetota; class Actinomycetes; order Pseudonocardiales; family Pseudonocardiaceae; genus Pseudonocardia; species Pseudonocardia yuanmonensis. The sequence goes on from NZ_BAABIC010000003.1 coordinate 335,928, forward strand.
GGGCGCCCGCGCGCTCAAGGCCGACCTGCACACCGGCGGGAGCGGCGAGGTCGACCTGGTCGTGCTCGCGACCACCACCCCGGACCGCACCTGCCCGGCCACCGCCCCGCTCGTCGCGCACCGGCTGGGTCTGGGCACGGTCCCGGCCTTCGACGTCAACGCCGTGTGCTCCGGGTTCCTGTACGGCCTCTCGACCGCCGCCGCGATGATCACCGGCGGTGCCGCGGACTCCGTGCTGCTGATCGCGGCGGACACCTTCTCGACCATCGTCGACCCCGCCGACCGTCGCACCGCCTTCCTGTTCGGCGACGGCGCCGGGGCCGTGGTCCTGCGGGCGGGCGGCGGCACCGTGCACGACATCGTCCTCGGCAGCGACGGCGGCCAGGAGGACCTGATCATCACCCCGGGCGGCGGCTCGCGCGACCCCGGCTCCGAGGACCGCTGGTTCACCATGCAGGGCCAGGCCGTGTACCGCCAGGCCGTCGACCGGATGACCCGCTCGACCGAGGAGATCCTCACCCGCACCGGCTGGACCGTCGACGAGGTCGACCGGTTCGTCGGGCACCAGGCCAACCGGCGGATCCTGGACGCCGTGGCGCACCGGCTGGGCCTGCCCGCGGACCGGGTCGTGGCCAACCTCGACCGGGTCGGCAACACCGCCGCCGCATCCATCCCGGTCGCGCTGTCCGACGCGCACGAGCGCGGGCTCCTGCGCCCCGGCGACAAGGTCGTGCTCACCGCGTTCGGCGGCGGGGCGACCTGGGGCGCCGCCGCGCTCACCTGGCCCGACCTGCGCTGACCCGAGGCTCCGCAGGCAGCGGCCGGGCACCCTGCCCGACGCCCTGCCTGACACGATGGCCCCGTGGAGGATCTCGCGGGCTTCCTGGGACGGACCGCGCCGTTCAGTTCCCTCCCGGAGCACGAGCTGCGCCGGGTCGCGGAGGCGGCCGAGATCGTCGACCACCCGCCGGGCGCGCAGATCCTCGACGCCTTCGCGCAGGCCGGTGAGGCGGTGCACGTCGTGCTCACGGGACAGGTCGAGATGTGGACCGTCGACGACGCCTGCGACCGCCCCGCCGACGAGACCGTCGGGCGCGGCGGGGTCTTCGGGCAGACGTCGGTGCTCACCGGCGCGGCCGTCGGGCCGCGGACCGTGGCACTCGGCCCGGTGCGGCTGGTACGGATCCCGCGCAAGGCCGTGGCCTCGGCCTTCTCCTCCCCGGCCGGTGTGCGGCTGCTCGCCCACGACCTCTTCGCCGCCCGCAACCGCACGGGCCCGGCGCCCCGCTTCCGGACCGTCGACGAGCTGGTGGTGTCCGAGCCGGTGCTCGGTTCGCCGCGGACCACGGTGGCCGAGGCGGCCCGGCTGATGAGCGAGCGCGGGTCCGGCTACCTCGCCGTCCCGCTCGGCGAGGGCCGGTTCGGGCTGGTCACGGACGCGGTGCTGCGGGCGCGCGTCGTGGCGGAGCGCAGGCCGGGCGACACCCCCGTCACCGAGGTGATGACGCCGGTGGCCCGGACCGTCCGGACCGGCACCCCCACCGCGGACGTGCTGCAGGAGCTCACCGAGCACCGGCTCGACCTCCTGCTGGTGGTCGACGCCGACGGCCGGCTGGCCGGCGCGGTCGACCCGCAGGACTTCCTCGCCTCACCGTCCGCGGCCGGGGTGATGCTGCGCGAGCAGGTGGTGCGCGCCGAGCGGCTCAACGACGTCGTGACCCTGGCCCGGCAGCTCCCCCTCCTGCTCGGGGACCTGGTCCGGCAGCGGCGGGAGGCCTCGGAGACCACCGCGGTCTACTCGACGGTGGTCGACGCCGTCCTGCGGCGGGTCCTGACCCTGGTCCTCGCCGACCGTGCGGACCTCGACGAGGGCGAGGTCACCTGGATGCTGCTGGGCAGCAACGCCCGCCGCGAGCCCACCCTCGGCTCGGACGTCGACTCCGCCGTCGTCTTCGCGGAGTCCGTCGACGCGCGCCGGGCGGCGGCCTACCGGGGCGCCTTCGCCGAGGTGGCCGACGTGCTGTGCCGGGCCGGGTTGCGGGTCGACGCGCACGGCGCCACGCCCGCGTCGCCCACCTTCGCGCGCACCCGCACCGAGTGGCGCGCCGCCGCGGAGCGGTGGCTGACCGCGCCCCTGGACAACCAGGGGATGCTCATGGCCTCGCTGCTGCTCGACGGCCGCCCGATCCAGGGCGACCCCGCGCGGCCCGTGGTCACCGAGGTGTTCGCCGGGGTCCGCGACCATCCCGCCACGATGAAGCTGCTGGTCCGGGAGTCGCTGTCGCACCGGGCGCACCTGCGGTCGGTGCGCGACGTGCTCGCCGGGCGCGGCGGCACGTTCGACCTCAAGGCGCACGCCCTGCGCCCGGTCGTCGAGATGGCCCGGTGGGCGGCGCTCAGCGTGCGCTCGCCCGAGCTGTCCACGCGTGCCCGGCTGGCTGCCGCCGCGGGCTCGATGCTGCTGTCGAAGGACCAGGGCGACACCCTGGTCGAGGTGTTCGAGGTGCTCCAACGGGTCCGGCTGCGCCATCAGCTCGCGCAGTTCGACCGCGGCGAGCCCGTGTCGGACGTCGTGTGGATGCGCCGGCTCACCCCGCTCGACCGCAGCCTGGTCGCCCAGTCGGTGCGGGAGATCGCCACCGTGCAGAAGCGGCTCTACAACCTCCTGCAGTACACCTCCCCGCAGGAGTGGGGCCGCCCCGACCACGCCTGAACAGGTGAACGGCGCTCTCGCTCACATCTAGTGAGCGTGAGCGCCGTTCGTTCAGCTGTCGATCAGGCCGTGGATCTGGCCGTGGGTCAGGCCTTCGCGTCGGCCCGCTTGGGCAGCACCCAGTCCGGCCGCGGGAAGTGGCAGGTGTAGCCCCACGGGATGCGCTCCAGGTAGTCCTGGTGCTCGGGCTCGGCCTCCCAGAAGTCGCCCGCGGGCTCGACCTCGGTCACGACCTTGCCGGGCCAGAGCCCGGAGGCGTCGACGTCCGCGATGGTGTCCTCGGCGACGCGCTTCTGCTCGTCGTCGAGGTAGTAGATCGCCGAGCGGTACGACATGCCGATGTCGTTGCCCTGCCGGTTCTTCGTGGTCGGGTCGTGGATCTGGAAGAAGAACTCCAGCAGCTCGCGGTAGCTGGTCCTCTCCGGGTCGAACACGATCTCGATGCCCTCGGCGTGCGTGCCGTGGTTGCGGTAGGTGGCGTTCGGGACGTCCCCACCCGTGTAGCCGACGCGGGTGCTCACCACGCCCGGCCGCTTGCGGATGAGGTCCTGCATGCCCCAGAAGCAGCCCCCTGCCAGGATCGCCTTCTCGTAGCGGCTCATCTCTGCTCCCTCCTCGTCGTGCAGTCCCGTGGATCTCAACGGATCGGCGCCTCCCGATAGTCCCGCACGTCCCCGCCGGCGACGGCCGCGCGGGCGGCGGCGTCGTCGTGTTCCTGGATCGTGCGGGCCAGCGCGGCCAGCGTCGCCCGGTCCTCGTCGCCCCCCTCGTCGTCCCGCACGGCGATCGAGAACTCGACGTCCGTGACGACGCCCGCGAACCGCTCCAGGAGCCGCTCGGCGATGACGTCGTAGGTCCCGATCACGGCGAACCGGTCCAGCACCGCGTCGTCGATCAGGCCGGGCAGCTCCTCCCACCGCTTCGCCTTCGACAGCACGGCGGCCTCGGTGGCCAGGTCGCCGAGCCCGAGGTGCTCGAACGCGGCGCGGTAGCCCGGGGTGGAGGCGTAGAAGGCGATCCGGGCGCGGGCGTCCCGGACCTTGACGGCCAGCTCCTCGTCGGTGCGGGCCGAGGCGACCAGCGGCTTCATGCAGACCCGGAAGTCCTCGAGCGACCGGCCGGAGCGGGCGGCGCCGCGGCGTACCGCGGGCAGCATGACCTCGGCGATGTACGACGGGGTGCACACCGGGTGCGGGCGCACCCCGTCGGCGACCTCGCCGGCCACCGAGCACATGTAGGGGTTGACGGCGGCCAGGTGGACCGGGACGTCCGGGTGCTCGATCGGCCCGGCGTCGAACAGCGGGACCATCAGCGTGAGGTCGTAGTGCTCGCCGTGGAAGTCCAGCGGTTCGCCGGTCTGCCAGGTGTGCCACACCGCCCGGACGGCCCGCACGTACTCGCGCATCCATGGCCCGGGCGGCGACCACGGCATGCCGTAGCGGCGGGTGATGTGCCCGCGCACCTGCGAGCCGAGCCCGAGGGTGAACCGCCCGCGGGAGAGCTTCTGCAGCGTCCAGGCGTGCAGCGCGGTCACGGTGGGGCTGCGCGGGAAGGCGATCGCGACGGCGGTGCCCAGCCGCAGCCGGGTGGTCGCCTGCGCGGCGAGCGTGAGGACGGCGAAGGGGTCGTCCTTGGTCTCCTCGACGACCAGTCCGCCGTACCCGACCTCCTCCAGCAGCGCCGCCTTCTCCCCCACCGACCAGATGTCGAGCGGGGTGTCGGGCGTGCGGAGGCCGGGATCGACCTTCCCCAGCGGCAGCAGGGTCTCCAGGCGCATCGGCGCACACCCCCGGGTCTCGTCGTCGGGATCGGCTCCCCGCAGCCTAGGACCCGACCGGGCGCGCCACGTAGATCGCGTTCTGCGGGCGCGGGGAGGGCAGCCGGGCCTCGACGGCGAAGCCCGCCTCCGCGAGGAGCGCCTCCGCCCGTTCGTGCCCCCACATCGCGCCGAGCCCGGCCCCGCCTCCCGCGAGCGAGACGGGCAGGCAGTGCAGCACGCTGATGCCGAAGGCCGAGGTCGCGCCGGGGTCGCCGGCGAGAGCCGGCAGGTGCCCGGTGTAGGAGATGTCCACCATCACGAACAGCCCGCCGGGTGCCAGCAGCCGCCGGATCCCGCGCAGTGCCGCGGCGGGGTCGGCGAGGTCGTGCACCACGTCCACGGCCAGCACGACGTCGATCGATCCCGGCGCTCCGTCGAGGTCGGCGGCGTCGGCGACCCGGTAGTGCAGGTTCGTCCGCTCCCCGCCCGCGGCCGCGGCCGCCGCGATCGCCTCGGGCACGACGTCGACGCCGGTGACCGTGCTGGCGGGGAACGCGTCGGCGACGAGCCGGGCGACCTGCCCGCTGCCGCACCCGACGTCGAGCACCCGGGCCCCGGCGCGCAGCCGGTCGGTGAGCCCCGGGACCGCGCCGAGGAAGCCCTCGACGAAGTGCTCCTCGTACAGCCAGCGGCGGGAACCGCCGAGCGCCTCGCCGGCCCGCTCGGCGTAGACCCGCGGCGGGATGCCGCCGCCGTCGCCGAACCGGGCGCCGACCTCGGGCGCCATGCCGGTCAGCCGCACGAGCATGTCCGCGGTCGGGGCGAGGTTGGCGGCCGTCGGCCCGCTCAGGACGGCCTCGGCGCCGTCGGCGAAGCGGTAGGTCGCACCGGCGGGGTCCACCTCGACGAATCCGGCCCCAACCAGCGCACCCAGCCACTCCCGGACGTACCGGGGGTCCGCCCCGGCCCGCGCCGCGATCTCCTCGGCGGTCGCCGGTCCGGCGGCCAGCGCGTCGAGCAGGCCCAGGCGGTGCCCGAGGGCGACCATCGTGACCACGACGTGTCCGACCAGCATCTCCGCCAGCCGCTCGGCCGCAGTCCCCGCCATGCGCGGGACGCTAGGCGGGCGCGGCCTCCGTTGTCATCACCGTCATCACGAGCACCACCTTCCCCTGCGCGTGCCCCGCCTCCACCTCGGCGAGCGCGGCGCCGGCCTGATCGAGCGGCAGCACCCGCGTGACGTGCGGGTCGAGCGCGCCCTCCTCGACCAGCCGGACCAGCGCGGTGAGCACGGCGGTGCTGCGGTCGCGGACGACGTCCCGGCCGCCGAGCTCCTTCACCAGCGGCTTGTCCGCCACCGACAGCAGCCGCGAGCGATCCGCGAGCAGGGTGGCGACGGTACGCAGCGCATCGCCGCCGACCAGGTCGAACACGGCGTCGACGCCTTGCGGAGCAGCGGCCCGTACCCGGTCGAGCACGCCCTCGCCGTACGCCACCGGGACGGCCCCGAACCCCGCCACGAGATCGTGCTTGGCGGGGCTGGCCGTGCCGATGACGTGGAGCCCGCGGGCCCGCGCGAGCTGCACGACGGGCACGCCGACGCCGCCACCGGCACCGTTGACCAGGAGCGTCGATCCGGGCGGGAGCTGCAGGTTCTCCAGGGCGTCGTACGCGGTGCCGGCGGCGACCGGCAGCGCCGCGGCGGCCTCCGGTGCCACGCTCTCCGGCCGGTGCGCGGCGAACGACGCCGTGACCAGGGCCTCCTCGGCCCAGCCGCCGACCATGCCCGGGCAGCCGCCGAAGACCTCGTCGCCCACCGCGAACCCGTCGACGCCCGGGCCGAGGGCGACGACCGTGCCGGCCACCTCCCGGCCGAGCACCGCGGATCCCTCGGTGCCGTACGAGCCTTCGCGCAGCCGCCAGTCACCCGGGTTCACCCCGGCCGCACGCACCCGCACGCGGAGCTCGCCGGGCCCGGGCTCCGGGACCGGCACCTCGAGGAACGTCTCGTTCTCCGGTCCGCCCACCGCCGTGAAGCCGTACGCCCGCATGCCGTCACTCCCTCCGCCGACCCTGATGATCGCACCACCCGGGCGCACCGCCGCGCGTCGGCCGCGACGTGAGCCACGCCTCGCCGGGATCCACGTGTGACGGGCGGCGCGGTGTGCAAACCCGTGAGTAACAAACCCGAATCGCACGCCCGACCCGACGCACGAGGAAGGTTGTCCCGTGGCGAATCCCGCCGTCATCAGCCAGCTCCGCACCCTGGAGCAGCTCACCCGCACCGAGGTCCAGATCGCGCGCACCCGCGTGGCGCAGGCGCGCACCGACGCCGTGCGCCGCGAGCTGGAGCAGAACGGCGACAACGCCGAGCGCCGCGCCGAGCGCATCGCCGCCGCGCTGCGCGACCTGGGTGAGGTGCCGGACGTCGTCGCCCCGGCCGTGGGTTTCGCGGCGTACCTGGTCAAGAGCACGGTCGAGCAGGCCCAGCCGCTCGACGAGGCCCTGCTGGGCGATCTCGCGCTCGAGCACCAGCTGCTCGACCGCGCCCGCTACCTGGTCGGGCTGACCGCGACGGACGGCCCGGTGAGCGTGCACGCCCTCGCCGAGCAGCTGGTCACCGCGCACACCGCGACCGTCGACTGGCTCACCACCGTCCTGGCCGAGGAGGCCCTCGGCGGGCCGGCCGCGCTGCGCCCGACGCCGCTGCAGGCCGTGGCCGGGGGCGTCACCCGGGCCGTCCAGCTGCCCACCCGGCTCACCGTCGGCGGCGTGAACCGCGCCGCGCACCGGGTCGCCAGGGCCGGCGACGAGGTCCGGGCGCGGCTCGGCCGCATCGGTGACAAGGTCGGCCTGATCGGCAGCAAGGTCGAGCGGGTCGCGACCGACACCCGTGAGGTCGTCGGCACGGCCGTCGACGCCGGCCTGGAGCGGGCCGAGGACGTCGCGCACGCCGACGGCGGCCCCCGCGCCGGCGCCACCGTGCACACGGTCCGCCGGGACGCCGGCGCGCTGCGCGCCGACGAGCTGCCGATCGAGGACTACGACGCCAAGAGCGTCCAGGAGGCCGTCGCCGCGATCCGGACGCTCCGTACGCCGGACGGGATCCAGGCCGTGATCCGGTACGAGGAGCAGCACAAGAACCGTGCCCGGATCGTCTCGGCCGCGCAGACGCACTTCGCGTCGCTGGCCAAGGAGACCGTCAGCGTCGAGTGAGCACAGGTCACAGGCGGGGGGTCGCGCACGTCTCGTCCCGGACGGGACGGTGCGGCTCCCCGCCGGCGTTCTCCCCGAGGAGATGAGCACACCGCTGCGTTCGGCCTCCCGCACCCGGCTCTGGGTGCCGAAGCGCGTCCTGGTCACCCGCTCGGCCGCCGAGCTCCCGCACACCGCCGAGATCCTCGCGCGGTGCGAGGCCGCCGGCGTCGACGACGTCGAGTTCCTCCGCTCGGACCGGCTCCCCGGCCTGCGGGGCGAGGACGAGCGGGCCACCTACGCGCGGGCCAAGTCCACGCTCGCCGTGGTCGTCAGCCCGCCGTCGGCGCGCAGGCTCCAGCCGATCCCGCCCAGCGCCGACTGGCGCGTCGACCTGGCCCGCGGCTGCCCCGCGCACTGCCAGTACTGCTACCTGGCCGGCTCGCTCCCCGGCCCGCCCGTCACGCGTGTGTACGCCGACCTCGACACGATCCTCGCCGGGATGGACGCCTACGTCGGCACCGGCGCGGTCACCTCGGGCACCGAGGCCCGCGGCCACGAGGGCACCACCTTCGAGGCCTCGTGCTACACGGACCCGCTGGGCATCGAGCACGTCACCGGCAGCCTCGCCGCCGCGATCACGCACGTCGGCACACACGACTTCGGCGGGCCGGCGCAGTTGCGCGCGACCACGAAGTTCGGCGCGGTGGAGCCGCTGCTCGAGCTGCCCCACCACGGGCGCACCCGGATCCGCGCGTCGGTCAACGCCGACGCCGTCGCCGGTCGCTTCGAGGGCGGCACCGATCCCGTTCCCGTCCGGCTCGCCGGGCTGGGCGCGCTCGCCCGGGCCGGCTACCCGGTCGGCCTGACGATCGCCCCGATCATGCCCGTGGAGGGCTGGCGCGAGCGCTACACCGCGCTGCTCGCGGACGCCGCCGCGGCGCTCGACGGGGTGCCCGGGCTCGACCTCACCGTCGAGTGCATCACCCACCGGTTCACCCCGGGCAGCAAGGAGGTGCTCGAGGGCTGGTACCCGCGCACCAAGCTCGAGATGGACCCGGATCGGCGCTCGCGCAAGCGCGGGAAGTTCGGTGCGGTGAAGTACGTGTACCCGGCCGCGGAGATGGCCGAGCTGCGCACCTGGTTCAGCGCGGCGCTCGCCGACCTGCTGCCGGCCGGACGCCTGCTGTACTGGACCTGATCACGCGCCGAGCCGGTACAGGAAGATCCCGTACGGCTCGGCGTCGTCCACCCACGAGGTCTGCAGCGTGAACCCGTGCCGGCCGACCTCCTCGGCCAGCCCCTCGGGCTCGAACTTCGCCGAGAACCCCACGTTGATCGACCCGCCCCGGCGCAGGTCCAGGACCGTCCCGATGCCCGGGAGGGCGGCCGTGTGGTCCTCCAGCACGTGCAGGTGTCCCTCGACGACCGGGCCCACCGCGTGCGCCCGCGGCTCGTAGCGCTCCAGCCGGAAGTCCGCGCCGAACCGGTGGTTGAGGTGGCTGAGGTGGTTGAGCCGGAACCGGCGGAAGGCGTCGTGGCCCGGCGGGTCGTTGTAGCAGCGTTCGAGCTCCTCGGGCGGCTTGACCAGGTCGGCGGAGACAAGGAAGCCGTCGCCCGGCCGCAGCGCGGCGGCCACCTCGCCGAACAGGGCGTCGCGCTCCGCGGGGGTGGTGTTGCCGACGTTGCTGCCCAGGAACGCGACGACGACCGGCTCCCCCTCGGCCCCGCCGCCCGTCCCGGCCTCGGTGCGCAGCTGGGCCAGCCCGGCCTCGTACCGGCCCCACAGCCCCTGCACGACGAGCCCGGGCAGCGCGGCCGTGAGCTCCGCGGCGCTGTGCTCCAGCATCTCCCGGCTGACGTCGACGGGCAGGTACGTCGTGGGCCTGCGGCGCAGGCAGGCGTCGAGCAGCAGCCGGGTCTTCTTCCCGCTGCCGCTGCCCAGCTCGGCCAGCCGCGGCGTGTCCAGCGCGGCCGCGATGTCCTCGGAGTACCGCTCGAGCAGCGCCCGCTCCACCCGCGTGAGGTAGTAGGTGGGCAGCTCGGTGATCGCCTCGAACAGCCGGGAGCCGAGCGCGTCGTAGCCGAAGTGCGGCGGGATCCGGGGCACCGGTTCCCGCAGGCACTCGGCCAGCAACGCACCGTCGTCCCAGAAGGCGCGGTCGACGGGCAGGATCGAGACGTCGGCAGGCAGGGCGGCCACGCCCCCGGAGGCTACGGACGATCAGCGTCCAGCGGGAGCCGAAGGCTGCTCTCGCCCCGGTCCCAGCAGCCGAGCAGCCGCTCCCCCATCCGCTCGCCGAGGAACAGGCTCGCCCGGATCCCGAACACGACGTCCGCCGCCAGCTCCGGCTCCGCCTCCAGCAGCGGGGCCAGCACGCCGCGCCGCACGACCTGCTCGTGCACCGCGTCGGCCTCCACGTGCTCGTCGTAGAACCGGATCGAGGCCGGGCCGCAGCCCAGCCGGCGCATGCCGCGGACCAGGCGTTCCGAGCCGGGCGACGAGGTCAGCTCGACCATGGCGAACTGCCCGACCGACGCCCCGCGCAGGCTGCGGTGCAGCCCGCACAGCGACATCAGGTTGACCTCCGCCAGCGTCTCGCCCGGCACGTGGTCGACGTAGGCGCAGTAGGCGTCGGACAGCCCGAGCTCGGCCATCATCTCGGCGAAGAGCAGCGCGTGCATGCGCTCCGGGCGGCCGGAGCCGTACTCGTCGTGCTCCACGGTGACCAGCCCGGCCTTGGCCGCGCCGCTCAGCCGGGGGATCGCCCAGGCCTGCGGGTCGGCCTCCTTGAGGTGGTAGATCGAGCGGTGCGCCACGTACTCGCGCAGCTGGTCGAGGGTGCCCTCGCGCTGCAGGTGGTGCGACACCCCGCGCACGCCCGGCCCGATCGGCTCGACGAGCAGCGCGTCGACCTCGGCGGTGACGTCGTCGCCCGGCTCCACGTCGGCCCGCAGCGCGGCGAGGAACACCCGTTCCAGCTCGCGGCGCAGGCCGAGCAGCTCCGGGTCCCACTCGCGCTCGGCGTCGACCCCCGCGAAGCCGCGGTAGTGCAGCTCGTAGCAGCAGTGCAGGGCGAGCTGGAGGTCCTCGCCGTACGGGTCGGCGCCGGCGGCGTCGACCGACCGGAGCGGCCCGCCGCGCAGCGCCTCCACGACGGCCTCGGAGAGCGGGCCTCGCAGTGTGGGCAGATCCGGGGCCGCCGTCCGGTGCAGGAAGCTCGGTTCGAGGGTGCGGGTCACGCGTCGGGTCCTTCCTGCCGCACCTTGCGTCGGTGGCTGGCGTCGCAGATCGGGTAGCGCTTGCTGCGCCGGCAGTGGCAGACGGCCGTGACCGCCCGGTCGGAGCGGACCCGGGTGCCGTCGGGGAGCTCCAGCTCGACGGGCCCGGCGATCAGCGCGGGTCCCTCGTCCGTGAGCAGCACCCGGGTGGGCTCGGGTTCACCCACGGCGGCCCTCCACCACGACCAGCTCCTCCAGCCGGTCGCCCGGCTCGATGAGCCCGCGCTTCTCGAGCAGGGTCGCCCGGGAGCGCATCACGGGGCCGAACGGGATGCGGGCCCGCTCGACGACGTCCGCCGCCAGGCCGGTCCGCTCCAGGCGCTCGACGGTCTCCTCCGGCCCGCAGACCTGGGAGTGCACGATCAGCACCACGCCACCGGGCTCGAGGTGGTCGGCCGCGCCGTCGCAGATCCGGTCGAGGATCGCGCGACCGTCCGGCCCGGCGTCCCAGCTGCGGCCGGGGGTGTGCCGGGGCAGCACCGCGGTCTCCGACGGGACGTACGGCGGGTTCGCCACGATCATCCCGAACCGGCGCTCCGCGACGGGCTCGAAGAGGTCTCCGCGGTGCACGCGCGCGGGCGCCCCGTGCAGCAGGCAGTTCAGCCGGGTCGCGGCCACGCAACGCCGGGAGAGGTCGACGGCGGTCACCGACGCGGCACCCTCGCGCCAGGCCGCGAGGGCCAGCGCGCCGGTGCCGGTTCCGAGGTCCAGGACGTCGCGGCCGGCGGCGTGCCGGGCGAGGCGTCCGCCCAGCAGCTCGGTGTCGGACTGGGCCCGGTAGACACCGGGCGGGCAGAAGAGGATCACGTCGGGTCCTGCCTGTCGTCAAGGCCCGTCGCCGGGGGCACTGGTGTGGCGGTCGTGACGGTCGTGGTGGGCGACACCGCTGAGCTACCCGCCGGTCGGACGACTAATCCGACTCCGATGGCCGACTCCGACCACCCACTTCGCGCTCCGCCGGAGGCGCTCCGGTCGGGCCCCGGCCGCGTTCGATCAGAGCGGCGGGAGCGCCTGCGCCAGCCCGATCAGGGGCCGCAGCGGGTCGCCGTGCCGCGCCAGGCGCTCGGGCAGGGTCCGGACGGTCCAGCGGTCCGGGCGCAGGTCCGGGTCGTCGAGCTCGTCCCACTCGATCGGCACGGACACCGGGGCGTCGGGCGCGGGGCGGGCGCTGAACGGCGCGACGAGCGTGCGGTTGATCGCGTTCTGGGTGTAGTCCAGCCGGATGAGGTCGGAGCGGCGGTCGGTGTACCACTCCCAGGTGACCAGCTCGGGCACCGTCCGGCCGACCGCCTTCGACAGCCGCTCCACCCAGCGCCGGGTGTCGGCGAAGGTGTAGCCCGCCCGGATCGGCACCCAGATCTGCACGCCGCGTATCCCGGTGACCTTCGGGGCGGCGCGCACCCCGAGGTGATCGAGCGCGGCGCGGTAGAGCCGGGCCAGCACGAGCACGTCGGCGAACGTGCTGTGGGTGCCGGGGTCGATGTCGATGAGCGCCCAGGTGGGCCGGTGGACCTCGGGCAGCCGGGAGGTCCACGGGTGCAGCTCCAGGGCACCGAGGTTCGCCATCCAGACCAGCGCGGCGGCGGAGTCGACCACCGCGTGGACCTGCGTCTCCCCCGGGTCGGCGTCCGGGTTGCGCCAGCGCCGCAGCCACTCGGGCGCGTGCGACGGGACCTCCTTCTGCCGGAACCCGGGCCCGTCGACGCCGTCCGGGTAGCGGTGGAGGTCGACCGGCCGGTCCCGCAGGTAGGGCACGAGGTACGGGGCGACGCCGGCGTAGTGGCGGATCACGTCCCGCTTGGTCAGCGGCGCCTCCCGCGCGCCGGGGAACAGCACCGTGTCGAGGTTGGTGAGCGCCAGCTCGCGGCCGCCGACCTCCCACGTCCCCGTGCGGCCCAGCAGGTCCAGGGCGGCGAGCTCCTCGGGGGTGACGACGTCGGCGGGCCGGTCGCCGTCCGCGTCCGTCGGCGGGGTCGGTGACGGGGACGGCGGCAGGGACGGCACGGGCGCACCGCGTTCCCGGACGACGGCCGGGAGCGGGTCCCCGCCGGACAGCGCCGGCAGCACGATCTCCTCGGGCTCGCGGTCCGTCCGCAGGCCTCGCCACACCGAGTGCCGGAGCTTCCCGTCGTGGGTCAGCGTGCGGTACTCGACCTCACCGACCAGCCGCGGCTCGAGCCACGTGACGCCCCGGGCCTGCTCGCGCGGCACCGTCTCGTCGAAGGGGCTGGTGGCCCGCCGCAGCGGGGCCATGGTGTCCAGCAGCGCCCGCAGGGTCGCCTCGGTGAACCCGGTGCCGACGTTGCCGACGTAGCGCAGCCGCCCCTCGGTGTCCCGCGCGCCGAGCAGCAGCGAGCCGAGCGTGGAGCCGCGATTGCCGCGGCCGGGCGTCCAGCCGCCCAGCACGACCTCCTGGCTGTGGAACAACGCCGTCTTCACCCAGGCCGCCGAGCGCCGCCCCGGCTCGTACCGGGAGGTGCGGCGCTTCGCGACGATCCCCTCCAGCCGGTGCTGCCGGGCCACCTCCAGCGCCTGCGCGGGTGTGACGTCGGTGAACGAGGGCGGCACGGACACGCCCTCCCATTCCTGCGGGCCGAGCTCGTCGAGGCGCTCGCGCCGGGCGTCGTAGCTCTCGCGCAGCAGCCGCTCGCCGTCGACCCGCAGCACGTCGAACAGGTACAGCTCCACCGGGACCGAGGCGAGCAGCGCCGGCGGCGGGGTCCGCACGTGCATGCGGTGCTGCAGCAGCCCGAAGTCCGGCCGGCCCGTGGCGTCGAGGGCCACGATCTCCCCGTCGAGCACGAGGTCCCGGTCCGTCGGCACGGCCGCGACCAGCTCCGGGTAGCCGCCGGTGACGTCGTTGCCGTTGCGGCTGACGAGGCGCACCGCCCCGTCCTCGACGACCACGAGGGCGCGCACGCCGTCCCACTTGAACTCCACGGCCCACCCCGGGTCGACGGGCGGCTGCCCGGCCGTGGCGAGCATCGGGCGCAGCTCGGCGTCGTCACCGGGGGCGGCACCGGCGGCGCTGCGGTGGGCGCCGGGGGCTCGGCGCGGGCGGGCGGACACGGCCCCACCCTGCCCACTCCGCGCCCGGCCGGCCACCGTGAACCACCCGGTCGGGGTCTGCGGGGCTGCGTCGGGCGGCGGCCGGCCCGGCAGGCGCGCGCCGGGGAGGGCTCGGCCGAACGGGTCACATCACCGGCTCGCCCATCCGCGAGCCCCGCGCAGAGGGCGTGGTCGATCGCGTTGACCACGCCGCGGGCCAGTTCCAGCACGGCGACGCCCAGGGACCAACGTCCCGGCCGCGGCGGGTCCTCCGCCCGGATGCGGCGGACGGGCGCGCTGGAAACCTCGGCGGCCCGTCGAGCGGGAAGGGGCGACACCACGTGACCACGTACTCGTTCCGGTGCGAGGAGCACGGCACCGTCGACGTCCGCCGCGGCTTCGGCGCGGCTCCCGCCGTCGCGCCGTGCCCCGTGTGCGGCCGGCCGATGCGCCGGGTCTGGACCGCGCCGATGGTCTCCCTCGCACCGCGGGCGGCCGTCGAGGCGATCGACCGGGCGGAGCGCAGCCGCACCGAGCCGGAGGTGGTCACCCGCGTTCCCGGCAGGCCCGGCCGCACGGTCGCGCCGACCCCGGCGCAGCGGCGGCTGCCACGTCCCTGACCCGCCCGGCGGGCCCAGCGCCCCGCGGCCCGGCCGGAAGGACCCGACCGGACCCGGGGCGTACGCCCTGCCCGGAGAGGAGATCCCATGGCCAGCGTCGGCCTGTTGTACGTCGGAGCGGTGCTCTTCCTGAACGGCGCGATGCTGCTCGGCTGGGTCGAGGCGACGTCGGCGGCACCCCTGAACCTGTTCGTCGGCGTGCTGCAGGTGGTCACCCCGACGTACCTCATCTTCACGGCGGCGGGCGACCCGGCCATCGTGCTCAACGCCTCGGGCCTGTACCTGTTCGGCTTCACCTACCTCTACGTGGCGTTCAACCTGTGGGGCAAGCTCGACGGCACCGGCCTCGGCTACTTCTCCCTGTTCGTCGCGGTCTGCGCCGTCGCGTACTCGGTGCTCAACTTCGTCCGCCTCGGCGACCCCGTCTTCGGCGTCATCTGGCTCTACTGGGCCTTCCTGTGGGCCCTGTTCTACGCGCTGCTGGGACGCGAGGCCGGCCGGCTCGGCCGCTACACCGGTGCGGTCGCGGCGATCCAGGGCTGGGTGACCGGCGCGATCCCGGCGTTCGTGCTGCTCAACGGCTGGTGGGGGTTCGCCCCGGGGTGGACGGCCATCGGGCTCGCGGCCTTCGGGATCGTGGTCTTCGCCGCCCTGTACCCGCGCCTGACCCGCCCGAGCGCGGACACCACCCCGCCGACCGAGCGCACGCCGCAGGACCGCGGCGCGGCCGTCGGCACCTGACCCGCACCTGCACCGCCGGCACACGAATCGAGGTACCACCATGCCCGAGGTCGTCTTCCCCCTGGACTCGATGAAGCGGTTCACCGAGCAGCGGATCGTCGGCCACAACCGCTGGCACCCGGACATCCCCGCGCTCGTCCGGGTCAATCCGGGCGACACCTTCCGGGTCCACTGCCGGGAGTGGTTCGACGGCGCCATCCACAACAACGACTCCGCGGACGACATCCTCAACGCCCCGCTGCCGAGCGTGCACGTGCTCAGCGGCCCGATCTCGGTCGAGGGCGCCGAGCCCGGCGACCTCCTGATCGTCGACATCCTCGACGTCGGCCCCATCCCGCAGGAGGACTCCGGCCCGCTCGCGGGGCAGGGCTGGGGCTACACCGGCGTGTTCGCCACCCGCAACGGCGGTGGCTTCCTCACCGAGCAGTTCCCGGACGCCTACAAGGTGATCTGGGACTTCCGCGGCGGGGTGGCCACCTCCCGGCACGTCCCGGGGGTGTCCTTCGTCGGCATCGTGCACCCCGGCCTCATGGGGACGGCGCCGTCGCACGACCTGCTGCGCAAGTGGAACGCCCGCGAGCAGGCCCTGATCGACACCGACCCCGACCGGGTGCCACCGCTCGCCCTGCCGCCCAACCCGGACTCGGCGATCCTGGGCAACCTCTCCGGCGACGACTTCGACCGCGTGGCCCGCGAGGCCGCCCGGACGGCCCCGCCGCGGGAGAACGGCGGCAACCAGGACATCAAGAACCTGACCAAGGGCTCGCGGATCTTCTACCCGGTGTTCGTGGAGGGCGCGAACCTCTCCATGGGCGACCTGCACTTCTCGCAGGGCGACGGTGAGATCACCTTCTGCGGCGCCATCGAGATGGGCGGGTTCATGGACCTGGGCGTCGACGTGATCAAGGGCGGGATGGACACCTACGGCGTGTCGGAGAACGCCCTGTTCATGCCGGGCCGCACGGACCCGCAGTACAGCGAGTGGCTGGCCTTCTCCGGCACGTCGGTGACCCTGGGCGGCGAGCAGCGCTACCTCGACTCGCACCTGTCCTACCAGCGGGCCTGCCTGCACGCGATCGACTACCTGCAGAAGTTCGGCTACTCCGACATCCAGGCGTACATGATCCTGGGTGCGGCGCCGATCGAGGGCCGGCTGTCCGGCGTGGTCGACATCCCGAACTCGTGCTCGACGGTCTACCTGCCGACGGAGATCTTCGACTTCGAGGTCCGGCCCGGCAAGGGCGAGCCGGCGCGGATCGACCCGGGACCCGGCGTGCCGGTGGCGCGCGCCTGACCGGCGCGCGTGACGGGACCCACCCGGCGTCCCCACCCCGTCCCGGTAGGGGCGGGCGGGGTGGGGTGGGTGGGGCGGGGCCGCGCGAGCCGGGGGGATGCGCGGCCCCGGTCCGGGCAGCCGTCCGGGCGGGCTGCTTCAGGCCGCTCAGGCCGCGGAGCCGTCGGCCGGCTGGACGCCGGTGTCGAGGAGGTGGTCGACGAGCCGGGAGACCAGCGAGTGCGCGCCGAAACGGTGCCCGAAGTCCTCCCAGATCAGCAGCTCGCGCGCGAGCAGCTCGCCGACCGGGCCCGGGTAGCGCTCGCCCGCGAGCAGGACGGCCTTGCGCAGCCGCATCCGCAGCTCGGGCGGCATGCTCGCGCCTCGCCGGCTCGGCCGGTCGAGGTGGTCCCCGCCGTGGTTCTCGCCGTGGTTCTCGCCGTGGTTCTCGCCGTGGTTCTCGCCGTGGTCTCCGCCGTGAGCCGTGCCGTGGGCCGTGCCCGGGTACGCCGGGCCGGGCCGCGCGCGGGGGTCGGGACTGTCCTGGGGCACGGGTCACCGCCGGGGAACTCGCCGTTGGGGTGCTCCGATCCCACCGTCGGGCCCGGCGCGCGGACCACCGCCGGACGGCGCAACTTCCGGCGGAGATGCTCGGTGTAAGAGAAGTACCGGATCCCGCCCTATCCCCGCTCGTCGTGGGCGCGGCGGACCCGTCGGTTCAGCTCGAGCTGCAGGGCCACCCGGTCCGCGGCACGCGTGCGCAGCGCAGGCACCATGCGCGCCAGGGCGTCGGCGAACTCGGTGACGTGCCGGGGCTCGGAGGACCGGACGGCCTGCTCGACGTCGTCGGTGAACAGGTCGAACATGGCCGCGATGGTCGCCCGGCCGCCCGGCGTGAGCACGACGAGCACGCTGCGCCGGTCGACCGGGTTGGGCTGGCGCTGCACGTAGCCGGCCACCGTCAGGCGGTCGAGCAGCGAGGTCACGCTGGCCGACGCGATGCCCAGGCGGCGCGCGATGGCCGAGGGCGGCAGCGGTCCGCGGTGCAGCAGCTCGCCGAGGGTCATCGCCTCGTTCTGGCCGATCCCGGCGGCCTGCGCCATGGTGCGACGGTACTCGTCGGTCACGACGACGAGCTCCCGCACCCGCGACGCCAGGGTTCGCACGGCGTCCTCACCCGGCGACGACACCCGGGCCCGCCAGGATGTTGCTGGCCGCCCGCAGGAACCCGGCGACGGCGGCCACGTCCTCGCCGGGGAGACCCGCCACCACCCGGTGGATGCGTTCCCTGAAGTCGCCGTAGGTCGCCGCGACGTACCGGTGGCCGGCGGGCCGCAGCTCGACCAGGCAGGAGCGGCGGTCGGCGGGGTTGGGCCGGCGGCGGACGTGCTCCGCGGCCTCCAGCCGGTCGAGCAGTTGGGTGGCCGAGGCCGTGGTGATCCCGAGGTGCCGGGCGATGCGGCCCGGAGTGGCCGGTCCCTCGAGGTACAGCAGGGCGAGCGTGGTGACGGCGCTCGGGCCCAGACCCGCGGACCGGCCGACCTCGCCGCGGTACCGATCCCCCGCCAGCACGAGGTCCCGCACCGCGCGGGCGACCTCGTCGTCGCTGCTCATGGCCGGGAAGGCTAGCCGGTCGCTAGGTTTCCTAGCAAACACTCCGTGACCGGGCGCGTGCGTTTCCGCGTGTCCTCACACCGGCGCGACGGCCAGGGGGCCCGCGGGTTGCGCGGCGTCGAGGGTGCCGGCGGTGCCGACGGTGGGGGCCGCCACCGGGGCGGGACCCGCCGGCGGGCAGGACCAGCCGCAGGCGAGGACGTCCCAGTAGCAGTGGGTCGTGTGCCGGTGGCCCGAGCGCGGCGGGCCGCCCGGGACGGGATCGGGATACGGGGCGGACGGCATCGGGGCACCTCCTGTGGTGACCGGGCGGCCCGGTGAGCCTGCTCGCCCGGACCGCCGCCCGCCAGGGCCGGACGGCCCGGACACGAGATGCGTCGAACCGTGGCGGCGGGCCGCGCGGGCGCCGTGACTTTCGGCCCTGCCCCCGCATCCGCGTGGTCGGGAAGGGTGGGAGGGCACGGGGCGGGGTAGTCCGGGGGACATCGGGTACGTGGGGACCGACGGGGGCGCCATCCGTCCGGCACCGGCCGGCACGGCGCCCGGGGACCACGAACGGCACGGCCACCGCGCGCGAGCGCGGCGGACCGGGCCGACGGGGGGTGCGCGCGTGGCGACGAGCGGCGACGTCGTGACGCCGGCGGAAGGGCCGGAGCGGCCGGCGGGCCTGCCGGACCGTTATCGGCTGGACGCCCGGCTCGGCTCCGGCGAGGGCCGCCGCCTCTACCGGGGCTGGGACGAGATCCTCTGCCGCCCCGTCGTCGTCGAGCTCCTGGAGCCGGAGGGCCCCGCCGCCGGACCCGCCGTCGCCGGCCTGCACCACCCGGGCCTGGCGGCCCTCTACGACATGGGCCCGTGCGGCGACCTCCACTACCTCGTGACGCAGTTCGTCGACGGCCCCTCGCTCGCCGACCGCGCCGCCCGGCGCGCCCTGTCCGTGCCGGCGGTCCTCGCCGCGGGTACCCGGCTCGCCGAGACCCTGGCCTACCTGCACGCCCACGGCGTGGCGCACGGTGCGGTGGGACCGTCGGCCGTGCGGTTCGACCGGGCCGGGGAGGTGCACCTGCTCGGCCGCGTCCACCGGCCGCCGGAGGCGGACCACGGCACACCGGCCTTCGACGGCCGCGCCGCCGGGGACGTCGCCCAGCTCGGCCGGCTGCTCCGCGGCTGCCTCCCCGGACGGGGAGCGGCGTGGTGGGGCCGGACACCGCCGGGTCCCGCCCTGCCCGCGGGAGCCGCGGCCCTGGTGGCCCGGGCGACGGCCGGCGATCCCGCCGACCGGCCCTCCGCCGGTGATCTCGCGGCAGGCCTGGCCCGCGAGTTCGGGACGGTGGAGGGCCCCGGAGCTGCCGAGCAGGCCGGCCCGCCGCGCGCCGCCCGTCCGACGGCGCGCCGCCGGGTCGCCCTGGTCGCCGCGCTGGGCGCCGCGGTCGCCGTGCTGGTCGGCAGGCCGGCGATCGAGGCGGCGGTCGTGGCCGAGACGCCCGCCTCCCCGGCCGCGGCCACCGCCGACCCCGGGTCGTCGGGCGTTATCCGGGACGTGACCGTGCTGCCCGCGCCACCCGTGATGCTGCCGGTGCTGGCCGAGGCGGCCGCGGGCGCGCAGGCCCAGGCGACCCGGGTGGTCCGCGCGGCCGCGCGGCAGGCACCGCCGGCGTCGGCCGTCCCGTCCCCCGGTGGTCGCCACGAGGAGACCCGGGAGGACCGGGAGGAGACCCCGCCCGACGACCGGGACGCCGATCGCGACGTGTGGGACAGCTGGGACACGGCCTGGGACCTCGAGCCGGACGGCGGGTGGGCCGACGATTCCGACGACAACGGCGACCACGGCGACCACGGGGACGACCTCGACGACCCCGCCGACGACCGGGCCGACCGGAAGGCCGACCGCGCCGCCGACCGGGCCGACCGGGCAGAGGACCGCGCCGACGCCGGCCGCCGGTCCTGAGCCCGGGCGAGGTTTCCCGCCTGCGGCTCCACCTCCCGCCTCGCCGGGCGCCTTCTGGACAGCGCCCCCGGCCGGGCCCATAGTGGGACGTCTCGCCGCCCGGGCCGTGCCCCCCGAGCGGTCGGTGGGAGCCCCTCGACGTGACGGGTGGTGACGGCCGGTGGTGCAGACTCGGCCGCGGAACGGGGACGGTCTCGGGGGGCCGGGCGACGAGCCGGACCCCGAGTCCGGTCTGGGCTTCGGCGACGTCCCCCGGCTGGAGCTCGACCAGCTGCTGGAGCAGATCGTCGAGCGCGCCGAGGAGGTCATGGCGACCCAGGGGCGGCTGCGCGGCCTGCTCCGGGCGCACCGGGCGGTGGGGGCGGACCTGGAGCTCCCCGTCGTCCTGCGCCGCGTCGTCACCGAGGCCCGCGCGCTGGTCGGGGCGCGCTACGCGGCCCTGGGCGTCCTGGGTGCGGACGGTCACCTCGTCGAGTTCCTGCACGAGGGCATGACTGACGAGGAGGTCCGCGCGATCGGCCGGCCGCCCCGCGGCCAGGGCCTGCTCGGCGCGCTGATCGACGACCCGCAGCCGATCCGGCTCGCGGACCTGCACGAGGACGAGCGCTCCGCCGGGTTCCCGGTCGGTCACCCCCCGATGACCAGCTTCCTCGGCGTCCCGATCCGCGTGCACGACGAGGTCTTCGGCAACCTCTACCTCACCGACCGGCAGAGCGGCGGCGTGTTCAGCGCGGACGACGAGGAGCTGGTCCAGGCCCTGGCGACCTCCGCCGCGGTGGCGATCGAGAACGCCATGCTGTTCGCCGAGACCCGCCGCCGGCAGGCGTGGCAGGCCGCCTCGACACAGGTGGCCACGGACCTGCTCGCCGGCGAGGAGCCCGCGGAGGTACTGGAGGGGCTGGTCGCGACGCTGCGCGAGCTGAGCGAGAGCGACGGCGCGGCCCTGCTGGTGCCGGCCGAGGGCACGGGCGAGTTCCTGGTGGCGGTGGCCGAGGGCGAACCGCTCGCCGCCGTGGAGAACACCCGCCTGCGGGCCCGGGACAGCGAGGCCGGCCTCGCGCTCCTGGCCGGCCGGCCGATCGCGACGGCCGACGCCCCCGGCGACCCGCGGCTCGTCGGGGTCCCGCTGTCCCGGCTCGACGTCGGGCCCGCGCTGGTGGCGCCGTTGAACACGGCCGGTGCCCCACGGGGAGCCCTCGCGGTGTGCCGGCGCCGCGGCGGCGCGCCGTACCGGCGGGAGGACCTCGACGCCGTCGTCTCGCTGGCGGGCCACGCCGGCCTGGTCGCGGCCTACGCCCGGGTGCGGCTGGAGCAGGAGCTGCGCCGCCGGCTCGACGACCGCGACCGGATCGCCGACGACCTCAACACCTCGGTGATCGCCGAGCTCCTCGCGGTGGCCACGGACCTGACCGGGCTCGCCGGCAGCATGACCTCGCCCGTGCACCGCGCGAAGCTGCTGGCCCAGGCGAACCGCCTCGACCGCGTGGCCCGCGGCATCGGCTCCAGCGTGTTCGACCTGGCGCGACCGGACGACCCGCCCGGGGCCTGACCCGGCAGGCGCGCGCCTCAGCCGCCGGCGGGTTGGCCCAGGGCCTCGCGGGCCCGGACGATCGCGGCCCGCACCGCCTCGGCGGTGTCGTCGCGCTGCAGGTCCGCGAGGATGTCGCACACGGTGGCGAGCCGCTCCCGGAACCGCCCGGGAGGCACCGTCGCGACGGCCGCCCGCGCCTGGTCGAGGGCGGCGTGCCGGGCGGTCGCCGGCGCACCCCGCCGGTCCAGGTCCACGCACCGCCGGACCAGCCGGGCGGCCCGCTCGGCGTCGTCCGCGCCACCGGGCCCGGCGGGCCGCACCGCTTCGGGACCCTCGCGCATCGGACCTCCCCCCGCCGCCGTGCGGCGCACGAGCGGAAGCCTGACCCAGCTCCGGGGGCCACAACAGGGACCACCGGCCCTGTCGACAGGGCCGGCCGGGCCCGAGCCCCGGCCCGGGCCCCACCTCCCCCGGCGGCACCCTGGATCCGGATCCGCCGCCGGGTTAGGGTCGGAAGTAGTCGTCAGGTTTGCGACGACGGTGACTGACGGACAGCGGCGACGACGAACGACGACGACCGGGGGTGGCCGTGCGCGCGGTGGTGCTGTCGGGTGGGCTCACCCACGACTTCCCCGCCACCACGGCCTGCCTGGAGGTCCTGCTCGAGGAGGCCGGCTTCGACGTCGAGGTGCACGCCGGCACCGCGGGCGTCGACTCGGCGCTCGGGGCGCTGCCCGGCGCGGCGCTGCTCGTCGTCAACGCCCTGCGCTGGACCATGACCGGCCCGGGCACCCCGGACCGCTACCGGGACCGCGCGGCCGAGGAGGGCGCGAGCCCCTCCCCCGCGGCCCGCGAGGCCCTGGCCACGCACCTCGCCGCGGGCGGCGGGCTGCTCGGCCTGCACACCGCCAGCATCTGCTTCGACGACTGGCCGGAGTGGGGCGACGCGCTCGGCGGCAGCTGGGAGTGGGGCCACTCGCACCACCCGCCGCTCGGCCCGCGCGTGGCGGTCACGGTCGGGTCGGCGCACCCACTGGTCGACGGCGTGGACGACTTCACGATCGTCGACGAGGTGTACGGCGACCTGCGCACCCGGCCGGACGTCACCGGCCTGCTGCACGCGCCGACGCCCGGGACGGACGGGCCGCCGCGGCCCCTGCTGTGGGCCCGCGAGCACGGCGGCGGACGGGTGGTCTACGACGCGCTGGGCCACCACCCGCCCTCCTACGAGGTCCCCGCGCACCGGGAGATCGTGCGCCGAGCCCTGCGTTGGACGACCCGTGGCTGACCGCGGCCCGCTCTCCCTCTCCGCGGGGAACGTCCTCGAGCTCACGCCCGACGGCGTGGTCCGCTGTGCCGCCGAGGCCGGCTTCCCGCTGGCCGGCGTGCGGTTCACCGATCCCCGCGCGCAGGCGCCCGTGGTCGCGGACGCGGTGCGGCGCACCGGCGTCCGTCTGCTCGACGTCGAGGTCGTGCGCCTCGGGCCGGACGGCCTCACGGACGCGCACCGGCGGCTCGCCGACACCGCCGCGGTCCTCGACGCCGCGTTCCTGCTGACCGTCTCCGAGGATCCCGACGAGGCGCGCACCACCGGGTCCGTCGCCGCCCTCGCCGAGGTGCTGGCCGGCTCGGTCACCCGGGTCGCCCTCGAGCCGATGGCCTTCACCGCCGTGCGGTCCCGGGCGGCGGCCGAGCGGATCGCGCGTGCCGTGCCGGGCACCGTGGTCCTGCCCGACGCGCTGCACCTGCACCGGATGCACGAGCCGCTCGACGCGCCGTGGCCGGCCGACCTCGTCGGCTACGCGCAGCTGACGGACGCCGGGGCGGCGGCGCACCCGGGGGACGGGGAGCTGCTGGCGCACGAGGCGCGGCACGAGCGGGTGCCGCCCGGCGAGGGCGTCCTCGACCTGGCGGGGTTCGTCGCCGCCCTGCCCGCGGGCGTGCCGCTCGCCGTCGAGGTGCAGTCCGACCTCCTCGCGGCCGAGCACACGCCGCTGGACCGCGCGGTCCTGCTGCGCAAGGCCGCGTCCGCGGTCCTGACCGGAGGGAGCTGAGGTGGGACGTCCGATCGACGGCATGTCGGTGCTGGTCACCGGGGGTGGCTCCGGCATCGGCGAGGCCGTGGTGCACCGGCTGGCGAAGGCCGGGGCGCGGGTCACGCTCTCGGGGCGCCGCGCGGCCAGGGTCGAGGCGGTCGCGGCGGCGGCGGGCGCGCACGGCGTCGTCGGCGACGTGACGGTCGCGGCCGACCGGGAGGCGATGGTGGCCGGGGCGGTGGCCCACGGCGGCGGGCTCGACGCGGTGGTGCACGGCGCCGGGAACATGTACCGGGGCCCGCTCGAGGAGCTCACCGAGGAGGAGCTGCACGCCGTCTTCGCCTCGAACACCATCGGACCGATGCTGCTCACCGGCCTGGCGCTGCCGCACCTGCGCGAGACGCGGGGTGCGGTCGTGTTCTTCGGCAGCGTGCACACCCAGCGCGCCTTTCCCGGTGCCTCCCCCTACGCCGCGACGAAGGGGGCGCTGGAGACGCTCACCGGCGTGCTCGCCGCGGAGCTCGGGCCGCAGGGCGTGCGGGTCGGGTGCGTGCGCCCGGGCGGGGTGCTCACCGAGATCAACCAGCGGGCGGGCCTGTTCGACGACGCCACGGCGGCCGCCCGCATGGAGTCGCTCGGTCCCGCGCACGCCCTGGGCAGGCCGGGCACCACGGACGAGGTGGCCGAGGCCGTGGAGTACCTGCTCGCCGCGGAGTGGGTCACCGGGAGCGTCCTGACGGTCGACGGCGGCCTGAGCCTCGGCGTCACGAACGTCTGATCAGCCCCTCGCGGCCGGGCGCGGCTCGAGGGACTGTTCAGCGTCTGTTCAGCGCTGTTCAGCGGCGCCGGCGCGGCGGGGCCGCCGCCCCCGCCGGTCCGCGGCGCAGCAGGGCGGCGGGGATGCCGTGGTCGGCCCGCAGCCGGCGCAGCGCCGGGTCGGAGGTCCAGAAGGACTCGAAGTCGTCCGGCGCGAACTTCTCGGCGATCAGGTGCATCGCGATGTCGTGTCGCACGTACTCCACGGCCACCAGCACCACGGCCGGGTCGTCCGTGAACACGCCCCACGCGTCGCCGTCGACCACCCCGCCGATCACGGCCTGCTCGCGGTCCGCGGCGACCACGAGCAGCCGGCAGCCGAGGTTCTCCAGCACCACCTCGGGCGTCGAGAACCGGTGCGGGATGGTGCGGCCGACGGGGTCGGGGTCGTCGCCGAAGGTCACGACGGACACGTCGACGCCCTCGTCGTCCGCCCGGCGGACGACCGGCTTGAGCGCGTCGATCTCCGCGGGCCAGCCGGAGAGGAACAGGTCGTTGCGGGCCGCCGCGACGACGTCCTCGGCCCGGGCCAGGAGCGACGCCCGGTCGGAGAGGTTGTGCACGAGCCGCACCTGCGGCGGCGAGGCCACCTGCGGCAACGCGGAGCTCAGCGTGTCGATGGACGCCTCGAACTCCCGCCGCATCCGGTCGAGCAGCGCCGACGGCGGCAGCGAGATGTAGCCGACGCTCGCGTCGCCGGCCCGGACCTCGTACGCCGCCCCGCGCCCGACGAGCTTGCCCAGCGTCTCGTACACCGTGCTGCGCGGGACGCCGGAGCGCTTCGCCACCTCGTACCCGTTCAGCGGGGTGCCCGCCGCGACGAGCGCCACGTACGCCTTCGCCTCGTACCCGGACATGCCGAGGCGCTGCAGCTCCTCGATCACGCTCTGCTGGGACATGGCGTCATCGTGCCACCGGGTCACCGTCCGCCGTCGGGACCCGCCGGATCGCCCGCCGGGTCCACGCCCACCGAGTCCACATCCGCCGGGCGCGGCATCCGGTGCAGGGCGCTCCTGGTGATCCCGCCGTCGACGGCGAGGGTCTGGCCGGTGACGTAGGCGGCCTTCGGCGAGGCGAGGAACAGCACCGCCTCGGCGACGTCCTCGGCGGTGCCCAGCCGCCCGAGCGGCACCCGGCCCTGCCGCAGCGCCCGCACCTCGGGATCGGCGTAGATGGCGTCGGACATCCCGGCGTGGATCAGGCCCGGGGCCACGGCGTTGACCCGCACCCCGGCCCCGCTCCACTCCAGTGCCATCTGCTCGGTCAGCTTGATCACCGCCGCCTTCGACGAGGTGTAGGCGCCGGCGTTGGGCGCCGCGGCGATCCCGTTGATCGAGGCGATGTTGACGATCGCGCCCCCGCCGGCCGCCGCCATCCTGGCCGCTGCGGCGCGGGCGACCAGGAACGTGCCGGTCAGGTTGACGTCGACGGCCAGCCGGAAGTCCGCGGCGGAGAGCTCGAGGAGCGGGCCGAACCGGACCACGCCTGCGTTGTTGACGACCAGCGCCGGGGCGTCCGGCAGGGCGGCCATGGCCTCCGCGACCGCCGCCTCGTCCGTGACGTCGACGCGGGCGGCCACGCAGCCGGCGCCGATCTCGTCCGCCACGGCCCGGGCGGCCTGCTCGTCGATGTCCCACGCCGCGACGCGGTAGCCCTCCTTCGCGGCCAGCCGGGCGATCACGGCACCGATGCCGTGACCCGCCCCGGTGACCACGGCCCACTCGCTCGTCACGGTCGGTCCCCTCCGGTCGTGCTGGCGCCGCGGTGCGCCGGGATGGCGACGACGAAAAGCGGCGTTGGCTGGGTAACGACGCTACTGCCCGCACCGGCCGGACGTCCACCATCGGGGCGGGGTCTGTGCGAGACTGGCGCGCGGGCGCGGTAGTCGTCAGTCGGCTCACGGCCGGAAACCGCGCCGCGGACTCAGCGAGGAGGCGCGCCGTGGCGGACGGCATCCTGATCACCGGCGGCACCGTCGTGGACGGCACCGGGGCACCACCCCGCGCCGGCGAGGCGGTGCTGGTGCGCGCGGGCCGGATCGCGGCCCTGGGCGCGGCGGCCGTCGAGGCCGCGGGCCCGGAGGTCGAGCGGATCGACGCGACCGGGAAGACCGTGATGCCGGGCCTGATCGACGCCCACACGCACCTGACCTTCGGAGAGCCCACCGGCAACGACGAGCTGTTCCATCACCGCACCGAGGCCTACAGCTCGATGCTCTCGGCCTACAACGCGCGCAAGGTGCTGCGGGCGGGCGTGACCAGCGTGCTCGACGCGGACTGCCTCTGGAACATCGGCGTCGAGCTGCGGGACGCCATCGAGGCGGGGATCGTCGAGGGCCCGCGCATGCGAGCCGGCGGGCAGGCACTGATGACCATGCTCGGTGGCACCGCCGGCCGGATGATCAAGGACGAGGGCCGCACCGGCTACGCCACCGTGGTCACCGGGCGGGACGTGATGGTCAACGAGATCCGCCGGCAGATCAAGTACGGCGTCGACTGGATCAAGATCATGGTCACCGGGCTGATCCCGTCGATGAAGGGCCCCGAGGTCAAGGTCTGGAACTTCGACGAGCTGCGCACCGTCTGCGACACCGCGCACGAGCTGAACACGAAGGTCGTGGCGCACTGCCGCAACTCCGACTCGACCCGGGACGCCGCCCGGGCCGGCGTCGATCTGATCTACCACGCGTCCTACCTCGACGACGAGGCCATCCAGGCCGTGGTCGACGCGGGCAGCGCCATGTGCCCGACCTTCACCCTGCTCGGCAACCTCGCCGACTACGGCGAGAAGGTCGGCAGCGCGCCCGAGCTGCTCGACGTGTTCCGCGCCGAGATCGAGGTGACCGCCGCCCAGCTCACCAAGGCGCACGCGGCCGGGGTGACGTTCCTGACCGGCTCCGAGACGGGCTTCGCGGTGACCCCGGTGGGCGAGTGGCACGCCCGCGAGCTGGAGATGTTCGTGACCTACATGGGCATGACGCCGATGGAGGCGATCGTGGCGGCCACCGCCAACGGCGCCTTCGCGATGCGGCTCGAGGGCGAGGTCGGCACGCTCGAGACCGGCCGGATCGCCGACGTCCTCGTGGTCGACGGCGACCCGCTCGCCGACGTGCGGATCCTCCAGCACAAGGAGCGCATCGTCGAGGTGATCAAGGACGGCCGCCGGATCGACCTCACCGCCCCGATCCCGGAGCGCCGCCAGCGCACCGAGGACCAGGTGCGGTTCCTGGCCGCCTGCCCGCTCACCCGGTCGCTGGCCTTCACCGAGGAGCAGCTCGAGCGCCTCTCGCATGTCTGAGCCGGATGCCGGGCCGGATGCCGGGCCGGATGCCGGGCCGGATGCCGGGCCGGATGCCGGGCCGGGTGCCGGGCCGGTCGACGGGCTGGTCGACGTGCACGCCCACGCCGTCCTGGCCTCGTCGGAGGGCGCGGCGGGGGCCGCCGGCCCGGAGCTCGGCACGTCCCCGGACGGGCGCCCCTTCTACCGCGTCGGCGACTACGTGCTGCACGGCGTGCGGTATGCGGGCAGCCCGTTCATGGACGTCGACCTCCGGCTGGCGGCGATGGACGAGACGGGGATCGCGGTGCAGGTCCTCTCCCCCAACCCGCTGACGTACTTCGGCGCGCTGCCGCCCACGGACGCCGTCGCCTTCGCCCGCAGCCACAACGACGGCCTGGCCGCCCTCGCCGGCGCCCACCCGGACCGGCTGCTGGCCTGCGCCCAGCTGCCCGTCCAGGACGTGCCGGCCGCGGTCGCGGAGGCCCGCCGGGCCGTGCGCGACCTCGGGATGGTCGGGATCTACCTGGACACCGACCCGGCGGGCCGCACACTCGACGACCGGGAGCTCGACCCGCTCTACGAGGCCGTCGTCGACCTCGACGTGCCGTTGTTCGTGCACCCCTCGCCGCTGGGGGCCGAGGGGCCGCCGGACGACCGCCGGCTGCGCCGGTTCGACCTCGACCTGCTGCTCGGCTTCGCCTACGACGAGACGCTCGCCGTCGCCGCCCTGGTGTTCGGCGGGGTGCTGGAGCGCCATCCCGGGCTGGACGTGTGCGTCTCGCACGGCGGCGGGGCGGCGGCGTTCCTGTCGGGCCGGTTCGCGCGCGCCGTGGAGAAGCGGCCCTGGGCCTCGGAGGCGCTGCGCGCCAACGGCTTCGAGCACTACTACCGGCGGATCTGGTTCGACACCCATGTGCACGACGAGCTCTCCCTGGAGCTGCTCGTGGCGCACGCGGGCGTCGACCGCCTGGTGTTCGGCACCAACTTCGCCGGCTGGGACTCCGGCGCGGCCGACGCGCCGGCGGGCGACCTGGCCGGGACCCTCACGGCGAACGCCCGCCGGCTGCTGCGACTCTGAGTCCCTACTCCGTCCGGAGCGGCCGGCCCGCCGTCTCCCGGAGCCGCAGCACCGCCGGCAGCGAGACCACCGCAAGGATCATCACGTAGAACGCGCCGACGAGGCTGCTGCCCGTCACCGCGCCCAGCCAGGTCAGCAGGTACGGGGCCGACCCGCCGAACAGGGCCACGGACAGGTTGTAGGTGATCCCGTGGCCGCTGACCCGCACCCGTGTCGGGAACATCTCGGTGAGCGTCGAGTTGGTGACGGCCGCGTAACCGCCGGCGAGCAGGCCGAACACCACGAGCCCGACCGCGATCAGCCCGAACGAGCCGGACGTGATCAGCAGGAACGACGGGTACGACAGGACCAGCAGCCCCACCCCGGAGACCAGCAGCACGGTGCGCCGGCCGATCCGGTCCGACCACCAGGCCCCGAGCACCTCGGCGACCAGGCACGCCGTGAGGGCGATCAGTGACGGCGCGAAGGCCTGGTAGCCGGTCAGCTGCAGGCTCTTGGACGCGAAGGACGGCAGGTAGCCCACGATCATGTAGAACGAGGCCGCGTTCACCGCGATGAGCAGGAAGGACCGGACGAGCAGGCGGCGGTTCTCCCCGCCGCGCAGCGCCGCCCCGACCGGGTTGGCCGCCCGCGCCCGCTCCTCGCGCAGCGCCGTGAAGTGCGGCGTCTCGTCGAGCCGGCGCCGGATGTAGAGGCCGATCACGCCCATCGGCAGGGCGAGCAGCAGCGGGAGGCGCCAGCCCCACGCCTGCATGGCCTCCGTCGACAGGGTGAGCAGCAGGATCCCGGGGAACACGCTGCCCAGCAGGGTGCCGACGACCGAGCCGACCGAGATCAGGCCGACGTAGAGGCCGCGGCGGTGCACCGGCGAGTGCTCGGCGATGAAGGACACCGCGCCGGAGATCTCGCCGCCCGCGGACACGCCCTGCAGGAAGCGCAGCACGATCAGCAGGACCGGCGCGGCGACGCCGATCGTGGCGTAGCCGGGCAGCACGCCCATCAGCGTGGTCGCGACCGACATCAGGATCACGGTCAGCGCGAGCGTGCGCTTGCGCCCGATCCGGTCCCCGACCGCGCCCCACACGAAGCCGCCGAGCGGCCGGGCGAAGAACGCGACGGCGAAGACCGCGAGGGAGGACAGCAGGCCCGTCGCCGGGTCGGCCGCGGGGAAGAAGACCGCCGCGAGCGTGGCCGCGAGCACCGCGTAGACCGAGAACTCGTAGAACTCCACGAAGGAGCCCACGACCCCGCCGAGGACGGTGCGGCGGACGGCGCGGCTCGTGGTCCGGTCGACCTCGGGCACGGTTCTGGTCACGGTCGGCTCCCGGTGACGTCGTCGTCGTGACGGGGGCACCCGTCGGAGCGACGTTAGAAAGCTGACGACGCTCCTGTCAACGGCCGGTCACGCCCTACCCGAAGACGTCGACCTCCTCGCCCGTGTCCGCGTCGTGGACCAGCAGGGCCCCCGACGGGCAGGCACGGGCGAGGTCGAGCGCGCGCTCGTCGGCCGGCTGCGGGGCCCCGGGTACGGGCTCGGCGATCTCGTCGGCGTCGAAGCGGAAGAGGTCGGGCGCGTCGGCGACACACCTCCCGGAGCTGATGCACACCTCCGGGTCCACCGAGACGCGGTAGCTCATCGGTCTCCTCCCAGCAGGACGGGGTAGGTGCCCCAGTACGGCCGGGCGGTCGCGGTGTCGCGCCGGGGCGGGGTCGCCGGGTCGCGCCGCACACCGGCGGCGAACAGCTGCCCGACCGCGCCGGTGACCAGCCCGAACAGGTGGGCGTCCGGATCGGCGCCGCCGCGGGCGACCACGCCCGCGGCCAGGTCCTGACCGATGCACACGTGCATGCCCGCGGCGAAGCTGAGCCCGAACGGCGCCACGCCGGGCGGCACCGCACGGTCCGGGTCGAACTCCGCGGCGTCGGGCCCGAAGACGGTGACGTCCCGGTTGACCGCGTGCAGGTCGATCACCACCGTGGCGCCCTCGGGGATCTCCACGCCGGACCGCAGCCGGACCGGGGCGAGCGCCCGTCGTCGCCCCACAGGGCTCGACGGGTTCAGCCGCACCGTCTCGTGCACGCACCGCTGCAGGAACAGCGGATCGGCGACCCGCGCCCGCTCGTCCGGCCGCGTCTCGAGCCGGTCGAGCAGGTGGTCGACGGTCCGCACGAAGGCCGTGGCGCTGGTGTGGCCGCCCGCGAGCAGGAAGAACGCGACCTCGCGGCGGATCACGTGGTGCGGCAGCCCGAGCTCGTCCTCGTGGCGCAGCAGGGTGGCCAGGACGTCCCGCGGCAGCTCCTCCCCCGCCGCCAGCAGCGCCCGCCGCCGCGCGATCGAGGGGGCCAGGAACTCGGCGTCCCAGTCCTCGAGGGCCTGCGCGACGGCCGCCGCCTCCGCCGCCCGGTCGCCGGTGGAGTGCGCGAGGGTGGCGCCCTGGATGAAGCGCATCATGTAGGCGTAGAGCCGGGCGGTCTCCTCCGCCGTGCCCTCGGGCCGGTCGACGCCCGCGGTCAGCGCGGCCAGGTTGAGCATCAGCTCGTGGCCGAGGTGCACGAGGTCGACCCCGCCGCGCTCGACGTAGGGCTGCAGCGTGCGCGCGACGACCCCCGGGAACAGCTCCCGCTCGTAGCGCTCGAAGACCTCGCGGCGGAACATCCGGTTCTCCACCCGCCGCCGGTCGCGGTGCTCGCGGCCGTGCAGGTTGACCAGGACGTCGGCCATCACGACCTCGCCCTCGTCGTAGAGCGACTGGCGCAGCTCGGCGCTGCGGTAGGCCTCCTTGGCGTCGGCGAAGGAGGTCAGCGTGACCACCGTCCCGCCCTCGGTCACCGTCGGTGCGCTCATGGTCCCTCCCGGACGCCGTCGGCCTGCCCCGGACAGTAGTCGTTAGCCCTCTGACGTCAACCGCGCCGCCGCGCCCCGCGTCGTCCGCTGCCCGGCGCCGCGACCGTAGACGTCGGTCCGGCCGCGTTGCTAGCGTCGCTAGAACTGTCACGACGCAGGGACGCAACGAGGCGGAGCATGCAGACGATCACGCTCGACCGGTACGCCGACGTGCGCGAGGCCTACCGGCAGCACGACCTGGAGCAGGCCCTCTACGACGCCGGCGGGGTCGTGATGGCGGACTGCCTGCTCGTGCTGCACGGCGCGGACCACCGCCGGCGCCGCCGGGTGGAGAACCGGTTGTTCCGCCGCGGCACGTTCCGGTACTGGGAGCGGGCGTTCCTGCGCGACGTGGTGCAGGAGACCCTGGCCCCCTTCGCCGCCGCGGGCCGGGCCGACCTCCTGGAGCTCGGCTACCGCACGATCATGAACCTCACCGCGATGGTCGCCGGGCTGGACAAGCCGACGGGGAGCACGGCGGAGACCGATGCCGCGGTCGACGCGCTCTACCGCTTCGCGAAGAAGTTCTCCGAGGGCGCCACCCTGGTCCACACCACCCGTGACCCGGAGGAGGTCCGGGCGGAGGTCGCCGCGGCCCTCGAGGAGTTCGACGCACTGTTCCTCCAGCCGTCGATCGAGCGCCGGGAGGCCCTGCTCACGCAGCTCGCGGCCGGCGGGATCACCGAGGACGACCTGCCGAGGGACGTGCTCACCGCGCTGCTGCGCAACCGGGACGAACTCGGGATCGACCGGGACGTGCTGCGCCGCGAGTGCGCCTTCTACCTGCAGGCGGGCTCGCACTCCACCGCCGACGCGTTCACCCACGCCGCGGACGACTGGTTCGCCTGGGCCGGCCGGGAGCCCGCGGCGGCGGAGAAGGCCCGGCACGATCCGTCGCTCCTGCAGCGCTGCGTGTACGAGACCCTGCGCCTGCACCCTGCCAGCCCGGTGGCGCAGCGCCGCGCGCTCGCCCCGATCAGCCTGCGCGGCGGGATCGAGATCCCGGAGGGCTCGTTCGTCGTCCTCGACATCGCGGCGGCCAACCGGGACCCGCAGGTCTTCGACCGGCCCGAGGTCTACGACCCGCTGCGCGAGGTGCCCCCGGACGTCCCGCGCTGGGGCCACGCCTTCGGCGGGGGCATGCACGCCTGCATCGGCACCGAACTGGCGGGCGGTGTGCCGGCGCCCGAGGGGCACCCGGTGAGCGAGTCCGAGCGGGTGCTCGGCACCGTCACCCTCATGCTCGAGGCGCTGCTCGCCGCGGGCGGCCGGCCCGATCCGGACGCCGCCCCGCAGCGGGACCCGCACTCCGCGCGGGACCACTTCGCGCGCTACCCGGTGGTCCTCGGGGGATGACCCCGCACCCCCGTCCGGCGATCTCGCTAGGCGGCTACGCGGCCACGGTCTACTCGCGCCCGGTCACCGTCGGCGCCGACGAGGACGCGTACGTCCAGGTCGCGGGCGACACCGACGCCGTCGTGGTCGGGTTCCGCGGGGTGCTCGCCGCGCTGGTCGGCCGGCCGGACGTCCACCTCGCCCCTGCGGCTGCTCTTCCCCGAGCCGCCGGACGTCCAGGTGGAGCGGCTCGCTCTCGCCGCGATCGCGGGTTGATCCTTGCCGTCGGGACGGAGCGACGTTAGGTTCCTAACGTCCACTCGGCGTGACCGGGAGCACATGGTCCGCTCCATCCACCATACGGCCGGTAGGCAGCAGGACGAGGAGGTCCGCACATGGGATCCATGGTCGGCGCGGCGGTGGTCCGCAAGGAGGACCCGGCCCTGCTCACCGGGCGCGGCACGTACGTCGACGACGTCCGGCTCCCCGGCACCGTGCACATGGCGTACGTGCGCTCCTTCCTCGCACACGCCCGCATCCTGTCGATCGACACCGGCGAGGCGGCGGCGATGCCCGGTGTCCTGGGCGTGTGGACGAACGCGGACCTGGAGGGCCTGCCGCCGAACCGGTCGGTTCCCGGGATGGAGCGGCCGTGCCTGGCGAAGGACCGGGTGCACTTCGTGGGCGAGTGCGTCGCCGTCGTCGTCGCCACCGACCGCTACCTCGCCGCCGACGCGGCTGAGGCCGTCCACGTCGAGTACGAGGAACTGCCGGTGATGGCGTCGATCGCGGCCGCGACCGCCGAGGACGCCGTGCCGATCATCGACGGGACCACGTCCAACGTCGTGCTCGAGCAGGTCCTGTCGGCCACGGACGCCGAGGAGGAGCTCGCCGCGGCCCCGCACCGGCTCGCGATCCACCTGCGCAACCAGCGCTGCGCCGCCGTGCCGATGGAGCCGACAGTCTGCCTCTCGGACTGGCAGAACTCCGGCCTCACGATCTACGCCACCACGCAGACCCCGCACCACATGCGCAACGAGATGGCCCAGCTGTTCGGGCTGTCCCAGCAGGAGGTCCGGGTCGTCGCGCCGGACGTCGGCGGCGGGTTCGGCGCCAAGGCCTCCTGCTACCCGGAGTTCATCCTCACCGCGGAGCTGTCCCGGCGGCTGCGGCGTCCGGTCAAGTACCTCGAGACCCGTAGCGAGAACATGACCTCGATGGTCCACGGCCGGGCCCAGGAGCACGACGTCGAGGTCGGCTTCGACGACCACGGCCGGCTGCTCGCCCTGCGCGTGCGGATCACCCAGGACTGCGGCGGCTGGCCCGACGCCACGGGCATCGGGCTGCCCACGTTGACCTCGTTCATGTCCGGCGGCTGCTACAAGATCCCGGTCATCGCGCCGAGCTTCCGGTCGGTCGTCACCAACACGACCCCGGTCGGCTCGTACCGCGGCGCCGGCCGCCCGGAGGCCTCGTTCATGATCGAGCGGGTGGTCGACCACGTCGCCGCCGAGCTCGGTCTGGACCCGCTGGAGGTGCGGCGGCGCAACTTCGTCCAGCCCGGCGAGATGCCCTTCGCCACCCAGTTCGAGGGCATCGTCTACGACGAGGCGGACTTCCCGGGCGCGCTCGACAAGCTCCTCGAGCACGTCGACTACCCGATGCTGCGCAAGGAGCAGGCCACCCGGCGGGAGGACCCGTCCGCGCCGCTGCTCGGGATCGGATTCTCCACGTTCGTCGAGATGGGCGGCTTCGGCCCCACGCCGCTGTTCGAGCAGTTCGGCTACGTCGGCGGCTGGGAGTCCGCCAACGTCCGGCTCAACGTCGACGGCTCCGCGGTGATCAAGGTCGGCACCAGCCCGCACGGCCAGGGCCACCAGACGGCGTTCGCCCAGATCGTGGCGGACGAGCTGCAGATCGACTTCGACCGGATCACCCTGATCCACGGCGACACGGCCACCGTGCAGGAGGGCATCGGCACGATGGGCAGCCGCGGCGTGCCCGTCGGCGGCTCCGCCGTGATGAAGGCCGCGATCAAGGTCCGGGAGAAGGCGGCGCGCATCGCCGCGCACATGCTCGAGGCGGACGAGTCCGATGTCGAGCTGGTCGACGGCGCGTTCCGGGTCAAGGGCGCCCCCGGCAAGGCGGTGGGCACGGGCGAGGTCGCGGTGCGGGCGTTCAAGCCCCACCTGCTGCCCGACGGCTTCGACCTCGGCCTCGACGAGACGGCCTTCCACGAGCCGCAGAACCTCTCCTACCCGTCCGGCGCGCACTGCTGCGTGGTCGAGGTCGACCGCGAGACCGGCAAGGTGCGGATCGCCCGGTACGTCGCCGTCGACGACTGCGGCACGGTGATCAACCCGCTGATGGCCAAGGGGCAGATCCACGGCGGCGTCGCGCAGGGCATCGCCCAGGCGCTGCTCGAGGAGGTCTCGTACGGGCCGGACGGTCAGCCGCTGGCCGGCACGCTCGTCGACTACACCCTGCCCAGCGCCGTCGACCTCCCCCACTACGAGACCGACCACCTCGTCACGAGGACCAGCTTCAACCCGCTCGGCGCCAAGGGCCTCGGCGAGTCGGGCGCGACCGCCGCGCCGCAGGCCGTGGTCAACGCGGTGGTCGACGCGCTGTCCCACCTCGGCGTCCGGCACGTCGAGATGCCGTGCACCCCGCAGAAGGTCTGGCGGGTCCTCCAGCAGAACGGGAGCTGACATGTCCCACCACAAGGTCCGGATCACGGTCAACGGCACCGTCGGCGAGGACGAGATCGAGTCCCGCCTGCTGCTGGTGCACTACCTGCGCGAGACCCGCGGGCTCACCGGCACCCACGTCGGCTGCGACACCTCCAACTGCGGCGCCTGCACCGTGATGCTCGACGGGCGGACCGTCAAGTCGTGCACCGTGCTGGCGGTGGCGGCCGACGGCGCCGAGATCCTCACCGTCGAGGGGCTGGCCGGCAGCGGCGAGCTGTCCCCGGTGCAGGAGGGCTTCCGGCAGTGCCACGGCCTGCAGTGCGGCTACTGCACGCCCGGCATGGTCATGGCCGCGACCGGGCTGCTGCTGGAGAACGAGGCGCCGGACGACACGGAGATCCGCGAGGGGATCGAGGGCAACCTCTGCCGCTGCACCGGCTACGACATGATCGTCGACTCCGTCCGGTGGGCGGCGGCGAACGGCGGTCCGGGCGAGGCCGCCGAGCGGCACGCTCACGGCCGCGGCGTCCCGGTCTCGGACGAGGCCGCTCCCGCGCCGTCGGGCACGCAGCCGGCCCCCGTCGTCACACCCTGACACCCCCTCGCACCCCGGACACCCCCTGACGTCCACCACCACCACCGAGGAGGACCTCATGGCCGCCGTCCTGCGCGGACTCGAGGGCAAGAACGTGCTGATCACCGGCGCGGCGAAGGGCCAGGGCTTCAGCCACGCGAAGGCCTTCGCCGACGCCGGCGCCGACATCGCCGCCCTCGACATCACCGAGCCGATCACGGACATCTACCCGCTCGCCACCGCGCAGATGCTCGAGGACACGGTGCGGGCGATCGAGGACAAGGACCGGCGGGTGATCCCGCTGCCGTGCGACATCCGGGACGAGTCCCAGGTCGAGAGCGCCGTGGCCAAGGCGTTGGACTTCTTCGACGGGCGGATCGACATCCTGGTGTGCAACGCCGGCGTCGCCGCGCTGGACTCGATCCAGGGGATGCGCTCGCACGTCATGGACGCCGTGATCGACACGATCGTCAAGGGGCACATGTACGTGGCGAAGTACGTGGTCCCGAACATGATCGGGCGGGGCTCCGGCAAGATCGTCAACATCTCGTCCGGCGTCACCGGCTCCGGGCACGCGCAGCTGTCCCACTACGTGGCCGCCAAGCACGCGATCGAGGGCCTGACCTCGGCGTGGGCCTTCGAGCTCGCCGAGTTCGGGATCAACGTCAACTGCATTGCGCCCGCCACCATCCGGCCGGGCGAGGGCCAGGGCTCCGGCATGGTGCTGGGGCTCGCGGGCGAGGTCGACATGACCCCCGACGCCGCCTACGAGATGTTCTCCGCCGCCGGCAACATGCCCGGCCCGAAGTGGCGCACCGAGGTGCAGCACATCACGGACGCGGTGCTCTTCCTGGCGTCGGACAACGCCGACCAGATCACCGGTCACGTCCTGCGCGTCGACGCGGGACAGGGAGCCAAGTAGCAGACACCGCCACCGGACACCGTCGTCGGGGGACGCACATGACCACCACGGAGAAGAGACCGACCAAGCCCGTCTTCGACCAGGACCAGGAGGCGATGCGCTGCCCCTATCCGCACTACGCGGAGCTGCGGCGCACCGCCCCCGTCTACCACGACCCGGAGTACGACATCTACGTCGTGACCCGGCACGCGGACATCGAGAAGGTCAACACCCAGCCGCGGTTGTTCTCCAACCAGAACCCGATGGGGCCGACGGTGTCGGGGGCGATCGCCGCGATCACCCGGGCGATGACGGACGTGACCCCGGAGTTCGCGGAACGGGTCCGGGTGGTGATGAGCCGGGGCGACGTGCTGTTCACCCAGGACCCGCCGCACCACAGCCGGCACCGGCGGATCCTGAACAAGGCGCTGACCCCGCGCTCCGTGGCGCGCATCGAGCCGCAGATCCGGGCGATGTGCCACGCGCTGGTGGACCGGTTCGCCGCGGACGGGCAGGTCGACCTCGTCCCGGCCTTCTGCTCCCCCGCCCCGATCCACGCACTGGCGACCCTGCTCGGGGTGCCGGTGGAGAACTCCACGGACTTCCGCCGCTGGGCGGACGCGATCAACTCCACGATCGGCACGTCCATGACGGACGAGCAGCTGCTCGCCACGCTCGAGACGCAGATCGAGTTCTGGACGTTCTTCGAGAACGAGGTGGAGGACCGCCGGCAGCACCCGACGGACGACCTCATCACCGCCGTCGTCCAGGCCCGCAACGAGGGGGACGCACCGCTCACGCCCAACGAGATGGTCGGGTTCTTCAGCCAGCTCATCGGGGCCGGCGCGGACACGACCACCAAGCAGATCTCCTCCTTCATGCTGATGCTCTGCGAGGACCCGGCCCTGATGGCCCGGCTCCGTGAGCACCCCGAGGACCTGCCGCGGTGCCTCGAGGAGGGCCTGCGGTTGGAGTCGCCGGTGCAGGGGCTGTTCCGGGTGGCGACGGCGGACACCGAGCTGGGCGGCGTGCCGATCCCGGCCGGCGCGCACGTGTGGGTCGTCTACGCCTCCGGCAACCGGGACGACGCCGTCTTCGACCGCCCGGACGAGTTCGACCCCGGGCGCGAGAAGCTGCGGTCCCACCAGGCCTTCGGCCACGGGCCGCACTCCTGCATCGGGGCGCCGCTGGCCCGGGCGGTCTCGCGGATCGGGTTCGAGGTCCTGCTGGAGCGGCTCGATGACATCCGGCTCGCGGAGCCCGGGTTCGTCCCCCGCTACGACCCGAGCTACGTCATGCACGGGATGCAGTCGCTGCCGCTCACCTTCCGGGCCCGATGAGCCCCGACCTCGCCGCCGAGCTCGCGGAGCTGCGCCGGAGGGTCGACGTCCTGGAGTCGCAGGACGCGATCCGCCGGCTGCGCAACCGCTTCCACGACTTCGTCAACACCGACCGGTGGGCGGAGATCGGCGGGCTGTTCACCGAGGACGCCGAGCTGGACTACGACTACCTCGGGAAGGCCTCGGGCCGGGCCGCGGTCGGGGAGTTCTTCGGCCGGATCCCGGAGCTGCTCCCGGCGGACGACGGGGCGCCCTTCGTGCGGCAGTTCCTGCACGGTCACTCGGTCGAGGTCACCGGTGACGAGGCGACCGGCACCAGCCACCTGCTCGCCACCCCGATCTACCACGGCACGAGCTTCCTGTTCTCCGGGCGCTTCGCCGACACCTACGCCCGGGTCGGCGGCGAGTGGCTCTTCTCCTCCGTACGACTGCAGATCTGGTACTCGGTCCCGCTCGCCGAGGGGTGGGCGACTCCGGACAGGCATCGGATGGCGCTCTAGCCTGCGGATCCACCGTTCGGCGACGACCTGTTTGGACTCCTCCGATTCGGTAACACCGGTCCGGTGAGGAGACTGGCGGCGGCGAGGGGCGGGCCGATCCGGGTCGCGTCGGCGTTGCCGGTCGCCCTCGTGGCGCCGCTGCTGCTGGCCGGCTGCGGCACGGTCTCCTCCGGCGCGGAGACCGTCGCCCGGCAGTTCGTCGACGCGTCGGCGGCCGGCGACGTCCGGACCGAGTGCGCCCTGCTCGCCCCCGCGACCCGGGACACGCTCGAGCACCAGCGTGGCGGGCCGTGCGAGACGGAGCTGGGCCCGCTCGCGCTGCCGCGGGGCACGGTCGTCGGGGCCGAGGAGTGGTCCGACCGGGCGCAGGTCCGGACGACGGCGGACACGCTCTTCCTGACCCGGACGTCCGAGGGCTGGCGGATCGCCGCGGCGGGCTGCGTCCCGCGCGGCGAGGCCCCCTACGTGTGCACGGTGGAGGGGCCGTGAACGGGACACGCGCGATCTTCACGGCGTACCTGCTGCTCATCGGCCTGTGGCTGGCATGGGTGACGGTCGCGGGGGTGCTGCACCGATGAAGCGCTTCCTGCGGGACAACGGGCTGAGCCTGGCCTTCGGGCTCGCCTTCCTGCTCACCCTGGGCGGGCAGGCGCTGGCGGGCTACGCGGACTTCACCCAGCAGCAGGTCGCGTCGGGCGGCGAGGCCGTCGGCCTTGCGACCTACGTGACGTCGTCGAGCTTCGGGGTGGACGTCGCCGAGAACTGGCAGTCCGAGTACCTGCAGTTCTTCCTCTACACCATGGCGACGGTGTGGCTGCTGCAGCGCGGCTCGCCGGAGTCGAAGCCGCTCGGTGACGCGGGCCGGGAGTCCGACGAGGAGCAGGCCGTGGGCCGGTACGCCCCGGACGGCGCCCCTCCCGCCGCCGAGGCCGGCGGCGTGCGCACCCTCCTGTACTCCCGCTCGCTCGGCCTGGTCGTCGGACTCGTGTTCCTCGCCTCCTGGACCGCGCAGTCCGTCGCGGGCTGGGCCGCCTTCAACGCCGAGCAGCTCGCGGACCGCCAGGACCCGGTGTCCTGGACCGGCTACCTCGGCGAGCCGGACTTCTGGAACCGGACGCTGCAGAACTGGCAGTCCGAGCTGCTCGCGGTGGGGTCCTTCGCC
Organism: Pseudonocardia yuanmonensis; assembly: GCF_039542425.1. Classification (NCBI taxonomy): domain Bacteria; kingdom Bacillati; phylum Actinomycetota; class Actinomycetes; order Pseudonocardiales; family Pseudonocardiaceae; genus Pseudonocardia; species Pseudonocardia yuanmonensis. The sequence continues at coordinate 376,250 of NZ_BAABIC010000003.1, forward strand.
GTGCTGGCGGTGTTCCTGCGCGAGCGCGGGTCCCCCGAGTCGAAGCGGGTGGGCGCGCCGCACGACGCGACCGCCGACACCGGCTGAGCGACCGTCCGGCGACGAGCTGCCTGGTCACACCACGCCGTGCAGCAGGTGCCACGCCCGGGTCGCCACGTGCAGGTTCAGCCGGGTGTCGACGGCGCCCAGGTCGTGCCCGCTGATCTCCCTGATCCGCCGGAGCCGGTAGCGCAGCGTGCTGCGGTGGATGACCAGGGCGCGGGCGGTGGCGTCGTAGTTGCCGCCCTGCTCCAGGTACTGCCACACGGTGCGGACCAGCTCGGACCCGCTGGTGGTGTCGTAGTCGAGGAGCGACCCGAGCCACTCCCGGACGTACCCGCGGACCTCGCGGTCGTCGCCGTCGACCGTGAGCACGCGGTAGATGCCCAGGTCCTCGTAGCGGGTCACCCCGCTCGGCCGGCCCGAGCCGAGGCGCACGGTGAGCGCGCGCCGCGCCTCCTGGTAGGAGCGGGCGAGACCGGCCGGGTCGCGGCACACCGCGCCGACGCCGATCGCACCGCCGTCGCCGCGGACCCGGTCGACCACCGCCCGGTGCAGCTCCTCCCACGGGCACCGCCCGTTCGGCTCCTCCGGCTCCGGGGCCACCAGCACCACCCCGTCCGGGCGCCGGGCCAGCAGGACGGTCGCCCCGAGGGCGGCCCGGGTGGCGTGCTCGACGGCGCGGACCAGGCCCTCCTCGGCGTCCTCGGCGGGCCAGCTCAGCACGAGGACGCGGTGCGGGCTCGCGAGGTCGTGCCCGAGGGCCTCGGCCCGCGCCCGTGCACCGACGGCGTCCGTGCCGGCGAGCAGGTCGTCGACGAGGTCGCGGCGCAGCCGCAGCTCGGTCTCCACCAGGTTCCGCTGGTGGCTGAGCTCGACGGTCAGCATCAGCGCGCCGTGCTGCAGGACGAAGGTCTCGTACTCTCCCGCCCGGCCGTCGGGATCGACGAGCGCCAGCACGCCCAGCACCTCGTCCCGCGGGCGGGCCACGGCGACCAGCCGGTCCCGGTCGCGGACGGGCCGGGGGCTGCGGCAGGCCTCGTCCAGCAGCGCGGTGCGCCGCCGGCGCACGGTGCGCGGCGGGTTCTCCGGCCGGCCCGGCCCCGCCCACGCCCGCAGCCCGCCGAAGGCGTCCTCGACCGCCACCGGCATGCCCGTCAGTCGGTGCACCTCCGCCGCGATGCCGGCCTCGCCCGTCTCGGCGGCCACCGCACCGGCCAGGCGCTCGTGGGCCTCCCGTCGGCGTTGCAGGTCCAGGACCACGGCCGCGAGCTGCTCGTTCGTCACGCCCGGCGACCCGCCGGCCCGCCCCCGCTCCTTCGCCGCGGTCCGCTCACGACGGCGCAGCTGTGCGGTGGTGAGCGCGAGCCCGGTCTGCTGCACGAGGATCCGCAGGACCGCGAGATCCTCCCGGGAGGGCTCGTGCGCGCAGTGCACCACCAGGTGCCCCACGGGCCGGTCCCGTGCGCACAGGGGGTAGGCCGTGGCCCACGGCGCCCCGGCCTCGGCGGACACCCGGCCGTCGGCGCCGCCGAACTCGGTCGGGCGCGCGACCGGGCCGGGCTCGGGCACGCGGCCGTCCGGGGAGCGGACGGCCGCGTGTCCGTCGCCGGCCGGCGCGGCGACCGCGGTGCACGAGGTCAGCGCCTCGGCCGCGGCCGCCGCCCGGCACATGATCTCGCCGTCGTCGAGGAGCTCCGCCATCGCCGAGGACACGGCGAGGAGTCGACGGAGGTTCGCGTTCTCCCGGCGCAACGCCCGCTCGGTCCGGCAGCCTGGCATCTCGCTCTCCTCACCACCACGACGCCTGGGTCTACCCCCGGGCATGCGATCCATGCGCCGGCGTCGCCCGGCGAGCGGTGTACGCCAGGGTCCCCTCCGGCACCCCGTCCCGGCGGGGTGAGGCCCCCGAGGGTGTTTGGCGTCACCGGGCCGGTTCCCGGTCGCGGCCGCCGGGGTCACTCTGGGTCCTACCGGGTGGCCGCGCCGGGGCCGCCGGAACACCGGTGAGGAGGTGGTGTCTGTCGAGATGCTCGCCAGGCAGCCAGGTAGGCGCCGGACGGCCGGGACGCCCCCCGCCCGTCCGGCGCCTCTGCCGTGGACCTGCCGTGCCGGGACGCGCGTCGACGGCGCTCCACCCTGCCCGGCACCGCACGATCAGCGGGATCAGCGCCGACCCGACCCGGGTCGGCGCTGATCAGCGCGGGACGAACCGCACCGGCATCCTCCGCGGACCGGTGATGAAGGTCGAGCGCTGCCACTTGACCGGGCCGGCCGGCTCGAGCCCCGGCAGCGCGAGGATCTCGCGGAGCATGGCGTCGATCTCCAGCCGGCCGACGTGCGCGCCGAGGCAGAAGTGCGGTCCGCCGCCGAAGGCGAGATGGTCGTTCGGTGTGCGCCGCAGGTCCAGCCGCTCCGGCTCGGGGAAGCGGGCGGGGTCCCGGTTGGCGGCGCCGTAGTAGAGGACGACCTTGTCCCCGGCGGCGATCTCCCGCCCGCCCAGCACGGTGTCGCGGGTGGCCCGCCGGCGCATGTAGACGACCGGGCTCACCCAGCGCAGCAGCTCCTCGACCGCGGTCGGCAGCAGCCCGTCCGGGTCGGCGCGCAGTTCCGTGAGCTGCTCGGGGTGCGCGAACAGCGCCTCCATCCCGCCGGCGACGAGGTTGCGGGTGGTGTCCCCGCCCGCGTCGATCAGCAGCAGGAAGTAGAGGGCGAAGTCGAGCTCGTCGAGCGGCCGGTCGCCGGCCGAGGCGTGCACGATCCGGCTCGCCAGGTCGTCGCCGGGGTGAGCGCGCTTGCGCTCCCACAGCTCGTGGGCGTGCCCGAACATCAGCTGGACTGCCTCGGCGCCGGTCGGCCCCGTCCGCCCGTCCTCCGGGCTGGCGTGGATCGCCTCGGTGAGGTCGTAGAGGGCCACCCCGTCGGCGTGCGGGATGTCCAGCAGCTCGGCGATCACGTACGACGGCATCAGCCCGGCGAGGTCGGTCACCAGGTCGCACTCCCCGCGGCCCTCGACCGCGCCCACGATCTCCCGCGCCAGCTCGGCGATGCGCGGCCGCAGCAGGCGCGCGGCCCGGGGCACGAAGTCGGCCGACGTGATGCGCCGCAGCCGCGTGTGGTCCGCGCCGTCGGCCATCAGCATCATCTTGTGCACGCCGTCGCCCGGCTCGAGCGGGTCCGCGATCATGATCGTCGGCTCCGACGAGAAGGTCTCCGCGTCCCGGCCGACCGCCCGCACGTCGGCGTACCGGGTCAGGGCCCAGAAGCCCGGCCCCCCGGGTTCGGCGTGCCGGTGCACCGGATCGTGCTCGCGCAGCCGGCGGTAGAGCTCGTGCGGGTGTCCCCCGGCGAACGCGTTCGGATCGAGCAGGTCCACAGGGGGTGACGTCGTCGGCACGTGATCGACGGTAACCGGCGCCGGCCGGCCGGAGAAGACCCTTTGATGCAGGTGTTTGACCGGGCGCGGCCGGGCTCGTAGCGTCGCGGACGGGCACGCCGCGACGGTGCGGCGTGGGGGAAGGCGGTCCGTGTGATCACGACGTTCGACGACTACCCGCTGCACCAGACGGCCGAGCCGGTCGCGGTGCCCGGCACGGGCGACCGGAACTACTACGACCGGTACTTCTTCAACGGCTACGACCCCGAGGGCGGCTTCTTCTTCGCCGTCGCGCTCGGCCTCTACCCGAACCGCCGGGTGGTCGACGCGTCGTTCAGCGTGCTCCACGCGGGGGTGCAGCGGTCGGTCCACTCCTCGGCCCGCGCCCCGCTCGACCGGGCCGCGGCGACCTCCGTGGGACCGATCGCCGTCGAGGTGGTCGAGCCGCTCCGGGTGCTGCGCGTCCGGGTCGACGCGCCCGAGCAGGGGCTCGCCGCGGACCTCGTGTTCCACGCCCGCACACCGGCCGTGGAGGAACCGCGCATCATCCGGCACACCGGCGTGACCGCGACGATGGACTACACCCGGCTGACGCAGTGGGGCACCTGGGAGGGCCGCTTCCGGAGCGGCGACGCGGAGCTGAGCTGCGCCGGGACGCCGGGGACGCGCGACCGGTCGTGGGGCGTCCGGGCCGTCGGCGAGCCGCCCGGCGGGGCGCCGCCCGCGGAGCCGCCGCAGTTCTTCTGGGTCTGGGCCCCGCTGCACCTCGACGACCACTGCACCCACCTCGCCCTGGTCGACGACGCCGAGGGCCGGCACGTCTACGAGAGCGCCTGCGTGGTGCCGTTGCTGCCCGGCGCCGACGAGTCCACCCCGCTCGACCACGCCCGCACCGCCGACGTCGAGATCGAGTGGGAGCCCGGGGCCCGGCTCGCCCGGGCGGCCACGCTGCGGACGGCGGGCTGGGACGGCAAGGAACGCACCACCCGCCTCACCCCGCTGCTGACCTTCCGGATGCGCGGCATCGGCTACTTCCACCCGGCGTGGGCGCACGGGGTGTGGCACGGCGAGCACGAGACCGGCGGCTCGGAGTGGCGAACCACGGACCTGGACCCGGCGGCGCCGGAGAACGTGCACGTGCAGCAGCTGGTGCGGGTGGACAGCGACGGCCGCACCGGGATCGGGGTGTTCGAGCACCTCGCGATCGGGCCGCACCGCCCGTCGGGTCTCACCGGCGCCTTCGACGCTCCGGGCGCGCGGTGAGCACCGCCGAGCTCCCCGCCCCGCTCGCCGATCCCGCCGCCGTCACCCCCGGGTGGCTGAGCGACGTGCTCGGCGCCGGAGCGCGGGTCACGGAGGTGCGCGCGGAGCGGATCGGGACCGGCCTGGTCGGGCAGAGCGTGCGGTTCCACCTGACGTGGGACGAGCCGGGCGCGGGGCCCGCGACGGTCGTCGGGAAGTTCCCGTCGCCGGACCCGAAGAGCCGCGAACGGGGCCGCACCGGCGGCGAGTACCTGCGCGAGGTGCGCTTCTACCAGCGCCTCGCCGGCGGGGCCGGCCTGCGGTTGCCGGCCTGCCACCTCGCGACGATCGACGAGGCGACCGGGGACTTCACACTGCTGCTCGCCGACCTCGCCCCGGCCCGCCAGGGCGACCAGCTCGCCGGCTGCACGCCCGACGAGGTCGCGGCGGTGCTGGCGGAGGCGGCGCGGCTGCACGCCGCCCACTGGGCCGATCCGCGGCTCGACGCCGAGGAGTGGCTGCGCCGGCCGCGCGCCGAGCGGGAGGGCACCGGCGCCCTGCTCACGCAGCTCTGGCCCGGCTTCCTCGACGCGTACGGGTCGGTGCTGCCGGCGGGTGGCGCCGAACTCGGCGCCCGTTTCGTCCGCGCCCTGCCGGCCTGGGCGGAGCGGGACACCGCCCCGCGTTGCCTCGCCCACGGCGACCTGCGCGTCGACAACGTGCTGTTCGGCACGGGGCGGCCCGTCGTCGTCGACTGGCAGACGGTGGGGCAGGCGAGCGCGGCGAGCGACGTCGCCTACCTGCTCGGCGCGAGCCTCACCGTGGCCGACCGGCGCGCCCACGAGGACACGTTGCTGGCCGGGTACCACCGCGAGCTCACCGCCCTCGGTGTGGACCACCCGCTCGACCGGCTGCGGGAGGACCACCGGCGCGCGACCTTGTGCGGGGTCGGCATGACGATCGGGGCGTCGATGCTGGTGGGCGTGGACGACCGAGGCCGCCGGATGTTCGCGACCATGGCCGAGCGGCACCTCACCCACGCCCTCGACCTCGGCGCGGAGGAGTTCCTCGGCTGATCACCTCGTCCTGAGCGCGCCCCCGCGCGGCCCGACAGCAGCGTCTCCCGAGCAGACACTCTTTCCGAACACCGTGAGATGTCTGAGCATCGGACTGCCCCACCGTTCAGGCGTCTGATGCTTCGAAATCTCACGGTCCGCCGAACCGTCCCGGCCGCCACCGGACCACCGCCGCCGAGAACGACGAAGGCCGGTGTCCCCGTCGAACGGACACCGGCCTCCGTCGACGGCGCGCGGCGCCCTTGACCTCGACGACCTGGGCCTCGACCTCCACGACAGATGCTCCGCGCCTCGGCATCGCTGTCGTGGTCGCGGCGGCCGACCCCTCCGCGGCCGCCGCGAGCACGGCCTACGGGGCGATGTTCTGGTTGAACCGGAAGAGGTTGGTCGGGTCGTAGCGGCGCTTGAGCTCCACCAGCCGGGCATAGCGCCGTGGACCGTAGGCGTCGCGCAGACGCTGCTCGCCCTCGCGCTCGGTGAGGAAGTTGACGTAGGTGCGGCCGTGGGGCGCCATGGCCGCGGCGAGGTCCCTGGCCCACGCCTGGTTCGCTGCGTCGTCCGCGGGATCGTCCCAGATACCGACGACGTTGAAGGTGAACTCCGCGTCCCGCCCCGGGTACGCGGTCGCGTCCCCGGACACGCGGGCGACGGCGCCGCCCATGTGGTGCAGGTGGAACTCGCTGGCCGTCGACGGGCGCGCCCGGATCGCCTCGACGATCGTCCCGATCATGTCGTCCGGGCATCCCGCGGTGTAGCCGCCGGCGAAGTGGTAGCGCCGCCCGGCCGGCACCTTCGCGTCGAACATCGTCTGCCACGCGGCGTACGGCATCGGCCCGAAGAGGTCGGCTGCGGGGCGGAGGGCGCGCAGCGGGGCGAGCTCGTCCTGCGCCTGCGCCGGAGGCCCGCAGTGGCAGCCGGCGACGGCGACGACGGGCCGATCGCGTAGCTCCGGTGGGATGAACTCCGCCGCCGGCGCGGTGAGGAACCCCAACAGCGTGCGGAACTCGTCGCTCAGGCTCCCGACGCGATCGCGGAGGAACGCCGCCACCTCGGCCGCGCGCTCGAACGGGAACACGGCGAGGCCGGCGGTGACCTCGGCGACGGGGTGCAGCGCGACGGCGAACCGGGTCGCGACGCCGAAGTTGCCCCCGCCGCCGCGCAGGCCCCACATCAGGTCTGGCTCCTGCTCGTCGTCCGCCTGCACCACCCGCCCGTCGGCGGTGACGAGCTCGACGGCGCGCAGGTTGTCGCACGCCAGTCCGTAGCGGCGGGAGAGCCAGCCGATGCCGCCGCCGAGGGTCAGCCCGGCGACGCCGGTCGTCGAGACCAGGCCACCCGGGGTCGCCAGCCCGTGGGCGGCGGTGGCGGCGTCGACGTCGCCCCACCGGGCACCACCACCGACGTGGGCCAGCCGGGCCGCCGGGTCCACCCGGACCTCCCGCATCCCGGACAGGTCGACCAGTTGCCGGGCCGTCGCCCCGGCCCCGGGCACGGCGAGGGACGGGATGCGCCAGGCGACCTCGCCCTCGACCCGCAGCGACTCGCGGCTCGTCGCGAGGACCACCACGCCGGGACACCGGCGCAGCACCTCGTGGACCAGGTGTGCGCAGGGGTCGACGAGGTGCTCGCAGTTGTCCAGCACCAGCAGCAGCCGGCGCCCGCCGAGCTGCCGGAGCAGCGCCGGCTGCGGTGCGCCCCGCTCAGGGAGGGTCAGCCCCAGCGCGCCCGCGATCTGGTGGGCGAGCAGGTCGCCCCGGGACAGCGCGGCGAGCTCGACCAGCCACACCCCGTCGGGGTGACGTCCCAGCCGTCGTCGCGCCAGCTCCGTCGCCAACCTCGTCTTCCCCGCACCGCCCGACCCCGTGATCGTGAGCATCCGGGTCCGGTCCAGGAGCGCGCCCGTCTCCTCGAGCTCGTCCGCGCGGCCGATCAGCGCGGTGACCGCCGTGGGCAGGTTGTGCGGCCCCGAGGCCGGGCCGCGGCCCATGACGCGGCCGCGGCCGGCGCACGCGGCCGGGCTCCCGGCCGGGCTCTCGGCGGTGCCGTCGTCCAGGCTGTCGGGCGGGCCGTCGGTCGAGCCCGCGAGCAGGTCGCGGTAGAGCCGGCGGGTGCGCGGATCCGGGACGCCGCCGTACTCGCGCCCGATCCCGTCCCGCACCCGCTCGAACACGGCGAGCGCTTCGGAGCGCCGCCCGTCCGCCGCCAGTGCCCGCATCAGCGCCCGCGCCACCGCCTCGTCGAGCTCGTCCTCGGCCAGGACCGGCAGCAAGGCCTCGACCGCGTGCCGGTGCCGACCCTGCCCGCCGGCAACAGTCGCCGCGGCCAGTGCGAGCTCGGTCCGCAGGCCCCGGAGAGCGTCGCGGTGCGGCTGGGCCCAGGCCTCGTGGCGGTCCTCGGGCAGCAGCTCGCCCGCGCCCGCGGCCAGCGCCTGTTCGAGGAGCCGGAGGTCGGACGAGTCGCGGGCCTCCCGCGCCCGCCGCCGGAACTCCTCGAGGTCGACGACGACCTGCCGCCCGGGCGCGAGCACCACCAGGTCACGACGCAGGACGACACCCCGGTCGATCCCGACCGTGCCGAGGGCGCCCCGCGCCGCGTGCACCACCTGGTGCAGGTTGCGCCGGGTGGCGATCCCGTCGCGGTCCGGCCACCAGAGCCGGCACAACCGGTCCTGGTGGACCCGCCGGTCCGGCTCGAGGGCCAGCAGTGTCACCAGGGTGCGCGCCTTGCGCAGCCGCCACACGCCGTCGTCGACGGTCCTGGCGCCGACGCCGACCGCGAACCCGCCCAGGAGCCGGACGGACAGTGCCTCCTCCACGCTCCGCCCCTTCCCGTGGTCGCGAGGAGCGTGGGGCGAGTCTGCTGGGCACCGGGAACCGCGGCAAGGACGCCCGCGGCGTCGCCGGGCGCCGGCGGGCGCGGAGGTGTGCCGACGATCCCGCGCCGGTCGTGTCGGTGAAGACCGAGGCCCCGCCGGCAGCCCGGTACGCGTCCGTCGATCGGGGGACAGCAGGACCCTCCGGCCAGAGGTTCGGTCGACCGACGGTGCGAGCACCCGGTGACGCCCACCCTTGAGTCACCGGGGAGACGCCCCGGGAACCGAGGAGGAGAGATCCGATGGACGCAGCCAGGACCCCTACCGACGACAGCACCGCGACCAGCCAGGGTGTCGTGCTCGGCGCTGCCACGACCGTCGTGGGCGACCCCACTGCCATGGGCGCCCCGAGCATGGGTGAGCACACCCGCAGCGGGGACGTCTTCGGGCGCGAGCAGCGGGAGAACCGCACCGTCATGGCCGACCCGAGCACGGGTGAGCACACCCGCAGCGGGGACGTCTTCGGGCGCGAGCAGCGGGAGAACCGTGACGAACGGGACCGCGAGCGCGAGCTCCGGGAGCGGGAGCGCGAGGAGCACCGCGAGCGCGAACACCGCGAGCGGGAGCGCGAGGAGCACCGCCGCGAGGAGAACCGCGAGCGCGAGCACCGGGAGCGGGAGCGCGAGGAGCACCGCCGCGAGGAGCACCGCCGCGAGGAGCACCGCCGCGAGGAGCACCGGGAGCGCGGGCGGGAAGAGCACCGCGACCGCGGGGAGCACCGCGGGCGCGAGGAGGGTCGCGGGCGCGAGGAGTACCGCGGGCGCGAGGAGTACCGGGACCGCGAGGAGCACCGCGGGCGGGAGGAGTACCGGGACCGCGAGGAGGGTCGCGGACGCGAGGAGTACCGCGGACGCGAGGAGCACCGGGACCGCGAGGAGGGTCGCGGACGCGAGGAGTACCGCGGACGCGAGGAGCACCGGGACCGCGAGGAGTACCGCTGGCGCGAGGAGCACCGCGAGGGGCACCGGGGCGGGCACGACGACCGCGGGGAGCAGCGCCGGCACTTCGAGGGCACCCGGCGTCACGGCGGCGAACACCGCGACCGCGACGACCACCGCGACCGCGGTCGCGACGAGTCCCGGGACCGCAACCGGGACGAGCACCGGAACCGGGACGAGCACCGCGACGACCGCCGCGCCGACGAGCACCGGGACGACCGGCACTGGGACGACCAGCACCGGTACGAGCACCAGGACGTCCGCTCCGAGCACGACGACCGCTACGACCAGGGCCGGATCGAGGACCGTGGTCACGAGGAGCACCGCGACATGGAGGGGTCGCACCACATGTCCGGGACCGAGCACGTCTGATCCGCGACAGGCGCCGCCCTCCGGGGCGGCGCCGGGCAGGGCAGGGGCCGCCGGGTGCATGATCTCCGTCACCTCGCGGCTTCGATGACGATCGCCGCTGCTCAGCAGGAGGCCGACGACCACGGATCCGCGGCGGAGAACGACGAAGGCCGGTGTCCCCGTCGAATGGACACCGGCCTCCGTCGACCGTCGGGACGACAGGATTTGAACCTGCGACCCCTTGACCCCCAGTCAAGTGCGCTACCAAGCTGCGCCACGTCCCGGCCGCCCCCGTGAGGGCTCGATCAGCCTACCGCACCACCGATCGACTCCCTGCACCGACCCGGACCTCGCTCCCCCCAACTCGTCCGCGAACGAACTCGCCGGGGGCCACACGGTGGGGCACCACCGTGCCGGTCGCGATCAGTGTCGTCCGGGCGGACCGGCGGCACCACCGCCCTCGGTCGCCCCGCGGAGGCGACTTTCGTGGGTACCGGCGGGTAACCCCTGCGTGACCTGGAGCTTCCGCGGCGGGCCCGCCGAGGTGTGCGGTGCGGGCGCCACGTGACGCTGCCCGTGCGGCGGGGTCTCGGGGGCCAGGGGCAGCACGGCCCGCACCCGGAAGCCCCCGTCCTCCGGCCCGCACACCAGCTCCCCGCCGGCTGCGGCGACGCGTTCGCCGAGCCCGGCCAGACCCGCTCCCCCACCGCCGAACGTGCCCCGCACGGCACGCGGGGCCGGCCCGTTGTGGATCTCCACCCGGATCCGGTCGGCGGCCCGCCAGTCCACCTCGACCCGCACGGTGGAGCCCGGGCTGTGCCGGGCGGCGTTGGTGAGCGCCTCCTGGACCACCCGGTAGACGGCCTGGTCGGGCGCCACGGGCAGGGTCCGGCCGGTGCCGAGGGCGACGAGCTCGACGTCCAGCCCGGTCTCCCGGGCCCGGTCGACGAGCTCGCCGATCCCGGCGGCGCCGGCAGGGGCGGGCCCGACCAGCCCGAGCGCGCTGCGCATCTCCGCCAGCGCCTCCTTGGCGTGCGTCCGCAGGAGCTCCGCGGCCTCGCGGGTGCGCTCCTCCCCGGTCGACGCGGACAGCGCGGCCGCGCCCACGGCGATGAGGGTGGCGTGGTGGCCCACGGCGTCGTGCACCTCGCGGCCGATCCGCGACCGCTCCTCGGCACGGGCCGCGCTCTCCCGGGCGGCGAGGGTGGCCTCGCGGGCGTCCTCCAGCTCGTGCAGGCTCGCCGTGAGCCGCTCACGGGTGGCCGTGAGCAGGCCGAACCCGAGCGGGCTGCCGGCCGAGAGCACGGCGAACACCACGGTGAGGATCACGGACTGCCAGCTCAGCGCCTCGCGCGCCAGCACCGGGACCACCGCGGCGGCCACGACGAGGACCAGCCACGGCACGGTCGCACCGAGCCGGGTCCGGCGGCCGAGGGCGAACAGCGCGACGATCTGCGCGGGCCAGCCGAGCCCGCCCCCGATCGCCCACAGCGACCCGACGACCGCGAGCCACGGCCGGACGTGCCGCAGCGGCAGCAGCGCGCAGCCGACCAGCCCGGCGGTGACCGACCACGGGTACGGACCGGGCGCGCCGAGCAGCACGAACACCGCCGGCAGCCCGACGGCGAGGACCTCGGCCCCGAGCCGCCACGCCGGCCCGCCCCGCCGGAACGCCGCCGCGAACCCTGCCGCAACCTGCGGCATCAGGCGCCCCAGCTCTGCGCGAGCAGTGCCGCCTGCACCCGGTTCTCCGCGCCCAGCTTCACCAGCAGCGCCGAGACGTACTTCTTCACGGTCGCCTCGGCGAGCCCGAGCCGGCAGCCGATGGCCGCGTTGGACTCGCCGTCGGCCAGCAGCCGCAGCACCTGCGTCTCGCGCAGGGTCAGGTCGGCCGGGCGCGGCGGGGTGGGCGCCGGCTCGGGAACCAGCCGCGGCAGCAGCCGCGCGGTGATCCGCGGGTCCAGCACCGCGCCGCCGGCCGCGAGGTCGAGCACGGCGCGGATCAGCGCGTCCGGCTCGGCGTCCTTGAGCAGGAACCCCTGCACGCCGATCCGCAGCGCCTCGGTGACGTACTCGTCGAGGTCGAAGGTCGTGAGCACGGCCGCGGGGACGGCGTCGGGCCGGGCACAGAGCACCCGCAACGCATCCAGCCCGGACCGGCCCGGCATCTGTACGTCGGCGAGCACCACGTCCGGCCGGTGCGCGTCGACGGCGGCGATCAGCCCGTCGCCGTCGCCCGCCTCCCCCACGACGACGACGGTGCCCCGCGCCTCCAGGACGGTGCGCAGACCCGCCCGGAGCAGCGCCTCGTCGTCCGCGAGGACGACCCGCACAGGTCCGGAGGGACCGCTGGGGGAGTCAACGGCCATGCGGGGAGGGTAGTCGGTCGGGCATCGCGACCGGGAGGACTCACCCCGCCGGGCCGGTGCGGGGCCGGTCAGCGGCGCCCGCTCCTGCGGTCCCGCTTCTCCCGGACCCGCACGGACAGCCGGATCGGGGAGCCCTCGAACCCGAACTCCTCGCGCAGCCGCCGTTCCAGGAACCGGCGGTAGCCCGCCTCCAGGAACCCGCTCGTGAACAGCACGAACGTCGGCGGCCGGGTGCCCGCCTGGGTGGCGAAGAGGACCTTCGGCTGCTTGCCGCCGCGCACCGGCGGCGGGGTCGCGGCGATGACGTCGGAGAGCCAGCTGTTGAGCCGGCCGGTCGGGATCCGCTGGTCCCACGAGGCCAGCGCGGTCCGCATCGCGGGGGCGATCTTCGACGTCGCCCGGCCCGTGAGCGCGGAGACGTTGATCCGCTCGGCCCACCGGACCCGGCCGAGGTCGCGCTCGAGCTCGCGCTTCATCGCCAGCCGCCGGTCCTCGTCGACGAGGTCCCACTTGTTGAACACGATCACGAGGGCCCGGCCGGCCTCCTCGACCATGGACAGCACGCGCTGGTCCTGCTCGGAGATCGGCTCGCTCGCGTCGAGCAGCACGAGGGCGACCTCGGCGGCCTCGATCGCGGCCTGGGTGCGCAGGCTGGCGTAGTACTCCATGCCGCTGGCCGTCTTCACCCGCTTGCGCAGGCCGGCGGTGTCGACGAACCGCCAGATCTCCCCGTCGAGCTCGACGAGGGAGTCGACCGGGTCGACGGTCGTGCCGGCGACGTCGTGCACGACCGAGCGCAGCTCGCCGGAGACCCGGTTGAGCAGCGAGGACTTGCCGACGTTCGGCCGCCCGACCAGGGCCACCCGGCGCGGCCCGCCGACGGTCGCCTCGAAGGACTCCCGCGGGGTCTCGGGCAGGGCCTCGAGGATCGCGTCGAGCAGGTCGCCGGAGCCGCGGCCGTGCAGCCCGGACACCGGGTACGGCTCGCCGAGCCCCAGCCCCCAGAGCGCGGCGGTCTCGGCGACCGCGCGCTCGTCGTCGACCTTGGTGGCGGCGAGCAGGACCGGCCGGTCCGAACGGCGCAGCACCCGGGCGGCGGCCTCCTCGACCTCGGTCGCGCCCACCCGCCCGTCGACGACGAGCAGGATCGCGTCCGCGGTGCGCATCGCCAGCTCGGCCTGCGCGGCGACCTCCTTCTGCAACCCGACGGCGTCGGGCTCCCAGCCGCCGGTGTCGACGACGGTGAACCGCCGCCCGTTCCACAGCGCGTCGTACGCCACCCGGTCCCGGGTGACGCCGGGGATGTCCTGCACGACCGCCTCGCGGCGGCCCAGAAAGCGGTTGACCAGCGTGGACTTGCCCACGTTGGGCCGCCCGACGACGGCGAGGACCGGCGCGGGGCCCTGCTCGTCGCCGGCGTCCGCACCCCCGCCGAACTCGTCGTCGGCGGCGGCGAAGTCCGCCGGGTCGAGCCCCAGCTCCGCCATGGCGGCACGGTCGCCGCCGGTGATCGTCTCTTCCATCAGGCACTACTCCGCATGTTCGTGGCTCGCATCGCGTCCAGGTCCGCGACCAGCGCGGCGAGGGCACCGCGAACGGTCTCGGTGGCCGCGGCGAGCTCCGCGCGGCCCTTTCCGGCGGGGGCCGGCAACGGCTCGCCCACCAGCACGTCCACCCGCGGGCGCCACCGCCGCCCGCTGCCCTCCGGGCGCCGGGTCCCCCGGCAGACGACCGGGAGGACCTGTGCGCCGGAGGCGCGGGCCAGCCACGCCGCGCCCTGCTGGGCCGCCGCGACCTCGCCGGCGCCGCGCGTGCCCTCGGGGAACACCCCGACCAGCCCGCCGCCGCGCAGCACGCCGAGCGCCGCGGTCAGGGGCGCCCGGTCGGGCTCCCCGCGTCGCACGGCCAGCTGCCCGATCCCGCGCAGCCCCGTCCCCAGGACGCCGGTGAACATCTCCTGCTTCACCAGGAACACCGAACGGCGCCCGAGTAGTCCGAAGAGCAACGGACCGTCGACGAGCGCGCTGTGGTTGGCGACCAGCACCACCGGTCCCGTCGCCGGTATCCGCTCACGGTGGTGGACGTGCACCCGGAAGACGGGCCGGAAGCACCAGGTCCCGATCCAGCGGGCGAGGTCGTGCAGCCTCGGGTCCGCGCCGGCGGGGAGGTCGGGCGCGCTCATGAGACGAGCCCGCGCTCCCGGACCAGGCGCAGCAGCTCCTCCAGCACGGCGTCGACGGACAGCTCGTCCGTGTCGACGACGAGCGCGTCCGCCGCGGCGTGCAGCGGCGAGGTCTTGCGCGTCGAGTCCAGCCGGTCCCGGCGCTGGACGTCGGCGAGGGTGGTGGCGTGGTCGCTGACCCGGCCGGCCTTGGCGTCCTGGCGGCCGCGGCGCGCGGCCCGGACCTCCTCGGAGGCGGTCAGGTAGACCTTCAGCTTCGCCTCGGGCGCGACCACGCTGCCGATGTCGCGGCCCTCGACCACGATCCCGCGGCCCCCCGCGAGGGCCCGCTCGATGTACTCCCGCTGCCGGGCGACCAGCGCGGTCCGCACCGCCGGCACCGCGGACACCGCGGACACCGCCCTGGTCACCGGCTCGTCCCGGATCTCGGCCTCCACGTCCTCGCCCGCCAGCAGGATCCGCGGCGCCGCCGGGTCCGTGACCGACTCCTGCTCCGCCGCGACCGCGACGGCCGCGATCCGCTCGGCGTCGCTCCCGGCGGCGAGCCCGGCACGCAGGCAGGCCAGCGTGGCGGCCCGGTACATCGCCCCCGTGTCCAGGTAGGCGGCGTGCAGCGTGCGGGCCAGCCGCCGCGAGACGGTCGACTTGCCGGTGCCCGAGGGCCCGTCCATGGCGACGACGTCGTTCAGGACCCCGTCCGGCCTCGGCCCGGTCATGCTCACCCCTCGTGCAGATCTGCGGAGGCTCCGGGTCGGTGTTCCGCGACCGCACGCGAGCCGCGCACCATTGTGCCTGCCCAGGTGTGCGGTGCCCCGACCCCCCTCGGGCCGGTCAGGAGGGCAGGTCGCGCCGCAGGGCCGCCGCCCCGCGCAGGTACACGTGTCGCAGGTCGGCCCGGGCGAGGTCGGTCTCGACGTGCGCGAGCAGCCGGAGCACCCGCGGCATCGCCCCGGGTACCGCGATCTCGGTGGCGCACATCAGCGGCACGTCGGTGAGCCCGAGCAGCCGCGCGGCGTACGCCGGGAACTCGGCCGTGAGGTCCGGCGTGGCCGTGAAGAGGATCGAGATGACGTCGTCGCTCGTGAGCTCGTTGCGCTTGAGCACGGCGCTCACCAGCTCGGCCGACCCCTCGAGGATCTCCTCCCGCGAGTCGCCGTCGACCTGGATCGCGCCGCGGATCGCCCGGACCGCCACCCCGCCCCCTACAGCCCGACGGCCTTGTAGAGCGAGCCCACCTCGTGCTGGTTGAGCGGGCGGAGCTTGCCGGGCCGCTGGTCGCCGAGGCGGACCTCGCCGATCGCGGTGCGGACCAGC
This sequence comes from Pseudonocardia yuanmonensis, assembly GCF_039542425.1. Taxonomy (NCBI): domain Bacteria; kingdom Bacillati; phylum Actinomycetota; class Actinomycetes; order Pseudonocardiales; family Pseudonocardiaceae; genus Pseudonocardia; species Pseudonocardia yuanmonensis. Next base: position 392,009 of record NZ_BAABIC010000003.1, read on the forward strand.
CGCTGCACGGGGTGCCCGACCTCGTCCAGCAGCCGGCGGACGACGTGCTTGCGACCCTCGTGGATCACCACCTCCACCATCGACCGGCCGGGCAGCGAGTCGACCAGCCGGAACGAGTGCACCCGGACGGGCCCGTCCTCCAGCTCGATGCCCTCGCGGAGCCGCCGGCCGATCTCCCGGGGGACCTGGCCGAGGACCTCGGCCACGTAGGTCTTCTCCACCTCGTACGACGGATGCATGAGCCGGTGGCCCAGCTCGCCGTCGTTGGTCAGCAGGAGCAGGCCCTCGGTGTCCTGGTCCAGCCGCCCCACGTGGAACAGCCGGCCGGCCTGGTTGAGCAGCTCCGTGCGCTGCATCACCAGGTCGCCCACGCACGGCCGGCCCTTGTCGTCCGACATGGTGGAGAGCATCCCGGCGGGCTTGTTCAGCGCCAGGTACACCTGGTCGTCCCGCAGCTGGATGCGCGAGCCGTCGACGTGCACCACGGCGGTGTCCGGGTCGATCCGCCGGCCCATCTCGCGCACGATCTCGCCGTCGACGGCGACGCGGCCGGCGGCGATCAGCTCCTCGGCCGCGCGGCGCGAGGCCACGCCGGCCTGGGCCAGCACCTTCTGCAGCCGCACCCCCTCGGCCTGCGCGGAGGAGGCGGGGCGGGACGGGCGGCTCATGCGGGGGTCCTTCTCGGGGTCCTGCTCACGGTCCTTCTTCTCACAGCTCGTCGATCGCGTCGATGTCCGGCAGCAGCGGGGCCAGCGGCGGCAGGTCCTCGAGCGAGGACAGCCCCAGCCGCTCCAGGAAGAGCTCGGTGGTGCGGAACAGGGTGCCCTGGGTGGGCCCGTCCACACCGGCCTCCTCCACCAGACCGCGCGTGAGCAGCGTACGCAGCACGCCGTCGCAGTTCACACCCCGTACCGCCGCGACCCGCGCCCGGGTGACGGGCTGGCGGTACGCGACCACGGCGAGCGTCTCCAGCGCGGCCCGGGTGAGCTTGGCGCGCTGCCCGTCGAGCAGGAACCGCTCGACGTAGGGGGCGTACAGGTCCCGCGTGTAGAACCGCCAGCCCTCCCCCACCCGGCGCAGGTCGATGCCGCGGCCCTGCTCGCGGTAGCTCTCGGCGAGCCGGCGCACCGCCCGCTCCACCCGGTCGACGGGCTGGTCGAGGGCGGCGGCGAGGGCCTGCTCGTCCGTCGGGGAGTCCACGACCAGCAGCAACGCCTCCAGCGCCGCGGTCAGCTCGTCCTCGCGGGCCAGGCCGGGGAGGCCCTCGACCTCGAGGGCGGCGTCCGCGTCGGCGGCGTCGAGGTCAGGGTCCGGGTTCGGCGTGCTCACTGGTCGGCTCACTCGGGGTCTGGTGTGCGGGGGTCCAGCGTACGGTCAGCTTGCCGAACGGCTCCGGCTGCTCCACCTCGATCACCCGCTCCCGGTACAGCTCCAGGACCGCCATGAACCGCGCGACGACCTCGATCGGCGCCACGCAGTCCGCGGTGAGCGTCGCGAAGGTCGCCTCCCCCAGCTCGGCGAGCCGCTCCCGCAGGATCGCCATGTGCGCCGGCACGGAGACGTCGTGCTGGTGGATGTGGTCGGTGCCGACGACCGGCGGCGGCTTGGGCCGGAACACGCTCGCGGCGAGCTCGGCGAACGCCGCGGCGTCCATGCCCAGCAGCACCTCGGGCAGCAGGCCCTCGAACCGCGGCTCCAGCGCCACCGACCGCGGGAACCGGCGCAGCGCCGTCTTCTCCAGCTCGGCGAACAGCCCCGCGACCTGCTTGTACGCCTTGTACTGCAGCAGCCGGGCGAAGAGCAGGTCCCGCGCCTCGAGCAGGGCGAGGTCCTCCTCGTCCTCGACCTCGGCGGCGGGGAGCAGCCGGGCCGCCTTGAGGTCCAGCAGGGTGGCCGCGACGACGAGGAACTCGGTGGTCTCGTCGAGGTCGACCCCGTGGGCGCTGTCGCCCAGGGCCGCGAGGTGGGCGATGAAGTCGTCCGTGACCTTGTGCAGCGCCATCTCGGTGACGTCGAGCTCGTGCTTGCCGATGAGCTGCAGCAGCAGGTCGAACGGGCCCTCGAAGTTGGAGAGCCGGACGGTGAACCGCGGACGCGCCTCCGGCCCGTCGGGGCCCGAGCCTGCCCGCTCCGGAGCGACCGTCACCGGGCGATGACCTCGCGGGCCAGCATGCGGTAGGCCTCCGCGCCGCTGGAGCTGGGCGCCCAGGTGGTGATCGGCTCGCCCGCCACCGTGGTCTCCGGGAAGCGGATGGTGCGGTTGATGACGGCGTCGAACACCAGGTCGCCGAAGGCCTCGACCACCCGCTGGTGGACCTCGCGGGTGTGCACGGTGCGGGAGTCGAACATCGTGGCGAGTATGCCGATCAGGTCCAGGTCCGGGTTCAGCCGGTCCTTCACCTTGTCGATCGTGTCCATCAGCAGCGCGACACCGCGGAGGCTGAAGAACTCGCAGGCCAGTGGGATGAGCACGCTGTCGGCGCACGCCAGGGCGTTGATCGTGAGCAGGCCGAGACTGGGCTGGCAGTCGATGAGCACGACGTCGTAGCGGTCCAGCACCCCCTTGAGCGCCCGGCCCAGCGCCTGCTCGCGGCCGACCTCGGTGACGAGCTGCACCTCGGCCGCCGACAGGTCGATGTTGCTGGGCAGCAGGTCCATCCCCGCGACGGAGGTCTTGAGGATCACGTCGTCCGGCTCGACGCCGCGGTCCATCAGCAGGTTGTAGATGGTCGCGTCGAGCTGGTGGGGCTGCACGCCGAGCCCGACGGAGAGCGCGCCCTGGGGGTCGAAGTCGACCAGCAGCACCCGACGCCCGTACTCGGCGAGGGCTGCGCCCAGGTTGATCGTCGACGTCGTCTTGCCGACGCCGCCCTTCTGGTTCGCCACCGCGATCACCCGGGCCGGCCCGTGGTCCGTGAGCGGAGCGGGCTCGGGGGCACCGACCCGGTGCCGCCCGTCCGGCCGCGGCGGGGCGTCCTCCGGGCTCGGCTCGACGGTCGGGTCGTAGTCGGGCCCCGCACCGTCCCCGTCGGGTGCTGTGTCCATGCGGGCTCCGGTCTCCTCGTGTCGAAATCCGGTGTCGATCCCCGTCGTCTCCCGTGCCGGGTCTACCTCGGGCGCAGAGTAGGAACCACGTGGGGCCGCGGCAACGCGCCACGCCCGGGCGGCTCGAACTTCCGGTCGAACTCATGAGACGCTAACCCACCCGGAGCAGCGGCTCCCGGGTGGGTCGCGGCGGGGCGGGAGGGCGGCGGCCGGGCGCCCCGGGTCAGGGCCGGAGGATCTCCGCGAGGACCTCGTCCCGCTGCTCGTGCAGGTAGAAGTGCCCGCCCGGGAAGACCCGGTGGGTGAACCCGGCCGGGGCCACCTCGGCCCACCGCAGTGCCTCGGCGGGGTCGACGGCGGGGTCCTCGGCCCCGAGGAGCAGGCGGACCGGGCAGCGCAACGGCGGGCCGGACGGGTGGACGTACCCGCCGGCCGCCTGCAGGTCGGCGCGGAAGGCCGGGAGGACGAGGGCCCGCAGCTCCGGGTGGTCGAGGACCCGGGCGTCCGTGCCGCCCAGCCGGCGCAGCTCCGCCGCGAGCTCCTCGTCCGTGCCGCCGCGGAAGACCCGCGCCGGCGGGACGGTCGGCGCGATCCTGGCCCAGACCACGAGCCGCGCCGGCGGGCGGGGCAGCCGCCGGGCAGCCTCGTAGGCCAGCGTGCCGCCGAGGTTGTGCCCGAACAGCACGAGCGGACGCGGGTCCGCCGCGAGCAGCCCTGCGAGCGTCCCGGCCATGGCGACGGCGTCCGTCCACGGCTCCTCGCGGATCCGGTCCTCCCGCCCCGGGTACTGGACGGTCACCAGCTCGACCCCGGGCGGAACGGCGTCGGCCCAGCCGCGGAAGGAGCTCGCCGCGCCCCCGCGTGGGGCAGGCACACGAGCCGCAGGGCCGCGTCGGGCCGCGGTCGCGGGGTGCGCAGCCAGCCCCGGGGGGCGCGGGCCGGCGCGTCGCCGACGGGGCGGGGGAACGCACCGGGCCCGGACGGACGGGTGGTCACCGCCGCCCTGCCGCCCGCGGTGCGGTCCCCGGGTCGGAGACGGGCGCGGCGGGGTCGCGGAGCAGCGCGTCCAGCGCCCCGGCCAGGCGGCGGACGAGGGCGGCCGCCCCGGCGGCGTCGCACGCGGCGGCGTCGACCGCGAGCCGCAGCGACACGCCGCCCGCGCCCGGGTGCTCGACGAGCGTGACCACGCGTTCGTGCGCGATCACGGGCTCGGCCGGGTCGACCCGCTCCGCGGTGAGACCGTCGAACGCGGGCGGGTCACCCGCTGGCTCGTGCCGCACCAGCGTGCGGGCCGGACGCGTGGCCCGCCCGGCCGACCCGAGGGCGTCGCGCACCCGGTCGAGCAGCTCGGTGCCGGTCCCGGCGACGGTGCTCCGGAGGGCGACCACTGTGCCGAACGGGCCGACGGAGTCGGCGAAGCCCGGGTCGCGGCGGGGCACCTGCACGTCGAGGCGCACCTCGGCGTCGCCGCGGCCCCCGGACTCCACGACCGCCGCGGCGACGACGGCCGCCGCCAGCGCCGCGGGCCGCCCGTCGCCGGCCGCGGCCTGCAGCGCGGCCAGCTGCGCGGGGACGTCGTCGACCAGGGAGCGCTCGACGACGATCCGGCGGTGGGTGCCCGGCGGCGGCACCGCCTCGGCGAGCTGCGCGCGCCGCGGATCGAGGGCCGGGCCGCCCCGGCCCGCCGCCCACTCGGCGCCCCGGTGCGCGCCATCATCGGGAGCGCGATGACCAGGTCGGACTCGCCGCGCAGCCGCTGCAGGAAGCCCGCGTAGCAGGCGATCAACGCCTCGGCCCCGGTCGTGCCGGTCTCGCCGGCGATCGCCTCGAGCCGGTCGAGCGTGCCGCCGGAGACGAACGCGCGGGCGTGCAGGGTGCGGTCCGCGGGGCCCTCGGGGGCGTCCCGGCGGCCGGCCAGCTCGGGCAGCGGCGGGAGCAGGTCGCGCCAGAACTCGCGGTCCCGGACGAACCGATCGCTCGCCTCGTACTCGCGGTCCTTGGCGATCAGGTCGGCGATCGACCCGAAGGTCGCCCTCGGCGGTTCGGTGCCCCGGACCCGCGCGGTGTAGTGGGCCGCCACGCGGCGGGAGAGCATCGCCGCGCTGTAGCCGTCGACGATCAGGTGGTGGTACAGCTGGATGCACCACACGTCGTGATCGGACAGTCGCACCAGCGTGTAGGTGTGGAGCGGACGGTCCACCATGGCGCGACAGGCCTCGGCGGCACGCGACCGCTCGGCGTCGACCAGCGCGTGCGCCACCGCGACCGGGTTGCGCTCCCCGCGCAGGTCGACGACGCGGGGGGCGCCGCGGGCTCGTCGGACACCGTCTGGCGCGGACCGTCGGGTGTGTCGTGCAGGCGCAACCGCAGGGTCTCGGCCTCGTCGATCGTGGCGCGCACGGCATCGCCGAGCGCCGCGACGTCGATCGGGCCGCCGCCCTCGCCGCTCTCGTCGAGTTCGTCGGGCCGTCATGCGCGCAGGGGGAGCCACGGGGCCCGCCGCAGACCCTCGATCCACGGGTGGGAAGGCTGCGTTCACAAACCAGGCGGCACGGCCGTCTGCAAGCGCGGGACCACGGCCGTTCGGGTGAGGAAGACAACAGAGCGCGACAGATCCACTACGTTGATATGTGAACGATCTGGGGGATGCCGAACCCTCCCGTACCGAGGGCGCGAGGGTTACGGCTGGTCAGCTGCCCGCGCCGGAGTGGGCTACGCGGACGTCCCCCGCAGTGCTGTGTGCAGAGATGGTGGCGTCGGCTCCCGGGTCGTCCGCGACTTCGACCTCGACCGAGCCGGCCGCGGTCCCGGCGTCGACGCGGTACACCGGGCCGACCGGGACGAGCACGCCGACGTCCCCCGCCGTCGACTCCGCCACGACGGCGGCGGGCGGCGTGCCGAAGGTCAGCTCGACGTCGCCGGCCGTGCTGAGCGCGGAGACCCGTGGGCCGGCCAGGCCGCTGCCGGTGATCCCGCCGGAGGCGGTCCGCAGCTCCTGGGCACCGGTCAGGCCCTCGACGATCACGTCGCCCGCGCCGAGCTCGACGCCCGCGGCCGCGGTCGCGGGCACCGTGACGGTCAGCCGGGTCTCGCACCGCTCCCCCGGCTCCGGGCAGCGGGCGGTGATCCGCAGGACGTCGGCCGAGCGCTGTTGGGTCAGCTCGGGCCGCGGCCCGGTCCAGCGGAGCTCGTGATCCACGGTGGCCGAACCCTCCGGCCCGGAGCGGAGGGTGACGTCGCCGGCGTCGGACACGATCTCCACGCGCCGGACGAGGCCCTCGTGCCGGTCGGTCCCGCTCTCGGTACCCGGGTCGCCAGTGCCGGAACCGGTGTCCGTGGTGAGCGTGGCGTCGCCGCAGCCCGCCAGCAGCGTGGCGAGGACGGCGGGCAGGAGGAGCCGGGACACCCGTGTCGCGATCATCGTCGCGGACGTTAGCGGTGCCGGGTCCGTCCGGTGCGTCCGGTACCGAGCGCCCGCGGGTGCGCGGTGGCGTACACCTCGCGCAGGGCGTCGACGGTGACGTGGGTGTAGATCTGCGTGGTGGTCACCGACGCGTGTCCGAGCAGCTCCTGCACCACCCGGACGTCCGCGCCGCCGGCCATCAGGTGCGTGGCGAAGCAGTGCCGCAGGGTGTGCGGCGAGACCGCGGTCGGGTCGAGACCGGCGGCGTCGGCCGCCGCGCGCAGGGCGTGCCAGGCGCTCTGCCGGGAGAGCCGGGCGCCGCGGGCGTTGAGCAGCAGGGCGGGGGTGCCGCGGCCCTTGGCGGCCAGGCCGGGCCTGGCCCGCACGAGGTAGGCGTCGACGGCAGCGAGCGCTGGCCGCCCCACCGGCACGATCCGCTGCTTGCCGCCCTTGCCGCGCAACAGGACCGTCCGCGCGGCGGGGTCGAGGTCGTCGAGGTCCAGCCCGACCGCCTCGGAGATCCGCGCGCCCGTCGAGTAGAGCAGCTCGAGCAGCGCGCGGTCGCGCAACGCGGTCGGGCCGTCGCCCACACACCCCGCCAGGAGCTGCTCGACCTGGTCGATCGTGAGCGCCCTGGGCAACCGGCGCGGCAGCGTGGGCGGCGCGACGGCCCGTGCGACGTCCACCGGCACGAGCCCGTCCCGCGCCGCGAACCGGTGCAGGCCGCGGACCGCCGCCAGCGCCCGGGCCGCCGACGACGCCGCCAGCGGTGCCTCCCCGCTACGCAGCGCCGCGACGAAGTCGGTGACGTCGGACTCGGCGACCGCGGTGAGGTCGTCGATCCCCCGGACCTGCAGGTGGGCGAGGTAGCGGTCGAGGTCGGTCGTGTAGGAGCGCAGGGTGTTCGCCGAGCGGCCGCGCTCCACGGCCAGGTGGGCGAGGAAGGCCTCCACCCCGTCCGCCACCCGTGTGCCCATGCGCCGCATTATGGACGCGCCCGAACCGGGCTCTCACACGCGCTAGGGATCCACAACGCGGTGGGGCCGGGCTCTCACGCGTCATGGATCCACGACGCGGTCGGACCGGGCCCTCACGCGTCCATGGATCCACGACGCGTCACGCGAGGTTCGGGATCACCTCGCGCTCGAAGAGCTCGATGCCCGAGCGGTCGTAGGCGGCCTCGGGGAAGTAGAAGATCCCGTAGGTCATCCCGCGCTCCTGCATCCCGCGCAGGTTCTCCACGATCTGCTCCGGCGTGCCGACGCCGGGCAGCCCCCGGAACCCGCCGAGCTGGGCCTCCGCCTTCTCCTTGCCGACGTACGGAGCCAGCCGGTCGACCAGCTGCCGGAGCCGGTCGGAGACCTCGGCCTCCGTGGTGCCGATGGCGACGTTGTAGTTGGCGGAGCGCACGATCGCCTCGAAGTCGGTGCCGAGCTCCCGGCAGTGCCTCGCCAGGATCTCCGACTTGGCGGTGAAGCCCTCGGGACTCCCGTCGAAGTTGGTGTAGTCGGCGTACCGCGCGGCGATGCGCAGCGTGACCTTCTCCCCGCCGCCCGCGACCCAGATCGGGATGCCGCCGGACTGCAGTGGCCGGGGCTCGCAGATCGCGCCGTCGACCTGGTAATGGGTGCCGTCGAGCGTCGCGACGCCCTTCTGCCAGGCCTGCCGGAAGATCTGCACACCCTCGTCGAGCATCCCGAGCCGGTCCTTCGGCGGCGGGAAGCCGTAGCCGTAGGCGCGCCACTCGTGCTCGTACCAGCCGCCGCCGATACCCATCTCGACCCGCCCGCCCGACACGACGTCGACGGTCGCGGCGACCTTCGCCAGGTACGCGGGATTGCGGTAGGCCATGCAGGTGCACATCTGGCCGAGCCGGACCCGCTCGGTCGACGCCGCGAACGCCGCCATCAGCGTCCACGCCTCGTGGGTGGCCTGATCGGTGGGGGCCGGGACCGTGTGGAAGTGGTCGTAGACCCAGATCGACTCCCACGGACCCGCGTCCGCGTGGGCCGCGAGCCCCTTCATCACCGCCCACTGCTCGGCGGGGTCGATGCCGACGAGATCGTGCCGCCAGCCCTGGGGAACGAACAGACCGAAGCGCATGGGCCGAGCCTAGGACCGGGACGGGGCGGGCGCCGGGTGTGCACGGGATGCAGCCAGGACCGAGGTGGGGCGGGCGCCGGTCCGGGGCGCCACGGGTCGCGGCCGCGCCTCTCGCTCCCCGTCAGGCGCTCGGACACCCGGGCCGCCCTCGCACACCCCGTCGGGCGTCCTCTCACACCCGTCCGCCGTGCCGCGCACCCGGTCGACGGTCTGTGTCGCGCCGGGGCGGGTGTGCGGGCGCGGCGCTGAACCGCCGTGAGATCGGTTCGACGAGCCGAAACGCCGCCGAGTCGAGCCGCGCGAAATCGAGTCGCCGCAGAACCGAGCCGCGCAGAACCGAGCCGCCGCAGAACCGAGCCGCCGCAGAACCGAGCCGCCGCAGAACCCGAGCAGCCCGAAGCTGGCCGCCGCGGAGGCGATTCACGGTCGCTTCAGCGTGGTGCCCGACTGTCGGTCCGGCGCGGACCAGCAGCCGCCGGCATCTCGCGGCCGGTCGCACACCTGCTCGATCCTCGTACACGCCGTCGACCGGGTGTGCGGCCGTCCTCATGGTTGTGCCGTCGCTCCGCAGCGGTTGTGTCGGCGCACCGGTGGTTGTGGCGGCGCACCGGCGGTCGTGGCGGCGCACCGGCGGATGTGGCGGCGCACCGGCGGTCGTGGCGGCGCACCGGCGGCTATGCCGGCGCACCGGCGGCTATGCCGGCGCACCGGCGGCTGTGCCGGCGCACCGGCGGATGTGGCGGCGCACCGGCGGATGTGGCGACGCCTCGGAGGATGTTCAGCGCGGCGGCGGATGTGCCAGTCCCGGCCGGTTCGCCCGCCAGGGCCGGCCGACTCGCTCCTCGGGGCCGGCGAGGATTCCTCTTCGAAGGCTCGCCGAGTCCGATCGCCTCTCACCGCGTCGGTGCCGACGCCCGCGGCCGCTCCGGGGGTACGGTCGGAGCCGTGAGCGAGTCCGAGCCCCGCCCCGAACCCCCGCAGGTCAGGATCGGCAACGCCGAGCGCGAGGACGCCGCGCGGGCCCTGGCGGAGCACTTCTCGCACGGTCGGCTCGACGGCGGCGAGTACGAGGAGCGGATCGCGCAGGTGTGGGCCGCGCGGACGCTCGACGACCTGGCCGGGTTGTTCACCGACCTCCCCGCCCCGCACCCGTCGGCGCTGTGGAACCGCCCCGGCGAGCCCGGCGGCGGGCACACCGGGTACGGCCAGGCCTACGGTCCGCCGGCCGGTCTCCCCTCCGGGTACGCCGGTCCGTACACCGGCCACCAACCGTTCACGAGCGGGTACGGGCACCTCCCCGCGCCCCACGGCGGCGGCAGCCCGACCTACGGCGCCCCCGGCCTGCCGCACCACGTCCCGGGCGGCACGCCCGACGCGCCCTACGGCCGCGAGCCCGGCACCGGCGTCCCCTACTCGGACAAGTCGAAGCTCGCCGCCGGCCTGCTCCAGCTGTTCCTGGGCGGCGCCGGGATCGGCCGCTTCTACACCGGGCACACCGGCATCGCGGTCGCCCAGCTGATCGTCACGCTGGTGACCTTCGGGCTGGGCGCGATCTGGGGCTTCGTCGACGGGATCGTCCTGCTCGCGGGCCGCTCGACCGACGCGCAGGGCCGCCCGCTACGGCCCTGACCCGCCACTACGAACCGCGCCGCCCCGAAGCGCGCTGCCCGCGCCGCTCAGAACCGCGCGGCCCCGACTCGCGCTGTCTGCGCCGTACCCGCAGCGCCCCCGACCGCGCCGCCGCACCGCGCCACCCCGAACCCGCATCGCCCGGCGCCCGCCCCGAACCGCGGGCGCCGGATCCGTCGACTCCTGTCAGCCCCGGACCTCCGCCAGCGCCGACTCGCCGAGCCGGGCGAGCGTGGCCTCCGGGGTGAGCGGGTGGAACGGCCCGCCCCGCACATCCCGGTAGGCCCGCTCCAGCGGCGACTTGCGGAAGAACGCCGGTCCTCCCGCCACCTCCAGCGCCAGGTCCACGACCGTCCGGGCCTCGACGACGGCGTGCCGCTTCGCCGTCAGGACCGCGTCGAGCGTGGCGTCGTCGGCGGGCGGATCATCGCCGACCTCGTCGACCGCGGCGAGCAGGGCCCACTTCGCGACCCGCAGCCGCGCCCGCATCTCCCCGATCCCGCGCACGGCCGCGGCGGGCACCTCGTTCCGCCCGGCGACCAGGCGTTCCGCCTCTTCGCACGCCCCGCGCGCGACCCCCATGTACGCCGCGGCCGCGATCGGGGCGAAGTGGATCACGGCCACGAGCAGCGGTCCGGCGAGCGCCCCGTACGGCCGGGTGCCGAGGATCTTCTCCTCCGGCACGAACACGCCGTCGAGCACGACGTCGTGGCTCGCGGTCCCGCGCATGCCGAGGGTGTCCCACGTCTCGATGATGCTCACGCCCGGTGCCGCGAACGGCACCCCGGCGTGCAGGACGACCGCGTCGGGCCCCGGCTCGCCGAGCACCGCGGAGGTGGCGAGCACCCCCGCGACCGGGGCCTGGGTGCAGAAGGTCTTGCGGCCGTCGAACCGGTACCCGCCCTCGACCCGGGTCGCGGTCGTGGTCGGGGAGACCCAGTCGGAGCCGCCGCTCGTCGCGAGGACAAGGCCCTCGCCGGCGATCCGCCCCAGCACCCCGGCCGCGTCCGGCTTGCCGCGCCGGTGCCGCCACACCTGCATGCGGGTGAGGTAGAGGTGCATCGCGGCCGCGAGCGCCGCGGAGCCGGACCAGCGGCCCAGCTCCTCCTCCGCCAGCACCACCTGGCGCAGGGTGGCGCCGAGCCCGCCGAACTCGACAGGGACGCCGAGGCGCAGGTAGCCGAGCTCGGCCATGGCGGAGTAGGCCTCGACGACGAAGTCGGCCCGGGCGTCGTGCGCCGCCTCGAAGGGGGCGGCGGCCCGGCCGACGGCCTGGGCGAGGGCAAGGACGTCCGCATCGGTCGGAGCGGACACGGTGGGCTGCGCGAGAGTGGTCATGCGGGGAAGGATCCGGTGGTTCCGGGATGCCGGATAGTTCCGAAAGTGAACCGGGCCGAGGAGGATGTGCGGCCATGTCCCGCTACGGCCAGTACTGCCCGATCACACGGTCGCTGGAGATCCTGGGTGACCGGTGGACGCTGCTCGTGGTCCGCGACCTGCTCGTGGGCGCCTCCCGGTTCAACGAGCTCGCCCGGGGCCTCCCGGGCATGTCCCGTGCGCTGCTGTCGAAGCGGCTCGGCCAGCTCGAGCGCGCCGGCCTCGTGGTGCACGCCGACGGCGAGTACCACCCGACCCCCGCGGCCGAGGAGCTGTTGCCGCTGCTCTTCGGGCTGGCCGAGTGGGGCGCCCGCTGGGCGTTCGGCGAACCGCGGCCGGACGAGCTGGACCCGACCACGCTGATGTGGTGGATCCGCGGCGGGATCGACCCGCGACCGCTGGGCGAGCGGCGGACGGTGCTGCACGTCCACGTCCCGGACGCCCGGCGCCGCCGGTTCTGGTTCGTGATCCAGCCGCACGACGTGTCGCTCTGCTTCACCGACCCGGGCTTCGAGGTGGACGCGGTCCTCGAGTCCCCGCTGGGCCTCCTCTACCAGGTGTGGGACGGCGCGCTGGACCTCGCCGCGGTCCGGGCCGACGGACGGCTGTCCCTCTACGGCCACCGGGAGGTGGTGGTGCGGATCCCGGAGGTGCTGCGGCTGAGCCCGGTCGCCCCGTACGTGCGCCGCGGGATGGCCCGCGCCGCGGCCGCGGGGTGAGCCGCCGGGGCGCGGGGCGCCGGAACCCGCCCTAGCCTGGCCGGATGGCCGACGCCGATCCCGCCGGCACCGCCGCCGGCGCCACCGTCGACACCACCGTCGACGCCGTTGACGCCGACGCCGTCCCGGGCGGCACCTCCCCTGCCCGCCTGCTCCGCGACGCGCTCGAGCCCGTCGCGATGCACGCCGTGTGGTCGCCGCAGGTGCACAGGCCCTCGCGCCGCACGGCTACGACTTCCTCACCGGCTACCTGACCGGGCGCGCCGCTCCGCTCGGGGAGGTGCCGTCCGCACTGGTCACGGCGACCTTCGGGGTGTTCGAGCCCGGGCTGGTCGATCGGCTCTGGACGGCGGGCCGCGCGCTGCTGCCCCTGCCCGATCTCATCGCGGTGCGCGACCGCGCCGCGGCCGCGAGCCTGCGGGCGACGCTCGGCGAGGCCGACGAGCAGCGGGCCGGCGAGGTCGCGGCCGCCCTCGAGCGGGCCGTCGGGACCGTCGACGGCACCGCCCGGCCGCTGTTCTCGGCGCTGCGTGCCCAGCCTCGGCTCGCCGACCCCTTCGGCCGGCTGTGGCGGGCCGCCGACCTCGTCCGCGAGCACCGCGGCGACGGTCACCTCGCCGCCGTCGTCGCCACCGGGCTCGATCCCGTCCGGGCCTCGATCCTGGCCGAGCTGTGGGTCGGCTACCCGGTCGGCGAGTACAGCTCCACCCGCGGCTGGTTGGACGAGGTGCGCGAGGCCGCAGCCGCGCACCTCGAACGCGACGGGCTCCTCGCCGACGGCGCGCTCACCCCTGCCGGACGGGAGCTGCGCGACGGCATCGAGGCCGCCACCGACGCCTCGCAGGAGGACCTCCTGGCGGCCCTGTCGGAGCTCGACCCGCTCGTCGCCGACCTGCGCCGCTGGTCCGCGCGCTGCATCGAGGCCGGCACCTTCCCCGACGACGACCGCAAACGCGCCGAAGGCTGAGCGAGCGGTTCGCCCATCGTCAGCCCCGTATGAGCGAGCGGCGCGTTCGCTCAGGCCTAGTGAGCGAGAGCGCCGTTCGCTCATCCCCTGGGCTCAGCCCTCCTTGCGCTTCGCGAAGGCGGTCGGGCGGTCCGGCCAGGGGGCGTCGACGGCGCGGGGTTCGGCGTGCCCGTCCCGCACCGCCTGAAGGGCGAGCACCCCGGCGACGGTCGTCGCATTGACGATCTCGCCGCGCAGCACCATGGCGACCGCCTCGGCGAGCGGGATCCAGCGCAGCTCGAGCTCGGACTCCTCGTCGTCGCCCAGGTCGGGGCGGTCCACCTCGCGCAGCCCGGTGGCCAGGAAGACCCGGATGGCCTCCTCGGAGAAGCCCGGCGAGGGCACGGCGTCCACCAGCACCGACCAGTCCCGGGCGACGAGGCCGCCCTCCTCCTCGAGCTCCCGGGCCGCCGCGGCGACCGGGTCCTCGCCGGCCTGGTCGAGCAGCCCGGCCGGCATCTCCCACAGCCGGCGCCGCACGGCGTGCCGGTACTGCAGGATCATCATCAGCCGGTCCTGCTCGTCGACCGCGGCGATCGCGACCGCGCCGGGGTGCTCGACGATCTCGCGGGTCGCCTCCCGGCCGCCGGGCATGCGGACCGTGTCCGCCCGGACGGCCATCACGCGGCCCTCGTAGATGTCCTGCGAGGCGGTGATCGGGAAGTCGTGCGTGCCCGGGGCGCTCCGGCTCACGAGCCCACCTCGGCGGGCTCCGCCGCCGCCTCCGCGGATCCGCTCCGCTCGCCCTGCCCGTTGCCCTTCGCCCGGGACGGCATCTCGACCGGGAGCCGGTCCTCGGCGTTGTACCGCAGGGCCGCGTCCACGAAGGCCGCGAACAGCGGGTGCGGACGGGTGGGCCGGCTCTTGAGCTCCGGGTGCGCCTGGGTGCCGACGAAGAACGGGTGCTTCTGCTCCGGGAGCTCGACGAACTCGACCAGCTTCCCGTCCGGCGAGGTGCCGCCGAACACCAGGCCGGCCTCGGTCAGCCGGCCCCGATAGGAGTTGTTGACCTCGTAGCGGTGGCGGTGCCGCTCGGACACGTCGCGGCTGCCGTAGGCCTTGGCGACGACGGTGCCCTCCCCCAGTGCCGCAGGGTAGGCGCCGAGCCGCATGGTCCCGCCCATGTCCCGCTCGCCGGCGACGACGTCGACCTGCTCGGCCATCGTCGAGATCACCGGGTGCGGGGTGCGCGGGTCGAACTCGCTGGAGCTGGCCTCGTCCAGGCCGGCGAGGTTGCGGGCCGCCTCGATCACCATGCACTGCAGGCCCAGGCACAGCCCCAGGGTGGGGATCCCGCGCGTGCGGGCGTGGGTGATCGCGCCGAGCTTGCCCTCGATGCCGCGGATGCCGAACCCGCCCGGGATCAGCACCCCGTCGACACCCTTCAGCGCGGTGGCGGCGCCGGACGGCGTCTCGCAGTCGTCCGAGACGACCCACCGGATGTCGACCTTGGCGCGGTGCGCGAACCCGCCGGCGCGCAGCGCCTCGGTGACGGACAGGTAGGCGTCCGGCAGGTCGACGTACTTGCCGACGAGCGCGATCGTGACCTTCTCGTCCGGGTTGTGCACGCGGTCGAGCAGGTCGCCCCAGACCGTCCAGTCGACGTCCCGGAAGGGCAGCCCGAGCCGCCGGACCACGTAGGCGTCGAGCGCCTCGCGGTGCAGCACGCGGGGGATGTCGTAGATCGACGGGGCGTCGGGGCAGGCGGCGACGCCGTCCATCTCGACGTCGCACATCAGCGAGATCTTGCGCTTCATCGCCTCCGGGATCTCCCGGTCGGCGCGCAGGACCAGCGCGTCGGGCTGGATACCGATGTTCCGCAGGGCCGCGACGGAGTGCTGCGTGGGTTTGGTCTTCAGCTCGCCCGACGGCGCCAGGTACGGCACCAGCGAGACGTGCAGGAAGAAGCAGTTGTCCCGGCCGACCTCGTGGCGGACCTGGCGGGCCGCCTCCACGAACGGGAGCGACTCGATGTCGCCGATGGTGCCGCCGACCTCGGTGATGACGACGTCCGGGACCGCGCCGTCCGCGTCCGGCTCCGCCATCGCGAGGATGCGGTCCTTGATCTCGTTGGTGATGTGCGGGATGACCTGGACGGTGTCGCCCAGGTACTCGCCGCGCCGCTCCTTGGCGATGACCTCGGAGTACACCTGGCCGGTGGTGACGTTGGCCCGACCGTGCAGGTTCCTGTCCAGGAACCGCTCGTAGTGGCCGATGTCGAGGTCCGTCTCGGCGCCGTCCTCGGTGACGAAGACCTCGCCGTGCTGGAACGGGTTCATCGTCCCGGGGTCGACGTTCAGGTACGGGTCGAGCTTCTGCATCGTGACCCGCAGCCCGCGCGCGGTGAGCAGCTGACCGAGGGACGACGCGGTGAGGCCTTTGCCCAGCGAGGATGCGACCCCGCCGGTGACGAACAGATGACGGGTCGCGCGTGTCTGCACGGAACTTCAGTGTACCCGGGGCCGTCCGACCGGCCCGCCAGGACCGTCCCGCCGCGTGTCGCCGGCACCGCCGGATGCACGAACGGCGCTCTCGCTCACTACGAATGAGCGAGAGCGCCGTTCGCTCAGTGGAGTTCCGTGCCAGGTTCGGTGCAGGTCAGGCGCCGGGGGCCGAGCCCCCGGAGGCGGTGCGGTCCGAGCCGTAGCTGCCCGCCCCGCCGTCGAGCTGTTCCTTGAGCGCCAGCACCGTGGCGACGCGTCCGGCGCCGGTCTGGATGTCGTCGACCGTCGACAGGCCCGCCGTCGATCCGCCCGCGGCCCGCGCGACGCCGATCGGCCCGGTCGCCGACGCCGAGCCCGCCCGGCCCGCCAGCACCGCGCCGGCGCCGGAGCGGTCCAGCTGCGCGGCGAGGCGGGCGAGCACGGCCGCCGAGTCCCCTGCGTCGGCCCCCTGGGCGGCGCCCCCGGTCAGGACGACGACGAGGTCCGCCGGACCCGGTGCGGTCCCGGGCTGCACGAACCCGGCGTCGGCGAGCCCGGTCCACACCGCGCCGGCCTGGTCCGCGGTCGGGGCGTTCTTCGTGCTCATGACGCTGCCGAGCAGGCCGCCCGCCAGGCTGCCGGTGTCGGAGGCGGCCGGGAGCTGCGCACCGGCCGGCAGCAGCTCGGCGGCGAGGGCGTTGAGCTGGTCGGACCGGGCCGGGTCGCCGACGGCGTCCGTGAGCGTGATCGTGCCGGTCACCGTGCCGCCCGCCTGCCCGACGAGCCGGATCACGGACTCGGCGTCGGTCTCCTCGCCGCCCGCCTGCACGAGCGCCACGCTCTTGCCCGTCAGCAGCCCGCGCACCGCGGCCGGGCCGACCCGGCTCGCGAACTGGTCCGCGGCGGCCTGCTCGTCGAGCAGGGCGTCGCGCTGGGCGGTGAGGGTGTCGACCTGGGTGGAGAGGTCGTCGCGGTCGGCCGAGACCGCGGCGAGCAGCCGGTCGGACAGGCCGCTCGCGCCGAGCACCACGCCGACCGCGAGCGCGAGGAACACCGCCGCGATGGAGACCGCGTGGTAGCGCAGCGAGATCACCGGACGAACCACCCCTCGATCGTGTCGAACAGCGCGGCCGCCGTCGTGGTGATCCAGGCCAGGACCGCGTCCCCGGCCTGCGACATCAGCAGCGCGGCGAGAACCGCGACGAGCGCCGCCCCGACGAGCAGCAGCAGCGCGCCGGTGGAGATCCGGCTGCGGTAGAGCTGGGCGATGACGCGGCCGTCGACCAGCCCGCCCCCGACCTGCAGGCGGGTGAGGAAGGTCGACGCGTTGGAGCCGGACCGGCCCCGGTCGAGGAACTCGACCATGGTGGCCGAGAGGCCGACGGTCACGATCATCGACGCCCCGTGGTGGTGCGCGAGCAGCAGTGCGAGGTCCTCGGGGTTCGCCGAGGACGGGAAGGTCACCGCGCTCGCGCCCAGATCCTGCACCCGGTGCAGGCCGGGGGCGTGCCCGTCGGCGAAGGCCGGGACGACGACGTCGGCACCGCAGGTCAGGGTCTCGTCGGAGATGTCGGACGGGTCCCCGACGATGAGGTGCGGCGTGTGTCCCGCGGCCCGCAGCGCGTCGGCGCCTGCGCCGACGCCGAGCAGCACCGGCTGGTACTCGCGGATGTAGTTGCCGAGCCGCGCGAGGTCCTTGGCGTGGTCGAAGCCCGCCGCCACCACGAGGACCTGCCGCCCCCGCAGCGCGACGTCGACCTCCGGCACGCCGAAGCCGTCGAGCAGCAGCGACCGCTCCTGCCGCATGAACTCGGTCGTGTTCGCGGCGAACGCCTCGAGCTGGTGGGTGAGCCCGGCCTTGGCCTCGACCAGGGCGTCGGCGACCGAGTCGGCCGTCTGCTCGGTGCCGCGGGCCAGCTCCAGCTCGCCCGCGTAGACCACGCCCTCGTGCACCCGGATCCGCGCGCCGTCGCGCACGTCGTGCAGGACCTCGGGCCCGGCCTCGTCGATCAGCGGGACGCCGGCCGCCAGCAGCGCCTCGGGCCCGAGGTTCGGGAAGCGCCCGGAGATGGACGGCGAGGCGTTGACGACGGCGGCGACCTCGGCCGCGATCAACGCGTCCGCCGTGGCGCGGTCCATGTCGATCTGGTCGAGCACCGCGATGTCGCCCGGCTTGAGCCGCTTGAGCAACGCGTCCGTGCGCTTGTCGACGCGCGCGATCCCGGCGAGCCCGGGCAGCTCGGGTCGCGAGCGGTGCAGCAGGCCGGTCAGCTTCATGCCGCGCACCCTGGCACCGCCCCGGCGCGGATCGGTGAAGGCGCGCCGCACCGTGACCGCCCCGTCACCCGGCCCGACGACCGCGGATCCGTGTCCGGGCCGGTCACGGCCGTCCTCAAGGCTCCCGGGTCGGGCATGATCGTGTCATGGTCCGTCGGGGGGCGTCCGTCCTGGTCCTGTCCGTGCTCGCCGTGCTGGGGACGGTCGCCGTCGAGTGCGCGGCCCCGGCCGCGGGCTCCGCCGCCGGGGACTGGCAGGGCACCGTCGAGGTCCCGGGCGCGCCGCTCCCGGTCGGCGTGCACCTCACCGAGGACGGCAGGTCGGGCACCATCGACATCCCCTCGCAGGGGATCGCCGGCAAGGCGCTGTCCGGGGTGGGCGTCGACGGCACCGCCGTGTCCTTCGCGATCCCCGACGTCCCGGGGGACCCGACCTTCCGTGGCACCCTCGACGGCGACGCGATCCGCGGCGACCTCACCCAGTCCGGCCGGACCTTCGCGTTCTCGCTGACCCGGGGCACGCTGCCGGTGCCGGCCCGGCCGCAGACCCCCGCCCCGCCCTTCCCGTACCGCAGCGAGGACGTCACCTTCCCGAGCGGGGGCCTCACGCTCGCCGGCACGGTCACCACGCCCGAGGGTCCCGGGCCGTTCCCCGCCGTCGTGATGATCACCGGCAGCGGCGCGCAGGACCGCGACGAGACGCTCGCCGGGCACAAGCCGTTCCTCGTGCCGGCCGACGTGCTGACCCGCGCGGGCGTCGCCGTGCTGCGAACGGACGACCGCGGCGTCGGCGGGTCCGGCGGGTCCCTCGACGGCACCCCGTACGCCGACCTGGCCGACGACGCCCGCGCGGGCGTCGCGTACCTGCGCACCCGCCCGGACGTCGACCCGGCCCGGATCGGGCTGTTCGGGCACAGCGAGGGCGGCTACCTCGCGCCGCTCGCGGTGCAGCGCTCGGCACCCGGCGAGATCGCGTTCACCGTGCTGATGGCCGGGCCCGCGGTGCCCGGCGGCGACGTGCTGGTGGAGCAGAACCGGCTGATCCTCACCGCGGCCGGGCTACCGGCCGACCAGGTCGAGGCGCAGGTCGAGCGGGTCGGGCGGATGATCGCGCAAGTGCGCGCGGGAGACGTCGCGGGCGCGCAGCAGACGGCCCGCGAGCAGGCCGTCGCGCAGGGGCTGCCGGCGGAGCAGGCCGACGCGGCGGCCGCGCAGGTGCCGAGCCTGGTCCCGTTCCTCACCGACGACCCGCGCCCGGCCCTGAGTGCCCTGCGGATCCCGGTGCTCGCGTTCTTCGGCTCGAAGGACCTGCAGGTCCCGCCCGCGCAGAACGAACAACCGATGCGCGACGCGCTGGCCGGCTCACCGGACGCGACCGTCCGCACCTTCGACGGTCTCAACCACCTCCTGCAACCCGCCCCGACCGGCTCGCCCGCCGAGTACGCCATGATCGAGACGACCATCGACCCCGCCGTCCTCGAGGCGGTCACGACCTGGCTCAATGAACGCTGACGCTCACCCCTTGCGGCGGCGCTTCCGGGGCTCGGCCCGGTCCTCCTCGCGGTGGGTGCGGGCGGCGGCCAGCAGCTCCTCGGCATGTGCGCGGCCGGTGTCGGTGTCGTCCAGCCCCGCGAGCATCCGCGCCAGCTCGACGATCCGCTCGGGTTCGGGCAGCGTGCGCACGCTGCTGCGGGTGACGCCCTCGCCGCGCTTCTTCTGGACCACGAGATGCCGGTCCGCGTAGGCCGCCACCTGCGGCAGGTGCGTGACCACGATGACCTGGTGCCGCGCGGCGAGCCGGGCCAGCCGGCGACCGATCTCGACCGCGGCGCGGCCGCCCACCCCGGCGTCGACCTCGTCGAACACCATCGTCGGCACCGGGTCCGCGCCCGCGAGCGCGACCTCGAGGGCCAGCATCACCCGGGACAGCTCGCCGCCGGACGCGCCCTTGTGCAGGGGCTGCGGCGCCGACCCGGGGTGCGGGACGAGCCGCAGCTCCACCTCGTCCACCCCGTCGGACCCGGCGACGACCCAGCGCCCCTCGACGAGCAGCGCGTCGGCGGCGTCGGGGCCGCTCGCCGCCCGCGCCGCGACCGAGACGTGCAGCTCCGCGTCCTTCATCGCGAGCCCGCCCAGCTCCGCGGTGGTGTCCGCGGCCAGCCGGCCCGCGGCCTCGGCGCGCGCCGCGCCCAGCGCCGCGGCGTGCCCGGCCAGGTCGGTGGCGAGCGCGTCCCGCCGGGCCGCCAGGGCGGCGAGCGCCTCGTCCGAGGTGTCGAGCCCGGCGAGCCGCTCCTGCGCCTGCGCGGCCCACTCCAGCACGCCGTCCGTGTCCGCGGCGTACTTCCGCGTGAGGGCCTTGAGCTCGGCCTGGCGGGACAGCACCTGGGCGAGCCGCTCGGGGTCCGCGTCGAGCCGGTCGAGGTAGGAGGACAGCTCCGCGGTCACGTCCGTGAGCACGGCGAGGGCCTCCCCCAGCCGCGGGTCGAGCGCCGCCAGGTCCGGGTCGCCGGCGGAGTGCAGCCGGTTGCGCGCCTCGCCGGCGAGCCCGACCGCGCCGGGGGTCTCCCCGTCGTCCGAGCCGGACAGCATCGCCCGGGCCAGCCCGGCGGCCTCGCGCAGGTCGTCCGCCGCGGCGAGCCGCTTCGCCTCCTCGACGAGCTCGCGGTCCTCCCCCGGCTGCGGTGCGACCGCCTCGATCTCGGTGAGCCCGTGCCGGAGCATGTCCGCCTCCTGGGCCAGCCGGCGCGCGTTGTCGCGGCGCTCGACGAGCTCGGCGGACACGGCCTGCCACTCCGCGCGGGTCTCGCGGTAGGCGGCCAGGGGCTTGGCCACCGCGTCGCCCGCGTACCGGTCCAGCAACGCACGCTGGTCGGCGGGGCGCAGCAGCCGCAGCTGGTCGTTCTGTCCGTGGACGGCGAGGGTGGCCTCGGCGAGCCGGCCGAGCACGCCGACCGGCACGGACCGCCCGCCGAGGTGGGCGCGGGACCGCCCGTCCGCCGACACGGAGCGGACCGCGATCAGCGTGCCGTCCTCGTCAGCCTCCGCGCCGACCTCCTCGGCCAGCTCCAGCGCGGCCGCGCCGCTGCGCTCGAAGCGGCCCTCGACGACGGCCCGCGACGCACCCTCGGCGACCCGCGAGGCCTCGGCCCGGCCGCCGCCCAGCAGGGACAGCCCGGTCACGACCATGGTCTTGCCCGCGCCGGTCTCACCGGTGAGCACGGTGAGGCCCGGATCGAGCTCCAGCGTGGCGTCGTCGATCACGCCGAGGCCCTGGATGCGCATCTCGGCCAGCATGGGCCGCACGATACGGGCCACCCCCGACAGATCCGCGCGCAGACCGCGGTGTGTCCGGGCGGGTCCCCGACCCGGGTACAGGCTCGTTCTGGCTGGTGCGGCTCGGTGTGGCTCAGTGCGCCTCAGTGCTCGTCAATGCTCGTCGGGCCGGTCCGGCGCGCCCCGCCAGCCGCGGACCGGCAGGTCGAACTTGCGGACCAGCCGGTCGGCGAAGGGCTGCGCGGCCAGCCGCATCATGCGGACCGGCTCGGCGCCGCGGCACAGCTCAACCCTGGCACCGGGCGGCACGTCGATGACCCGCCGGCCGTCGCAGTCCAGGACGGCGGGCGGCCCGGTGGCGTCGATCTCCACGGCGACGTGGCTCTCCGGCGACACGACCATGGGCCGTGCGAACAGCGCGTGCGCGTTGCTCGGCACCACCAGCATCGCCTCGACCTGCGGCCACACCAGCGGCCCGCCCGCCGAGAAGGCGTAGGCGGTGGAGCCGGTCGGGGTGGAGCAGATGACGCCGTCACAGCCGAAGCCCGACACCGGCCGGCCGTCGATCTCCAGCATGACCTCGAGGATCCGCTCGCGGGTGGCCTTCTCCACGACGCCCTCGTTGAGTGCCCAGGTCCGTGCGACGACGCGCCCGCGGTGCCGGACCACCGCGTCGATCGTCATGCGCTCCTCGACCTCGTAGGTCCCGTCCACGATCGCGTCGAGCGCCTCGCCGAGCGACTCCTGCTCGGCCTCGGCGAGGAAGCCGATACGGCCCAGGTTCACCCCGAGCAGCGGCACCTTCGCGGGCCGGGCCAGGTCGGCGGCGCGCAAAAGGGTGCCGTCGCCACCGAGGACGAGCACGGCCTCGGTCTCCGCCGCGCACGCCGGCGTGCCGTCCACGACGACCGGGCGCAGCTCGGGCGGCAGGTCGGTGCCGTTGTCGACCTCGGCCCACTCCTCCGCCAGCACCCGCAACCGGATGCCGTCCTTGGCCAGGCGGGTCGCGACCCGGGCGGCGACCCGCCGGTTCGTGGCCCGCCCCGCGTGCAGGACGACGAGCAGCTCCCTCATCGGGGACCCTCCTCGACGGCCCGCGCGAGCGGTGCGTTCCCCACGTCCGCGCCGACCCCCGCGCCGACCTCCGCGCCTATCTCCGTGCCCATCTCGGTGCCCATCTCGGTGCCCGCCTCCGTGCCCACGTCCGCCCCCTCTCCGCCCCGCGCCAGGCGGAGGAAGTACTCGACGTTGCCGGACGGGCCGGGCAACGGGCTCGCGACCGCGCCGCGGACCGCGAGGCCCAGGGCCCGCGCGGCGTCGGCGACCTCGGTCAGTGCGGCCAGCCGGAGCTCCGGGTCGCGCACGACCCCGCCCGCGCCCAGCCGCTCCCTGCCCACCTCGAACTGCGGTTTGACCATCGGCACCAGGGTGCCACCCGGCGCCGTGCACGCAACGAGCGCCGGCAGCACCGTGCGCAGCGAGATGAACGACAGGTCCGCGACGGTGAGGTCGACGACCCCGCCGATCTGCTCCGGCGCGAGCGCTCGCACGTTGGTGCGGTCGTGCACCCGCACCCGCGGATCGGATTGCAGCCGCCACACCAGCTGGCCGTAGCCGACGTCGACCGCCACGACCTCCCGCGCCCCCCGCCGGAGCAGGACGTCGGTGAACCCGCCGGTCGACGCCCCGGCGTCGAGGCATCGCCTGCCCTCCACGACGACGTCCGGGAAGGCGTCCAGCGCGCCGAGCAGCTTGTGGGCGCCCCGGGAGGCCCAGTCCGGCGCGTCCGCCCGCTCCTCGACGACGACGGGGGTCGCCCGGTCGACCTGCGTCGCCGGTTTCCCGGCGGGCAGCCCGTTGACCGTCACCCGCCCGGCGCTGATCAGCTCGGCGGCGTGCTGCCGCGAGCGGGCGAGCTTGCGCCGGACGAGCTCGGCGTCGAGCCGGGAACGGGTGGGCACGGCGGACCCCGTCAGGCCCGCTCGGGCGATCCGGCGGCGAGGGCGGCGCCCAGCGCGGCGTGGACGCGCTCGAAGGCGGCGACATGCTCCTCCGCCGGTCGCTCGGCGACCGTGTCGAGGGCGCCGAGGGCGGCCTCGACGTCGGCCCGCACGGCCTCGAACGGGCGCGCGGACGGCGGGCGCGGATCGCCCGGGACGGGAACGGTCATGTCGTGCTCTCCGGTCGGGATCCGACGTGCGTCGGCGTGATCGCCACGGTAGTCGAGGGGAGCGACGGTCCGTCGGCCGACGCCCGAGCCCGTCCGGAACGGCTCGCTCCGGAACGGCTCGGCCAGAAGCTGCTCGGCCAGAAGCTGCTCGGCCAGAAGCTGCTGGGCCTCGGCCGGCTCAGCCGAGTCCGAGCTTGGCGAGCGCCGTCCCCGCCGCCTCGCCCTCGGCCCGCACCCGCGCCGCTCCGCCGCCCGCGGCCCAGTGCACCGCGCAGAGGGCCCGCAGGGCGTCGAGGTCGTCCCCCTCGCCCGACAGCACCAGGTCCTCGCTCACGGCCCAGCCGTCCCGGGACCCCGGCGCCAGGTCCTCGGCGGGCTGGAACAGCGCGCCCAGGTTCGCGCCGAGGTAGGTCGGGCGCTGCGACTCGGGCGCCTCCAGCACCTCCCGCGCGGTGGACACCCCGGTCAGGACGACGAGCGTCGGCAGGCCCGCCGCGTTGCCGCCCTGGATGTCGGTGTCGAGCCGGTCGCCGATCACGAGCCCGCGCTCACGTCCCGACGCCCGCAGCGCCTCCTGGATCAGCGTCGGCGCGGGCTTGCCCGCAACCTGCGGCTCCGCGCCGCTCGCGATCTGGACGACCCCGACGAACGACCCGTTGCCCGGCATCGGCCCGCGGTCGGTCGGGAGCGTGGGGTCGACGTTCGTCGCGACCCACACCGCGCCCCGCCGGATCGCGAGCGTCGCCTCGGCGAGGTTGCGCCAGCCGGTGTCGGGCGAGTGGCCCTGCACGACGGCGTCGGCGTCCTCGGCCGAGTCCACGACCGTCAGACCCCGGCGGGTGACCTCCTCCGCCAGCGCGCTCGTCCCCACGACCAGCACCCGCGCCCCCGCCGGCAGCTGGGCCGCGAGCATGGCCGCACCGGCCTGGGAGCTGGTGCGGACGTCCTCGGTGGTCGCCGGGAAGCCCAGCTCGGCGAGGTGGGCCGCGACGTCCGACGGCCGGCGCGAGGCGTTGTTCGTGACGTACGAGGTCCGCACGCCCCGGTCCTGCGCCGCCGCAATCGCCTCGACGGCGCCGGGGACCGCCGCCGGCCCCGCGTACAGCGTGCCGTCGAGGTCCACCAGCAGGACGTCGAACCGGGAGAGGAGATCGTCGCTCACGAGGACTGCTCACCCTCCGGGCCCTCTGCGGGCCAGGTGTCGATCGGGGGCTCGGGGTCGCCGTCCTCGTCGGGCTCCGCCGCGACTGCCGCGGGAGCGGGCGCGTCGGCCCGGTCGAGGTCGTCGTTCTGGTCGTCCTCGTCGTCACGGTCGAGGTCGTCGGCGTCGTCGAGGTCGTCCTCGTCGAGGTCATCGGCATCGTCGACCAGGTCGTTGCCCTCGTCGTCGAGATCGTCGTCCTCATCGTCGGCCTCGTCGAGGTCGTCCGTGTCGTCGAGGTCGTCCGTGTCGTCGAGCTCGTCGGTGTCGTCGAGCTCGTCGGTGACGTCGAGGTCATCGGCCTCGCCGGCGAGGTCGTCGTCCTCGTCCTCGAGGTCGTCGTCCTCATCGTCGACCTCGTCGAGGTCATCGGCCTCATCGACGAGCTGCTCGGACTCGTCGAGGTCCCCGTCGTCGTCGAGATCGCCGCGCTCGTCGGCGAGCTCGTCGTCGGTGGACTCGTCGTCGGCGAGCTCGTCGTCGGCGAGCTCGTCGTCGGTGGACTCGTCGTCGGCGGACTCGTCCACGTCGTCCTCGTCGGCGAGGTCAGCCGGATCGTCGGAGGCGCGGCGGGTGGCCGGAGCGGGGTCGTCCTCCTCCAAGACCTCGCCGACCGCGAAGTCGTCGTCCTCGTCCTCGAACTCCTCGCCGGTCAGCTCGGCGAGCCGGCGGCGCGCGTCGGTCTCCCCCGCCGCGTCGGCGTCGGCGGCGTGGACGAACCACTGCGTCGCGTCCGCCTCGCGGCCCGCGACCAGCAGGTTGTCCGCGTAGGCGTAGAAGAGGCGCGCGCTCCACGGGTCCCGCTTGCGCGGGTCGAGGTCCGCCCCCTGCAGCCCGACGACCGCGGCGTCGATCTCGCCGAGGTCGCGCCGGGCCCCGGCGGCGACGATCGCGAGCTCGACCCGCTCGGCGTGGCCGAGCTCCTTGACCTCGGGCCCCCGCGCCAGCTCCAGGGCGCGCTCGGGGCGGCCGAGGGCGCGCTCGATGTCCGCCATCACCGGGATGTGACCCGGCCCGCCGCCCATGCGCCGGGCCGCCCGCAGCTCGCCGAGCGCCTCGTTCCACTCGCCGGCGTGGTAGGCCGCGATACCGGCGGCCTCCCGGACCACGGCGATGCGCGACGCCCGCTTCCGCGCATAGCGAGCGTGCTCGAGCGCCTGTCCGGGGTCCTCGTCGAGGAGCATGCCCGCGGCGATCAGGTGCAGCGCGACCTTGTCCGCGGTCTCCTTCTGGAGGCCGCGCAGGTCGCGCCGGACGTCCGCGTCGAGCGAGTTCGGCCGGACGCCCTCCGGCAGCTCGGGCTCGGCCATGAAGGTGCTGGGCACGCCCTCGGCGCTGCGCGGGCGACGCTCACGACTGTCCCGGTCGAACCGGTCGCCGCGCTCGAACCGGTCTCCCCGGTCGCGCGGCCCGCGACCCGGCCGACCGCCGTCCCGCGGCCCGCCCTCGCGGCGGTCCCGGACCGGTCCCACCCGGTCGCCCCGGAAGCCGCGGCCACCCTCGGGTCCCCGGTCGCGGCGCTCGGACCCGCCGTCGCGGACGTCGCTCCCGCGGTCCTGCCGCGCCGGCCCGCCGAACCCGTCACCACGATCCGGACGCGACTCACGGTCCTCCCGACGGAACGTCGCAGGACGGTCGCTCCGGCCCTGCTCGTCACGGGGCCGGTCGTCACGGGGCCGGTCGTCACGGGGCCGGTCGTCACGGGGCCGGTCGTCACGGGGCCGGTCGTCACGGGGCCGGTCGTCACGGGGCCGGTCGTCACGGGGCCGGTCGTCACGGGGCCGGTCCTCGCGCGACCGGTCGCCGCGGTAGCCGCCACGCTCGGGGCGGGCACCGCCGCGTGCGTCGCGGTCGAATCCTCGCTCCCCACGGTCCACGCCGCGCGAACCGCCCTCGCGGTCGAAGCGGCCGCCGCGGTCGCCGGAATCCCCGCGCGCGTACCCGCCACCTCGAGCCTCACGGTCGCCGCCACGAGGACGGTCGTCGCCCCGGAACCCGCTGCGCGGCCGGTCGCCACGGTCGCCGCGGCGGTCGTCGCGGTCGAATCCGCCACGCCTGTCGTCACGATCGACGCGGCTCCGCCGCTCGTCACGGTCGAACCCGCCACCGCGCTCTCCGCGGTCCTGCCTGCGACGGTCGTCGCGGCCGAAGGACCCGCGGCGCTCGTCGCGGTCGACGCGGCCACCACGGGAGTCGCGGTCGTACCGGCCGCCTGCGCGTTCAGCGCGGTCCTGGCCGCCGCGCCGGTCGTCCCGGTCGAAGGAGCCGCGCCGGTCGTCGCGCTCGAACCGCCCCCCGCGCTCGCCCTGGCCGTAGCCGCCACGGGAGTAGCCGCCCCGGCGGTCGTCACGGTCGCCACCTCGGGTGCGGTCGTCGCGCCGGTAGCCACCCTCGCGGTCCCGCCGGAAGCCCCCCGAGCGGTCGTCGCGCTGCAAGCCCCCCGAGCGGTCGTCCCGCCGGAAGCCCCTCGGGCGGTCATCGCGATCGAAGCGCTCCCGCCGGTCGGAGAAGCCGCCACGGCGCTCGTCGCCGGCGCCGCGGGGCCGGTCGCCACGGCCGGCACCGTTCCCGCGGTCGTCGCGACCGTAGCCCCGGCGCTCGTCGCGCCCGAACCCGCCGCGGCGGTCGTCGTTGCCCCAGCGGTCGACGTAGACCTTGCCGCTGCCCTCGCTGCGACCGCCGCGCGCCGGCCGGTCGTCGCGTCCGCGGTAGCCACCGCCCCGCGCGTCGCGGTCACCGCGCTCGCGGAAGCCACCGCCCCGGACACCGCCACGACCGCGGTCGCCCTCGGACCCGCGTCGCGCGTCGGAGCGGTCGTCGCCACGGCGCGGCCCACGCCGGTCCTCCGACCCGCCCCAGCCGGTGCCTACCCGGCCGCCACCGCCCCGCCGGTCGTCTCGACGGTCGTCGCGGTCCCGGCGCTCG
The DNA here is from genome assembly GCF_039542425.1 of Pseudonocardia yuanmonensis. NCBI lineage: Bacteria > Bacillati > Actinomycetota > Actinomycetes > Pseudonocardiales > Pseudonocardiaceae > Pseudonocardia > Pseudonocardia yuanmonensis. Next base: position 419,559 of record NZ_BAABIC010000003.1, read on the forward strand.
CCGGACCGCTGCCGGGGGCCGTCCTCGCGTCGGCCGCCCTGCTTGTCATCCCGATCAGTCACTGAAGGAATTCCCGTTGTCGTCGCGTCGCCGGCCGTGATCGCGGACGCGATTCCAGCCTTCGGAGAAGATACGAAAAGAGCGCCCCCACCTGCCCGGTGGGGACGCTCTTCGATGTTTGATGTCGGCGGCGACCTACTCTCCCACACCCTGGCGAGTGCAGTACCATCGGCGCTGGAGGGCTTAGCTTCCGGGTTCGGGATGGGACCGGGCGTTCCCCCTCCGCCATGACCACCGACAAC